>JAOUCL010000028.1 GCA_029859805.1 Rhodospirillales bacterium | reverse complement strand
CCTCACGCAGAGCGCGCTCGAGACGATCGTGCGGGACAGCACCGCGGACAACGGCTTCTTGCACGGCACGCATGGCCAGGTGATCGTCAACAGTCCGCCGACCGCGGGCCCCAACGCCGGTAATGCCGGCTTCGTCGAGGTTTTCGTCCGGAAACAAGGCGCGTTCTACTTCTCGAGCATGGTTCTCGACGCGGCAATCACGATCGAAGCCCGCGCGGTCGGCGGCATCTCGACCTTCGGCGACCACTGCGTGGTGGCCCTCGACGAGACGCAGGACGGCGCGATCACGGTCACCGGCACCGCCGACGTGACCTCGGACTGCGGCCTTGCGTCGAACTCCAACAGCGGCGAGGCCATCCTCGTGTCCGGCAACGCCACCCTGACCGCCCAACCGCTGCAGGCCTACGGCGACATTACCAAGTCGGGCAGCGCCACGATAACCAACAAGGCCCCGCCGCAACCGCTCTCCGAGCGCCTGCCCGACCCCTACGCCGACGTCCTCACCGAGCTGCAGGCCGATGCGAGCTGCGTCGGCGCGAACAAGCAGAACTTCAGCGGGTCGGACTCGCCGCTTTCCCCCGGACGCTACTGCGGCGGAATTCAGATCAACGGCAACGTCGACTTCCTGCCCGGCACCTACATTCTCGACGACGGCGGCCTGAAGATCGCCGGCGGCGGCGACATCAGGGGCTTGGGCGTCACCTTCATCATGACCGCGATGGACGCCTCGGACCTCGGCACCTTCGACCTCTCGGGCGGCGGCCTGCTCGAGATGCGCGCGCCGGTGGATACCACCGAGGGTGACTATCCCGGCATGCTGGTCATACAGGATCCCTACGTGCCGAACGTCGAGACCGCCTCGCCGGGCACCAATAAGTTCACCGGCGGCTCCAACATGCACCTGACCGGCGCCATCTATGCGCCGCACCAGGACGTCGACTACTCCGGCGGCACCAACGGCGGCGCCAACTGCACCTTGATCGTCGCCAGGAAGGTCAGCTTCCACGGCAACGTCTACCTGGACAACGACGCGACTGCCTGCGCCGACGCCGGCGTCGAGACCATCCAGCAGACCCGGGTTCGTATCATGGAATAGCCCGGCACGGCATACGGGCCCCACCCCCGGCCCGCCTCCGGCGCACGGCCTCGCCCTCTCGGGCGGGGCCGTTCGTCCTTGATTAAATGAACAATCAATTAAAACCATATATATATTTCACTGTTTGTTATTGAATGTTTCTCTATACTGTTCCTGATAATAACAATATTAAAATTATCGAAATCATTTATAAAACTATCGTATTTTTTTCTTATGTAAAATATTTGAGAAACGATGAAACGGGAGCGAGAAGACGAGGTGGGCGGACGATGTGAGCGGGAGCGGAGCACGGGATTCCGTGGCCGGACCGCGGCCACGGCGATCGCTAACCCGTCATCGCGGGTCTACGAAAGGAGGTAACGGCAACAATGACAGACACAACGAACCTGCCCCGGCTCGGGGATCGTCTGGCGAACTTCGCGCGGGACCTGAGCAGCTTCGTCGGCGACCAGGCCGGCGCCAGCTTCGTGATCGCCGCCCTGTCCTTCCCAGTGCTCCTCGGCATGGCCGGCCTCGGCCTCGACGCCGTCACGTGGTACCAGGACAAGCGGCACAACCAGACCCTCGCGGACAACGCCGCCGTGGCCGGCACGATCGCTCTGTCGCGCGACGCCACCATCACGCAGGGCGATCTCGAGACGATCGTGCGGACCAGCACGGCGGGCAACGGCTTCGTCAACGGCACGCACGGCACGGTGATTGTCAACAGCCCGCCGACCGCCGGCCCCAACGCCGGCACCCCGGGCTTCGTCGAGGTCTTCGTCCGGAAACAAGGCGCGCTCTACTTCTCGAGCATGATCGTCGACGCGCCGATCACGATCGAGACCCGCGCGGTTGGCGGTGTCTCGACCTTCGGCGAGCACTGCGTGGTGGCCCTCGACGAGACGGCCGACGGCGCCATCACGGTCATTGGCACCGCCGACGTGATCTCGGATTGCGGCCTAGCCTCGAACTCCAGCAGCGACCAAGCCATCCTCGTCACCGGCAAGGCGTACTTGGACGCGGAGCCGCTGCAGGCCTACGGCGACATCGATAAACAGGGCGCCGCCGATTGGGTCTCGAAGTTCCCGCCCCAGCCCTTGTCCGAGCGCGTCGACGACCCCTATGCGGACGTGCTCACGGAGCTGCAGGCCGGCACCCCCTGCGTCGACTCGCACAGCTCGCCGTCCTCGCCGCTGCCTCCGGGACGCTACTGCGGCGGCATCAATATCAACGGCAACATCGACTTTCAGCCCGGCCTCTTCATCCTGGATGGCGGTGGCCTGAAGATCACCGGCGGCGGGGACATTCGCGGGCCGGGCGTCACCTTCGTCCTGACCGCCTCGGACGCCTCCGAACTGGGCAATTTCGACGTTTCCGGCGGCGGCTTGCTCGAACTGCGCTCGCCCACGGCCGAAGAGGCCGACAACACGGGCGGCTACGCGGGCATGCTGGTGATCCAGGATCCCTACGTGCCCAACCTCGACACGGCGAACCTGTCGGCGAACATGCTGACCGGCGGCTCCAACATGCATCTCAACGGCGCGCTCTACTTCCCGGATATGGAGACCAAATTCGCCGGTGGCAACGGTGGCGGGGCCGACTGCACGCTGATCGTCTCGAAGAAGGTGACCTTCACGGGCAGCAGCAACCTGCACAACGAAGCGACCGCCTGCAAGGAGGCCGGCGTCGAGACCATCAGCCAGACCCGGGTCCGACTCATGGAGTAATCCCGGCACGGCATACGGGCCCCTCCCCTGGCCCGACTCCGGCGCGCGGCCTCGTCCCCATCGGACGGGGCCGCGTGGCGTGTCGGGATAGAGAGAAATCGGTGCGACCTATACCAAGTCTCGAAGACCGTGACTCATGGCTTATCCTTCGACAGGCTCAGGATGAGGCTTCGTGACGCGTTCTTCGAACGCTCCTCAGGATGAGGTTAGGTATTTCATATCAACGTCTTACCTCATGTTGAGGGGCCGCCGGAGGCGGCGTCTCGGAGCATGCTGGCCCGGTGAGCATTTTCAGGATCTGATATTATACAATATTATTATCTGATAAATACAATATTTAGCAGTCTCGTAATAACGAAAATTATTCTCTCGGTTACTCCAATTCTTAAGCCGATTATAACATGCTTGTTACATAATAGAGCCAGATAACGACGGGCGCGTCGGCGCGGCGGGGGAGTGCCGGCCAAGGTGCCCAAGCAGACAGATGGGGATCTGTCGGACGTACTGGACGGGAATGGGGCGCGCGCCGCGGCGGGGCCCGGACGAGGACCAACTAGGGGGATGCCTCGTCCAACCGCCGCACCGGGCGCGCGCCGAGCTAGGGGGAAGACCATCATGACTTACGCGAAAATGCTCGAGGCCCGTTGGGACCGTTGGACTGCCTGTGGCCGCCAGGCGAAGCGCTTTCTCGGCGACCAGGCGGGCACCAGTTTCATCATCACCGCGCTCGCCTTCCCGGTCGTTCTCGGCTTCGCCGGCCTCGGCATCGACGCCGCCATGTGGTATGCGGACAAGCGCCAGAACCAGAGCATCGCCGACAACGCCGCGGTGGCCGGGACGGTCGCGCTGTCGCGCGACCCCGGCCTCAGCCTGAGCGACCTGGAGATCGTCGTGCGCGGCGCCGCGGCCGACAACGGCTTCGTCCACGGCTCGCAGGGCGCGGTGACCGTCAACAGCCCGCCCACCGCGGGCCCGAACGCCGGCACCGCCGGCTTCGTCGAGGTGGTCGTCGCGCAGACGGCGCGCACCTACTTCTCGACCATGATCGTCGACCAGCCCTTCACGATGCGCGCGCGCGCCGTGGGCGGCATCTCGACCTTCGGCGAGCACTGCGTCGTGGGGCTCGACGAGACGGCCGACCGCGCCGTCGAGTTCATCGGCACCGCCGACGTGACCTCGGCCTGCGGCATCGCGTCCAACTCGAGCAGCGACGAGGCCATCTACATCGGCGGCAACGCCACCCTGACCGCCCAGCCGCTGCAGGCCTATGGCGACATCAAGCAGAGCGGCAGCGCCACGGTGACCCACCACGCGCCGCCCCAGCCGCTGTCCGAGCGCGTTCCGGACCCCTACGCCGGAATCCTCGACGAGCTGCAGGCCGATCCCGCCTGCGCCGGCACCAAGCAGCCGCAGAAATTGAACTCCTCGGACTCGCCGGTCTCTCCCGGCCGCTACTGCGGCGGCATCAAGATCACCGGCGGCAACGTCGATTTCCTGCCCGGCACCTACATCCTCGACAATGGCGGTTTCACGATGACCGGGGGCAATGTGAGTGGAGACGGCGTCACCTTCATCCTGACCGCCATGGACGCCAAGGACCTGGGCAGCTTCAACCTCACGGGCGGCGCGATCGACCAGCGCGCGCCCGCGGACGAGTTCGAGGGCGAGTATCCCGGCATGCTGTTCATCCAGGACCCCTTCGTGCCCGACCTCGAGACTACCTCCAACCTGCCCAAGAACAAGCTCACCGGCGGCAGTTCCATGAGCCTCGACGGCGCGCTCTACTTCCCGAAGACCGACGTCGAGTTCCGGGGCGGGGCGAGCGGCAGCGTCAACTGCACGCTCATCGTCGCCCGCCGGGTGTCCTTCGCGGGCAACTCACACCTCGAGAACGACGCGGACGCCTGCCTCCAGGCGGGCCTCGACACGGGCGTCCAGCAGTCCCGCGTGCGGATCATGGAATAGGCGGCAGCGACTTCCCTCCGGCGCGCGGTCTCGTCCGGCTCGATCGGACGGGGCCGCGTTGCGTTCGGTGCGAATACTCAAGGCTCCGGGCCCCGGCCCTTCCTCGAGACGCGTTCTTCGAACGCTCCTCATCCTTCGACAGGCTCAGGATGAGGATGGGTCTTTTATATCAACACCTTACCTCATGCTGAGCCTCCTCATCCCGAGCTTGTCGAGGGACGAAGTATGAGGAGCCGCCGCAGGCGGTGTCTCGAAGTGCGGCAACGGGTTTGAAGTTTGGTTAATCCGATATTTATTAAAACAATTTTATGAAAACTAATAATATTAGTTACTTGGTAACTAAACACCTTAACATATTTATAACAACGAAAATTGTTTTTTTAATAAGTAAGAATTTTAATTTGATTATAACACGACTGTTACATAATGGCATACGAGACAACAGCGAAATGGCGCGGCGGCGCTTTGATCGATTTCTCGCCGCGCAGGAATAGCTAGGTAAGGGGGAAGAGCCATGACACGCACGAAAACTCACGAAACCGGTCGGGACCGTCTGGCCGAATGCGGCCGTCGCCTGGGCCGCTTTCTGAGCGACCAGGCGGGCGCCAGCTTCGTCATCACGGCGCTCGCCTTTCCTGTCGTCCTCGGCATGGCCGGGCTCGGCATAGACGCCGCCATGTGGTACCAGGACAAGCGCCAGAACCAGACCATCGCCGACAATGCCGCCGTGGCCGGCCGGATCGCGCTCTCGCGCGACGCCGGGATCAGCCTGAGCGACCTGGAGATCGTCGTGCGCGGCGCGGCGGCGGACAACGGCTTCGTGCACGGCACGCACGGCGCAGTGACCGTCAACAACCCGCCGGCCGCCGGCCCGAACGCGGGCGACGCCAACTTCGTCGAGGTCGTCATCGCGCAGACGGCGCAAGTTGCCTTCTCGGCGATGATCGTGGACCAGTCCTTCATGGTGCGCGCGCGCGCAGTCAGCGGCGTCTCGACCTTCGGTAATCACTGCGTCGTGGCGCTCGACCCGACGGAGGACGACGCCATCAAGATCGCCGGCACCGCCAACGTGACCTCGTCCTGCGGCCTCGCCTCGAACTCGAGCAGCAGCTCGGCCATCGGGATCCAAGGACAGGCGACGTTGAACGCCGATCCGATTCAGGCCTACGGCGACATCGAGGTGTCGGGCGCCGGCGCGTCCGTCACCTACAACGTTCCGCCTCAGCCCTTGTCGGAGCGTATCGAAGACCCCTACGCGAGCGTCCTTCCGGGGCTGCAGGCCGATCCGAGCTGCGTCGGCGAGAACAACGCCGTTGCCCTCAACACGGAAAATTCGCCGGTTTCCCCAGGCCGCTTTTGCGGCGGCATAACGATCAACAACGGCACCATCGTGTTTCTGCCGGGTACCTATTTCGTCGACAACGGCGGCATGGCGATCAGCGGCGGCAACATCAGCGGTGAAGGGGTCACCTTCATCATCACCGCCATGGACGGCACCGATCTGGGCGACTTCGACGTCTTGGGCGGCACGATCGACCTGCGCGCGCCGCTGGACACAACCGAGGGCGACTACCCGGGCATGCTGTTCATCCAGGATCCCCATGTGCCCAATGTCGACACGCTAGCCGCCAACAAGCTGCCGTCAAACAAGTTCACTGGGGGCAGTGACATGACCCTGGACGGTGCGCTCTATTTCCCGCTGACGGATGTCGTCTACTCCGGCGGCGGTGGCGGCAGCGTGAACTGCACGCTGATCGTCTCCCGGACAGTGAGTTTCTCCGGCAACGTGGAGCTGAACAACGACGCGAACGCCTGCGCCGAAGCCGGCATCACCACGGGCGTCCAGCAGACCCGCGTGCGGATCATCGAGTAGCCGGGCCCGCAAGCCCGAGACAGCGCGGCCCCGCCAACCCTCCGGCGGGGCCGCGCGGCCGCCCGGCGGCGGGCCGCCCCGCTGTTCACAAGAACTTCACCAAATTGCCGTAACATATTAACGCGCGGTTAATATTTAGAATTATATCATGTATTCGGCTCATCTTTGTATCTATAGTGTAAGTATTACGGTTAATATTTGGTAAAGCCAGCCAAGTCGACCCTTTAGACCATGGCTGCGCCGAACACGTCGGAACCGATGCTTGCGCTCTAGCGGCCGAAACGGAGGGAAAAATCGAGTCGCTGCCCGGCGAAGGCAACCAATAGGGGACAAGCACGATGACACACGCAAGGAAAGAAATGAATTTCCGGGAGCGGTTGACGTACTCGACCCGATCGCTCGCCGCCTTCCTGGCCAACGAGGCGGGCGCCAGCTTCATCGTCGTCGCCCTGGCCTTTCCGGTGATTCTGGGTGCGGCCGGCATCGGCATCGACGCGGTCCTCTGGTACATGGACAAGCGCGAGAACCAGACCCTCGCGGACAACGCCGCCGTGGCCGCCACGATCGCGCTTTCGCGCGACGCCGGCATCAGCCAGGCCGATCTGGAAAAGGCCGTGCGGGACAGCACCAAGGCCAACGGCTTCGTCCACGGCACGCACGGCACGGTGACCGTCAACAGTCCGCCGGCCTCGGGCCCGAACACGACCGAGACCAGCTACGTCGAGGTCATCGTCCAGCAGCAGGCCGACCTCTACTTCTCGCGCATGATGGTAAGCAACGCCTTCACCGTGCAGGCCCGCGCCGTGGGCGGCATCTCGACCTTCGGCACCCACTGCGTCATTTCGCTGGACCCCACGGCCGATTCGGCCATCTCGGTCGACGGCAGCGCCTCCATGACCTCGGCCTGCGGCATCGCCGCGAACTCCAGCAGCGACCAGTCCATCAATGTCCAGGGGACCACGACGCTGGACGCGAACCCGATTCAGACCTACGGCGACATCCTCGAGTCGGGCGGCGGCACGGTCGTCTATAACGTTCCGCCCCAGCCCTTGTCCGAGCGCGTCGACGATCCCTACGCCGGGGTGCTCTCCGGGCTGATGGCCGATGCGAGCTGCGTCGGCACGAACCAGCCTGTTGCTTTGGGCTCGGCGGAATCGCCGGTCAGCCCCGGCCGCTTCTGCGGCGGGATCAAGGTCAACGGCGGCGATGTCGATTTCCTGCCCGGCTTGTACATCCTCGACGACGGCGGTTTCACTCAGACCGGCGGCAACATCTTTGGAGACGGCGTCACCTTCGTCCTGACCGCCATGCACGCCAGCGATGTCGGCGGCTTCGACATCTCGGGCGGCACGATCGACCTGCGGGCGCCGACGGCCGCCGAGGTCGACCAGGGCGACCAGGGCGGCGGGGGCGACCAGGGCGACCAGGGCGGCGGGGGCGACCAGGGCGACCAGGGCGGCGGGGGCGACCAGGGCGACCAGGGCGACCAGGGCGACCAGGGCGACCAGGGCGACCAGGGCGGCGGGGACGGCGCGACCGGCGGCTACGAGGGCATGCTGTTCATCCAGGACCCCTACGTGCCCGATATCGCCACCACCAATAATCTGCCGAAGAACAAGTTCAACGGCGGCGCCAACATGACCCTCGACGGCGCGCTCTACTTCCCGAACACGCACGTGAACTACAACGGCGGCGCGGGCGGTGGCGTGAACTGCACGCTGATCGTCTCCAAGACGATCACTTTCTCGGGCAACGTGGTCTTGGAGAACGACGCCGACGCCTGCCTGGAGGCCGGCGTCAAGGGCATCGAGCAGACGCGCGTGCGCCTCTTCGAGTAGGGGCGTCCCGGCCGGGGGCCAGTCCCTGGGCCTGCAAAGCCTCAGCGCGGCCCCGCCCGACCCGGGCGGGGCCGCCTGGCCGACCGGCGGCGAGCCACCCTTGTATTCACAAGAACTTCACCAAATTCGTGCAACATGTTAACGCGCTATTAATACCTAAAATTATATCATGTATTCGGTTCATTATGGCATCTATAGCGCAAGTATTACGGTTAATATTTGGTAAAGCCGGCCAGGGCGGTCCTTTGGACCCTGGCGGCGCCGAACACGTCCGAACCGATGCTTGCGCTCTGGCGGCCGAAACGGAGGGAAACTCGAGCCACTGCCCGGCTGTGGCAGACAGTAGGGGATACGCACAATGACACACGCAAGGAAAGAGATGAACTTCAGGGAGCGGATGGCGGGACGCGCCAGCGCCCTCGCCGCCTTCCTGCGCGACCAGGCGGGCGCCAGCTTCATCATCGTCGCGCTGGCCTTTCCGGTCGTGCTCGGTGCGGCCGGCATCGGCGTCGACGCGGTGCTGTGGTACATGGACAAGCGCGAGAACCAGACTCTCGCGGACAACGGCGCCGTGGCCGCCAGGATCGCGCTGTCGCGCGACCCCAGCGCCGACCTGCAGAAGGCCGTCGAGGACGCCGTCAAGAAGAACGGCTTCGAGCACGGGGTCCACGGCACGGTGATCGTCAACAATCCGCCGCAGTCGGGCCCGAACGCGGGCGACCCCCTCTTCGTCGAGGTCCTCGTGCAGGAGCAGGCCAAGCTCTACTTCTCGCGGATGATGGTCAGCAACGCCTTCACCGTGCAGGCGCGGGCCGTCAGCGGCATCTCCTTCTTCGGCGAGCACTGCGTGGTGGCGCTCGACGAGACCGCCGACCGCGCGATCAACGTCACGGGCACGGGGGATCTGATCTCGTCCTGCGGCACCGCCTCGAACTCCAGCAGCGCCGAGGCGGTCTACGTCGGCGGCAAGGCGACGCTGCTCGCCCAGCCGATCCAGGCTTATGGCGACATCTACATCAAGGACAAGAATGCCGTAGCCCAGCAGTACCCGCCGCAGGTGCTCTCCGAGCGCGTCGAGAATCCCTACGAGGGCGTCCTCACCGGGCTGCAGGCCGATGCGAGCTGCGTCGGCGAGAACAATGCCGTTGCCCTCAACACGGAAGATTCGCCGGTTTCCCCGGGCCGCTTTTGCGCCGGTATATCGATCAACAACGGCAACATCGTGTTCAATCCCGGCCTCTACATCATCGACAACGGCAGCATGGCGATCTCCGGCGGCACCGTGACCGGCGACGGCGTCACCTTCATCCTGACCGCCATGGACGCCACCGATTTGGGCTCCTTCAACGTCACCGGCGGTACCGTCGATCTGCGCGCGCCGACGACCGACGAGGCGGCCGCGACCGGCGGTTACCAAGGCATGCTGTTCATCCAGGATCCCTACGTGCCCAATCTCGATACCCTCTCGGTTCTGCAGAGCAAGTTCAACGGCGGCAGCACCATGATCATGGACGGCGCGCTCTACTTCCCGGACATGGACGTCGACTATTCGGGCGGCTCCGCCGGCGACGTGAGCTGCACGCTGGTCATCGCGAGAACGGTGACTGTCTCGGGCACCGCGCACCTGGAGAACGACGAGACTGCGTGCGAGGCGGCCGGCGTCACCTCGGGCGTTCGGCAGACCCGCGTGCGCCTCTTCGAATAGGGGCGCCTCGCGGGACCTGGGCAAGAGACATGGAGGACTAGATCATGCGCTTGACTGCAAAGCTTCGGACAGCACGGGCCCGGGGCCTTCTGGCCCGCCTCAGGGGCCAGGACCAGGGCGTCGCGGCCGTCGAGCTGGCGCTGATCGCCCCGGTCCTGGCGCTGATCATCATCGCCATCGTCGACTTCGGCATGGCGTTTACCCGACAGATGACCCTGGCCAACGGGGTGCGCGCCGGGGTCCAGTACGCCATGGTCCGGCGGCCGGTGCAGGGTGACCTCGTGGCGATCCAGGATACCGTCAAGAAAAACGCAGGCGTAGACCTCTCCGACGTCTCTGTGACCTGGGTCTGCGAATGCTCGGACAGCGGCGCCACCGCGCCCACGTGCAGCGTCGACGACTGCGGCGGCGCCGACGTCAACCATTCGCTGCTGATCGGCGTCACCGACACCTACCCCTTGATTCTGAGCTATCCCGGGATCAACAACCCGGTCACCCTGGGCGATACGGTGCTGCTCAGGCTGAACTGAAACCGTGACCGGGCTGGCCGGACAACATAGTCGCGAGGACCGAAGATGATGACGCACAGCCAAAGCAAACCGAGACGCCCGCTGCTCCCGGCCCTGACGCGGCTGTTCCGCGGGCCGGAATCGGAGTCCGGGGTCACGGCCGTGGAGTTCGCCCTGGCCGCCGGTATGTTCCTCTCGCTGCTGCTCGGCGTTGTCGAGCTGGGCCGCTTCGCCTTCACCCAGGCCATGCTGTTCTACGCCGCCGAGGAAGGCACGCGCTGGGCCATCGTCAACCCGCCCCCGCCGGCCGACGCGCCAACGGCGGAGCAGGACGCCTACGAGCTGCAGCTCCAGGACTACATCGAATCGAAGGTCGCCCTGGCCGGCCTGATCGACGGAAAGGGGGTCGAAGCGACGATCGACCCCGCCATCACGAACAACGCGGACAACACGCGCTGGGTCGACATCCGCGTCCAGTACACCTTCAATTTCATGATCCCGTTCTTCGGCGGGATGGGTCCGATCAATATCGACGCCAGCTCCACCGGCTTCCTGGCCGAGGAAGAGCTCTAGAAGCCGGCTCAATCCGTCCCAGCCAAGCGCTCGAGCCCGCGGGACCAACGGTCCCGCGGGCTTGTTCTTGCGCCCTCGCGGAACACCGCCGGGACCGAACCGGCCGCACTCCATTTCCGGCGGCCCGCGCCCCGCGACACGCGCGCCAACCTTGCCGCAGATGGTCGACAATATTTCTCAATACAACAGATTAGGAAATTCTCTTAACTATCTGTTTTTATGTAATTTCCAAAAGTGCAATCGATATTTCACGCAATCGCTCCAGTCGCGCAGGCCCTAGCTTTCATCTCTTCTTAACCCGTGTCCGTATCTACTTGTTCCGTCAAGCGGAGAGCCCCCATGCAGGTCCCCAGGGACAGCGCGCCAAAGTCCAGCGACGGCCGGCCCGGACGGACACGCCCCGCGCCGAACGGGGACGGCGCCGCCGCGTGCGGCCCGGAGCCGCTACCCGAGGACGTCGGGCGCCAGGTCCGCGAGGCCCTGGCCGAGCACCTGAGGCGCTGTCCCTATCTACCGCCCACTCTCTCCCAAACCCTGTCCGCGGACGCCCTCTCGCTCCGCTTGCCGGCCGGCAGCGGCGTGGCGCCCCTCGCGGGGCCCTCGGAGGGCACGGGGGCGGTCAACGGAACCGGCCCCCAACAGGCCCGGCAGCCTCTGAACGTGCTCCAGCGGGCTATCTACGGGCTCTGCGGGGACCTCTGCCAGCACCTGGCCGAACGGCACGACCTGCCGCCGGAGCTGGCCGGCGACATGGCCCTGCACGGCCGCGAACGGGCGCTGACCCGGGCCATGGGCCCGGACGACCCGAAAGCCGAGATCGACAGGCTCGTGGCCGGCCTGGCGGCGGAGGCCATGCTGACCCCGACCCTCCTTCTGCGCGGCCTCTGTCTGGGCCGCCTCGACTTCTTCCGGGCCGCGATGGCCCGCCTGGCCGCGCTGCCGCTCGACCAGGCAGGACACCGGATCCTCGACGACGGACCGGATGGATTCATCGCGCTCTATGAGAAATCCGGGCTGCCGCCCGTCCTGTTCCGGGCCTTCCGCGCCGCCCTGGACGTGGTCCGCCGCCTGCCGCCGGAAGAGGCGCGCGAGTGGCAGCGCGCATCCACCGACGCGATCATCTCGCGCCTGGTCAACGAGTACGAGGAGGTCTGCCCGGAGGACCTCGAGCACGTGCTCAGCCAGCTGTCGCGCCGTCTGGCCGAGCCCCCCCACAACGGCATCCCATTGGGCGAAGATATCACCTGAGCCCGGAGGCCCCGGGCCGGCGCAAGGCCGCAGAACCGGCATACGTCCTCTCGGAACCAAGCAGCGTTTTTTCCCGGTTGGACCGGGTCGCGTAACGAATCGTTAAGTCCTCTTGACGTAAACTTAATCACATCGGAGCAGCCAAGCCGAAAGGGCGGTCAACGCCCAGGCTGACCGATCAGGAGGAGATGTCATGCATAGTGCGAAAATCTGCTGTTCGATCGCCGTCTGCGCCTTGGCGTTGGCGCTGATCGGGCCCAATCCCCTGCGCGCGGAAGAGAGCCTCGGTTCGAGACTCGCGGACCCGGCCGGAGCGTCGGGTTTCGTCGAACAGCTCGGGCAGCAGGCCGCGGTCATCGCAGCAGCCGAGTCGCGGAACGCCCAGGGACGGCACGAAGGCCTGAAAGCCCTGGTTCGCGAAGGCTTCGACCTCCCGTTGATCGGCCGTTTCGTGCTCGGCAGGTTCTGGCGTCAAGCGGACGGAGAACAGCGCGCGCAGTTCCAGGACCTCTTCGCCGAGCACCTGGTGAACAGCTATGCGCGCCAGCTCGATCGCTACCGGGCCGAGACGCTCGCCGTCGTGGACAGCCGTCCGGTCGGCACCAAGGATGTCCTGGTCGAGACCCGGGTCGAAAGTACGGAGGGTCCGCTCGTCACGGGTTGGCGGGTCCGCGGCGGCGGCGACCGGCACCGTATCGTCGACGTCACGGTCGACGGCATCAGCCTGGCCCTGACCGAACGCCAGCAGTTCGTATCGGCCGCCAGGAAACTCGGCCTCGAGGGGCTGCTCGAGGCCATGCGGGCGAACGCCCTGAACCGGGCCAATCGGACCGGACCGGCGCAGACCATGTCCGACCCCTCGGCCAAGGCCTGGATGCTGGTTTCCTTCATGGGTTCCTCCGGGTCGCCGCTCCAGGTCGGCTTGGCCCGGCAGTAGACGGCGCCGCCGGAGCGGCGCCCACTGCTCACCCGAACAGAAGTGCCGGAGTTGTCCCCGCGGCGGCGCAGCGCGCGTGCCGGCCCGGGCGTCTCATGGAAATACTTTACTTTTGGAGTCAAAATTCATGGTTCTAGATGTATGAAATTTGACATGCATTCTTATCTAATGTAATAATTAATGTAATCCTAACTATAATATCGATTTATTATTGTTTTTGAGTGCTTCGTGTGCGCTTTTTTATTGACTATGTGAAAAAATTGTGTATTCTGTTACATCAGATATTGATACAAACTCATGACCTTGCAAGGAGACAACTCTCATGATTGCCAAGTTGAAGAATTTCGCCAATGACGAGTCGGGCGCCACGGCCATCGAGTATGGCCTAATTGCCGCACTTGTGTCGGTCGCCGCCATCGCCGCGCTGCGTGGCATGGGCGAGTCCCTGTCGAACCTGTTCGGCGTGGTCTCCGGCGAGCTCTCCGCCGCCGTGATCTCGGCCGGCTAAGCTGTCAAAGGGGGCTCCGGGAAGTCTGTCCCTCTCCGAAACCTTCCCGGGGTAATCGCGGCGAAAGGGCCGGGGCTATTGCCCCGGCCCTTTCCGCTTTCCGCACCTGGTCCCGTGTCCGGCCGTCGCCGCTTCAGGCGAGATCGGGATAGCCCCGGGCCGCGGCCTCCGCCTCCATCTCGTCGATACCGTCGTAGGCCGCCGCCGGCAGCGGCTCTGCGCCGGTCAGCAGGAGGGCCTCGCGGGCCGGCGCCAAGGCCGGGTCGTCCATGGCGGCCTGCAGGCCCTCGCGCAGCCGTGCCAGCCGGTCGGCCCCGGCATCCGCCCGGGTCACATAGGGCAGCCCCGGCGCCTGCTCGCTCCACCCCAGGATCCGCAGGCCCGAAACCGCCGACGGGCGGCAAGCCGTCACCAGCGCGAAGGTGACGGCATCGATCGCGGCCACGTCGGCCCGGCCCCCGGCGACCGCGGTCAGCGACGCCAGATGTTCGCCGGTTTCCACGACCCGGGCGAAGAACCGGCCCTGCACGGCGTAGCGTGCCACGGCGTGGCGCAGCGCGTTGCAGCCCGATTGGGACGCCCGGTTGTTCACGGCGCAGATCCGCCCCGCGAGCTCGCCGAGCTCCCGGGCCGGATCGTCCGCGCGCACGACGATCGCGCTCGAATAACAGGGCCCGCTGCAGCCCGCTGCGGCATAGGCCGGGGTTGCGACCAGCCGCAGCACGCCCTTGAAGGCGTGGGTCAGGGGATAGCCGCAGGTCTGGCTGAACAGCAGCCCGGGACCGCGCCAGGCCGCCTCCGCGCCCAGGTCGCGGCTCAGCCCGTCGGGCACCTCGCCGAGCCCGGCCCGACGGAAGGCGCGGGCCAGGCCCTGCCACCACGCGTCCGTCGCCGCCCGCAACTCGGGCAAGTCGTACATAGGCAAGCTGGCGATCACCACGGCCTGGCCTCGACAGTCCGCTCAGGCGCCGGCATGCCGCCCGCCCGCCGCGCCGCGGCTGCCGGTCTCATGGTTCAACTCGGCCAGCAGGCCATTCAGGAATCCGCCGACGTCGGGCGGCTGGACCACCGCCGCGCGGATCAGGTTGTCGAAGTGCTTGGTGAGCTCGCGTATGTGCTCGGTCGAGTTGAACACGACGTACATGTTGCCGAAGTAGACCGCGACCCGCTGCGGGCCGAAGATCGTGAGCGGTACGCAGTAGTGCCGCAGGCCGTCGAACAGGAACCAGCGCAAGGTCGGGTAGAGCTCGTCGAGCAGTTCGATCATGGCCTCGATCTGACGCCTGCGGGCCTCGACCGACAGGGTACGCCAGATCCCCTCGCCGCGGGCGAAGCCCTCGACCGACTGGAAGGAGCAGCAAACCTCCATGTCGGTCTCGGGCCGGCGGCTGTAGGCCAGCCGCTCCTCGGCCACCTGCAGGCGCCCCTGCGGAACACGGCTGCCCTGCTCGCGAAACTCGAAGTCTATGACCTCCTCCGACTTGAGCAGGTCGGGCAGCGTCGCCGGGACGTAGCGGATCTTGTAGCCCGCCGCTTCCGTGTGCCAGCCCTGCAGGCGCTCGTCGGCCGGCGAGGCGCCGCCGGCGGCGATCTCCAGGTCCTGGCGGACCATGTCGGGGCCGAGCTGGCCTTCCTGGCTGAGGCCGAGCAGCCAGTCGACGCTGACCTGCTCGCTGGCGGCCATGGCGGCGATGGTCTCGGCGCGCGGCAGCCGCAGGTTCGCGGGCGACAACAGCTGGGAGAGGGTCGAGCGGTCCAGCCCCAGCCGCGCCGCGAAGGCCGAACGGCTCAGCCCCGAGCGCGAAATCACCTCGGTCAGGTTCCGGCGGAAGACCTCGACCGTTTCCCGTCGGTCCATTCTTCAGCCCTTTCTCGGTTCTGTTTCGGGTCTATTTCGTTATGTTAACAAGTGTTGATTAAAATCACCAATAGAGTTTTTTGGTGACCGAAAGCGTCATAATATGCACAGTCCCACGTTGGAACGGGTCCTATTCCCCGGTATCATGAAATCGGGTTCCTGATGGGGGTTTTCGGCAAGAACCCGAACCGGAGATCGACCTGGACATGACGCGCAAACAGCGGAGAAGCGCCGCGCTAGAACGCGCGGCGGAGAGCATCGAGTGGCCGACAGTGCTGCTGACGACGGCAACCTATGGCGCTTTCGGCCTCCTGACCTGGAACTACGATACCCTGCCCTGGTGGCTGCTGCTGCCGCTGGGCGGCTACCTGGTGGCCCTGCACGGCTCGCTGCAGCACGAAGCGACCCACGGCCACCCGACGCCCTGGCCCCGGGTCAACGAGCTGCTAGTCGGGCCGAGCCTATGGCTGTGGGTGCCCTACCGGATCTACCGGGAGACCCACCTGCTGCACCACCGGGACGACTACCTCACCGACCCCCTGGGCGATCCGGAATCCTTCTACATGACCCCGGAGGCCTGGGCGCGCTGCGGGCCTCTGCGGCGCGCCCTGGCCTGGAGCCTCAACACTCTGACGGGCCGCCTGCTGCTGGGCCCGGCCGTCTGCACCTTGCGGCTCTACGGGTCCGCGGCGGCCGCGCTCGCCCGCGGCGACACCCGGGATCTGGGCGCCTGGCTGCTACACCTTGCCGCGGGCACGCTCACGCTCACCTGGGTGATCGGGGTCTGCGAGGTTCCCCTGGCCGGCTATCTGGCCCTTTTCGCCTATCCAGGCCTCTCGCTGACCCTGATGCGCTCCTTCCTGGAGCACCAGGCCCGAGAGACGCCCGGCGAGCGCAGCGTCGTGGTCGAGGCGGGCCCGGTGATGTCGCTCTTGTACCTCAACAACAACCTGCACGCCCTGCACCACGCCGAGCCCGGCCTTCCCTGGTACCGGCTGCCGGCCCGCTACCGCGCGCGGCGTGAGGAACTGCTGGCCAGCAACGGCGGCTACCGCTTCGGGGGCTATCTCGAGGTCGCGGCGCGCTATCTGCTCACGCCCAAGGAGCCGCCGGTCCATCCCGCCTACCACGCGCCGTCCTTCGCCCGCCTGCGCGTCGCCAACGATCCGAGGCCCGTCGCGGCGGGCGAAGAGGTCGCCTAGGGCCGACGCCGGGCCGCCACGACCGGCTGGTAGAAGCCGCTGTCCGCGGGCATGAGCCATTCCGGATTGCCCAGGCCGGCCGCCTCCAGGGCCGCGCTCAACTGCGCCCGGGTCAGCGCCCGGTAGTGGGCGCTGAAGACCAGGGGCTCGCGCGCCACGCCGCCTTCACGGACGATGTGTTGCCGGACCCGGTAGCCGGACCCGTTGGCGTCCCAGTCCCAGAGCTGATAGACCCGCCGGCGCCCCTGCCCGTCCGGATAGACGCGCTCCGACATTCTTTCCGGCCGCCTCCGGGCGAGCGCGTCGTAGTCGCGGGTCGAGGCCAGGAACAGACCGTCGGGCGCGAGCAGGCCCGCCATCTGCCCGAGCGCCGCCGCCAGCTCCGCGTCGCTCTCCAGGTGCGGCAGGGCGTTGTCCAGGGCACAGACGACGTCGAAGGGTCCGGCCACGGCCCGCGAGAGGTCGCGGAAGTCGGCCACTTCGAACGCGACCTCGACACCGAGGCGCTTCGCCTCCCACCGGGCCCGCTCGACCGAGGCCGGGCTCAGATCGCTGCCGGTAACCGCGTGGCCCTCGAGCGCCAGGCCGATCGCCTGGGTGCCGATGCCGCTGGCCGCGTCCAGCACGCGCTTGCGGCCGGGGCCCGCGAGGCGCCCGAGCAAGCGGTCCAGTACCCCGCCCTGCCATCGGACCGCCGCATCCCAGTCCTCGAACAGCAGGTGGTAGTGCGGGGCCAGCTCGTCGTAGAAGCGGGTGAGATCGCTCATATCGCTCGCTCACGCATGTCCCAGGCGGTGAAATCGATCGTCCACCTTACCTCTCAGGCGGTCAGCTCGGCGAGCGCCGCCTTGTAGGCAGCCAGGACGGCGGCCTCCTCGCCGTGGCGGCGCTCGCGCACTACCCAGCGGCCGCCGACCATGACGTCGCGGACCGGGTTGTCGTTGCCGGCGAAGACCATCGCGTCGAGCAGCAGCTCGTCCGGCTTACCGATCAGCGCCGGGCAGTCGGCGTCGAGCACCAGCAGGTCGGCGCGGCAGCCCGGCGCCAGCTTGCCGAGCGGCCGGCCGAGGGCCTGCGCGCCGCCGGCCAAGGCGCCCTGGTACAGCACCGCGCCGACGGAGGGCTCCGCGTCGCCACCGGCGAGCAGGTTCCGGCGCTTCCGGGTCAGGCGCTGTCCGTATTCCAGCCAGCGCAGCTCCTCGATCGGGCTGACCGATATGTGGCTATCCGAGCCGATGCCGAATGCGCCGCCCCCGGCCAGGTAGGCCGGCGCCGGGAACACGCCGTCGCCGAGGTTGGCCTCGGTGGTCGGGCAGAGCCCGGCGACCGCCCCCGATCCGGCGAGCGCTTCGGTCTCCTGCTCGGTCATGTGCGTGGCGTGCACCAGGCACCAGTGCGGCCCCGGGTCGACGTTGGCGAGCAGCCACTCCACGGGCCGCAGGCCGCTCCAGTCGATGCAGTCGTGCACCTCCTTCTGCTGCTCGGCGACGTGGATGTGGATCGGCGCCCCCGGGTCCAGAGCATCCAGGCCCTCGAGCGCGGCGCCGAGCGTCTCGGGCGTCACCGCGCGCAGCGAATGCGGCGCGATGCCGAGCCCGAACTGCGGGTCGCCGCGGACCTCGTCGCGGACCGCCTCGACCAGCCGCAGGAAGCGCTCCGGGTCGTTCAGAAAGCGGCGCTGGCCTTCGCCCGCCGCCCGGCCGCCGAATCCGCCGAAGCCGTAGAGCACCGGCAGGTGCGTGAGGCCCATGCCTGTGCGCCGGGCGGCGGCGAGCACATGCCGCGACATCTCGGCCAGGTCGTTGTAGGGCTTGCCGTCGGGAGCGTGGTGCAGATAGTGGAACTCGCCCACCGCGGTGTAGCCCGCCTTGAGCATCTCGACATAGAGCTGCGCGGCGACGGTCCCCGCCTGCTCGGGTGTGAGCCTGCGCAGGAAGCGGTACATGACCTCGCGCCAGGTCCAGAAGCTGTCGTCGCCCGGACCGGCGCGCTCGGCCAGCCCCGCCATGGCGCGCTGGAAGGCGTGGCTGTGCAGGTTGGGCATGCCGGGCACGACCGGGCCCTCGGCGCGCGGCGCGGCCCCGGCCGCCGCGCCCGGCGTCACCGACGTGAGGCCACCGTCCGCGCCGATCTCGATCAGCACGTCGCGCGACCAGCCGTCGGGCAACAGGGCCCGGTCGGCATAGAGCGAGCGTTCGGTCATGATCCCATCGCCCTGGCCCGGTGGTGTGGAGTCGAAAGGTTACGGCAAAAGCTCGCCGGCTTCACCGTCGATCTGCCATGCGACCAGGGCAATCGCTTGAGGCGGGTCCGTTTTCTTCCTCCTCCTCGCGGGCAGAGGAATCGCACGACGGCCGCAAAGCTTCTTCCTCCCCCCTCGCGGGGGAGGACCGAGGAGGGGGGCAGGTTGATTCGATCGGAAAGACACCTCCGAACCTGGTGCGAGCGACCTTGTCCACCCCCATCCAAACCTTCCCCCGTCAAGGGGGAAGGCTTCCTGGCGTTCGATTGTCCTGGCAGTGCGGAGGCTTTTGACCGGGCCGGCCCAGCCGCTATGATCCGGTGGGAGCCGGCCTTGCCCGGCCAGCGGGAGCCGAGCCTATGTGGGACACGATCTGGACCGGGGGGCGCCTGGCGACCATGGCCGGCGCCGCGCCCTATGGCACCGTCGAGGACGGCGCCATAGCGGTCGCGGGCGGCCGAATCGCCTGGGTCGGGCCGGCCGCCGAGCTGCCCGGTCGGCCGGAGGATCTGGCGCGCGAGCGCCACGATCTGGGCGGCCGCTGGGTCACGCCCGGGCTGGTCGACTGCCACACCCACCTGGTCTATGGCGGCGACCGGGCACGCGAGTTCGAGGCGCGCCTGGAGGGCGCCAGCTACGAGGAGATCGCGCGGGCCGGCGGCGGCATCGTCTCGACCGTCGCGGCGACCCGCGCGGCCGACGAGGACGCCCTCTTCGAGGCCGCCCGGCGGCGCCTTTCCGCCTTGCTCGCCGAGGGCGTCACCACGGTCGAGATCAAGTCGGGCTACGGCCTCGAGCTGGAGACCGAGCTGAAGCAGCTGCGCGTGGCGCGTCGCCTGGGCGAGGCCCTGCCGGTCACGGTGAGGACCACGTTTCTGGGAGCCCATGCGGCGCCGCCGGACTACGCCGGCCGCGCCGACGACTATATCGAGGCAGTCGCCGCAATGATGCCCGAAGTCGCGCGCTCCGGCCTGGCCGACGCGGTCGACGCCTTTTGCGAGGCCATCGCGTTCAGCCCCGAGCAGACGGCCCGCGTGTTCGAGGCCGCGGGCGAGAACGGCCTGCCGGTCAAGCTGCACGCCGACCAGCTGTCGGACCTGGGCGGCGCGGCGCTCGCAGCCCGCTTCGCCGCGCTTTCCGCCGACCACCTGGAATACACGAACGAAGAGGGCATCGCCGCCATGGCGGCGGCCAGCACCGTCGCGGTGTTGCTGCCCGGCGCCTTCTATTTCCTGCGCGAGACCAAGGTGCCGCCGGTCGAGGGCCTGCGCGCCGCCGGCGTCCCGATCGCGCTCGCCACCGACAGCAACCCGGGCAGCGCGCCGCTCACCTCGCTGCTGACCGTACTCAACATGGCCTGCACCCTGTTCCGCATGACCCCGGAAGAGGCGCTCGCGGGGGTGACAAAGAACGGCGCCCGCGCGCTCGGACTAGCGGAGAGCCACGGGACGCTGGAGGCGGGCAAGGCCGCCGATTTCGCGATCTGGGAGATCGAGCGGCCGGCCGAGCTGGCCTATAGGATCGGCTTCAACCCCTTGTCGGGCGTGGTCAAGGCGGGCCGGTTCCTCTGATCCGATGCAGGCCGACGCATCGTTGCAGGGTCCGGTCCTGCCACGGGCAATGCCGGCTGGTTATTTCAAGAACATGGGCATGCCAGACACCTCGACGATGCGCGGGCGGTAGGCATCCACGTCGTACATCGCATCGACATCGACACTGCGCTTGCCCTTGGTGCAAATGTCGGCCGGCTCCGTTGTATATCGGCCGTCCTGAATGGCCGTCATCAGGCCGACCTTGCCGTCTTCGATAAGCTGGATCGCCATGGTGCCGAAGTTCCGGCCGACCATGAGGTCCATGGCGTCGGGCGCACCGGCACGCACCAGGTAGGCCAGGTTCTGGGTCATGACGTTGACCCCGGTGTGCGCCTTGAGCGCATCGCCCACCATGGGCCCGATGCCGCCCAGCTTGCGGTGACCGAAGGCGTCCGTCTCACCGGATTCGATAATTTCGCCGCCCTCCAGGGACGCCCCTTCCGAGACCACGACGATGGCGTAGCTGGAGCTGTTGCGCGCCCGATCCTCCGCGAGCAGCCGTGCGACCTTGTCGACGTCGAAGGGGACCTCGGCGATCAAGGTGCGGTCGACATCGGCCAGGTAACCGGTAATCAGCGCCGACTCGCCGGAGTTGCGGCCGAACATCTCGACCACCAGGAAGCGCTCGTGACTGCCGGCCGGCGTGCGCAGCCGGTTGATGAAGTCGACCGAGCGGTTCACGCAGGTCGAGAAGCCGATGCAGTAATCGGTGCCGAACACGTCGTTGTCCATGGTCTTTGGAATGCACAGGGTGGGAACGCCTTCGCGATGCAGGCGCGCGCCGTAGGACAGTGTGTCGTCGCCGCCGATGGCGATCAGCACGTCGATCTTCAGGGCGTTCAGCACCGCGAGCACGTGGTCCGTGCAATCCACCCTGTCCGTCTCGCCGGTGGTGGGATATCTCGATGCCAGAAAGGCCGGCAGGTCGGCGGCCCGGACATTCGATGGGTTGGTGCGGGTCGTATGGAGGACCGTGCCGCCGGTGCGGTCGATATGACGGACGACGTCCGGCCGCAGCGCCGCGACCCAGTCGCGCGACCCCTCGGGGTCATCCGTATTGTAGTTCAGCGGGCCGCTCCAGCCCCGCCGGAACCCGGTCACCTTCCAGGTCCGGGCGCTTGCTTCGTTTACGATCGCCTTGATCGCCGCATTGAGGCCCGGGACGTCGCCGCCGCCGGTCAATACCGCCAAATGCATGTGCCCGTCTCCTCGCGAGTCTGTGGTTCAATGGATGGTGGCCGCCGCAAAGCCGCACACCCGGGGCCGTTCGACAGGCCTTCCCCGATCCGCCGCCGCCCGGCTGTGTCGGCACACGCGGCCGGCGCCTCGAGCACCGCGAGCGCACGGCCATCTATCTAACCGCAGTCTCCCGAAGTTTGCCAGACGACCTTTCGGGTGTTTCGAAGAAAACCCACGGCGCACGATGACCGAACCTACCCTCGCACAGCCCATTTCCGTGGGCCGGACCCGTCGGAATGCAACGCGATCGATTCGATGACGACGTTGCAAGGGGGCCTCTGAACCGGAGCTTTTGAAGCGCAGAATAGACCTTCACACCGATCGGCCGAAACCAGCCGCTCAAGACAGGAACATCGGTGTACGAACGCGTGCAAGATAGCTCGCCAAGGCGAAATAGTCGATGGCGCCGTCATCCAGAAGTTTCTTTTCCTCCGGACTCGAAAACACCACCTCTCCCAGTATCTCGAGCCCGCCGATCAAGCCATGCAGTCCGTTCACACGCGATGTGCCTCGGGCTCGCGGAACGAAATAGAGCGAAAGGCCGTCACCGGCTTGATCTTTCGACGCAATGAAGTTGGCTGTCAGGTTGTTCAGGCGATCGCGGTTCCGATGCGTCCACTGCGACATCCAGCTCGATGCCGCTTCGATCACTTCCGCGGCCGCACCTCGCCAGACCGCGGCCGCCACCGGGTACCTCGACAGGAAATTTATGCCTTGATCGGAGTCCTCGAATACCCGAGCTGCCCGCTCGAGGGGGAACTCGGGGTCGTCCTCCGGACGCTGGCAGAATTGGAGGTGCATATGACCGGGTATCGAAGCGCCGGCGTCCACGCCGTTGTAGAAGCCGACATAGCCGGGCATTCGCGCCGCAAGCGCGACGAGATCGCTCAGCAACATGGTTTTTCCGCGGCGGCCGCCATACTCGTACCCCCACTCCTGGGACGTGTGCGCCTCTGTCGCGACAACGATATGGGTCGGCAACAGCGGGAACGGGTTCATCCAAGCATAGTAGACGGTCTCGCCGATACGAACCTCATAACCCAGCTGGCTGCCGCCCTGCTGCCAGCGGATGTTGTCCCGACAAAGAAAACAACCGTCGTTTCTCACCACGATACCGGCGGGCGGCTCCGTGATACCGGTCCCATTGAACCGCAACGCCCGTTTCGGATTGTACTGGACCCTGAAGAATCTGGACGAATCCCGCGGATGGTGGAAGGTGCGCCGGTCAACGCCTTCGAGGCGGTCCTCAATGAACCCAGTCCGCTGTTGATGAGCCTGTAGCTCGGCCAAGGCTCCGCCCAGGCCGGCGCTGTCTTCAATCCCCCGCAGCCTGGTATTCAGCTCGGACCACGCGGTATCGTACTCGCTCAACATCCTTCATTCTGCCTCATGACCCTATCGCGGACGGCTGAATTCGCTCACCTTCGAACGGCAAGAATCTTTTATTATAAATGGGGATTCCCCTATGCAATACATACTTTTCCGCGCGGTCACCAAGCAGAAGGTATCGCATTGCAGGATAAACTATTACACTATAAGAATAGATTAATACAAATGGTTGATAAGGCTCCAAAGGCGGCTGTTCGAAAGAGAAAGAGGAACGAGTGCCATGCGCGGTGATAAGATAATCGTCGAATCGCATCATAGGGATGCCGCCAAGGCCATCCTGCCCCTTATCCTGCCGGAAATCGAGGCGTCGAATGGGAAATACACCCTGGCCGTCGCGGGCGAGTCGGGCAGCGGCAAATCGGAGACGGCAACCGCCATCGCGGAGTTGCTGGCGGGTCGCAACATGCCGAGCGTCATCTTCCAACAGGACGACTATTTCGTCCATCCGCCGAAGTCCAACGACAGAGCGAGGCGGGAAGACATTGCCTGGGTCGGTCCGCAGGAGGTCAGGTTGGATCTCCTCGATGAACACCTGCAGGGTTTTCTGGACGGGGCCGCGCGCATCGAGAAGCCGCTGGCGATCTACGAGGAGGACCGCATCACCACGGAAATCGCGGCGACAGCGGATGCCCGCGTCGCGATCGCGGAAGGCACCTATACGACGCTGCTGAGCCATGCAAACACAAAGATCTTTATCGCTCGCAACTACCTGGATACCCGTGCCCACCGCGAAAAGAGAAAACGGGACACCTCGGAGCTCGATCCCTTCATCGACGACGTGCTGCGGATTGAACACGGCATTATCTCCTCGCACAGATCCCGTGCGGACATCATCATCGACAAGGATTATTCAGTACGGACGGCACGCTAACCCGGCCGTTCTATCTCGAATGCCACCGGGCAGGGTCAGACATGCATATCGTATTCCTGAATCCTCAGGGCAATTTCGACGCCAGCGACTCCCATCTCACCGAGCACCCTGATTTCGGGGGCCAGTTGGTCTATGTCAAGGAGCTCGCCATGGCCATGGCGGAGATGGGACACAGGGTCGATATCGTCACCCGCAAGATCGAAGATCCGGATTGGCCCGAATTCGCCTCGGAAATCGATCACTATCCGGGCTACGAGGACAATCTACGGATCGTGCGGGTCTCGTGCGGCGGACCAGCATTTCTGAACAAGGAGCGCCTTTGGGACCACCTGGATGAATTCGTGCACAACATGCTCGCCTTCTACGGCGAGGAACCGCCGCAGTTCGCGACCGCGCATTACGCGGACGGCGGATTTTGCGCGGCCCTGACACGGAACCTGAGCGGGATCGGATTCACCTTCACGGGCCATTCGCTCGGCGCGCAGAAACTCGACAAGCTCGGCACGAGCCTGGAAAACCTGGAAGAGATGGAGGCGCGCTACCGCTTCTCGCGGCGCATCGCCGCCGAGCGCCTGAGCATGAGCCGGGCCTACCGGATCGTCACATCCACCGAGCAGGAACGTCTGGAGCAGTACGCACACCCGCTATACGCCGGCGCCGTGGATGTTCAGGCGGACGACAGGTTTTCGGTCATCCCGCCGGGCGTCAACACCCGCGTCTTCACCGTGGAAAGAGGCGACCGCGACGGGGCCACCCGGGACATGCTCCGCGCGAAGCTCGACGGCCTGCCCGGCCCCTTCGTCCTGGTCTCCAGTCGGCTGGACGAAAAGAAGAACACCCTGGGCGTGGTCAGGGCCTTCGCCGAGAGCCGCCAGCTGCGCGAGCGCGCCGGGCTGGTAATCTGCATCCGCGGCATCGACAATCCTTTCGAAGAGGTCGACCGCCTGCCGGAGAACGAAAGGTCGGTCCTGAAGTCGATTCTGGCGACCATAACCGAGGCTGGCCTGCAGGATCGGGTCCGTTTCCTGAACATCCAGTCCCAGATGCAGCTCGCGGCGACCTATCGCTTTTTCGCGGAGCACGGCTCGGTCTTCGCGCTGACGGCGTTTTACGAACCCTTCGGCCTGGCCCCCATCGAGGCCGCAGCCTGCGGTCTGGCCTGCGTCGCGACCCGCAACGGCGGTCCGTCCGAGATCTTCGCGGACGGCTCGGGTGTTCTCGTCGATCCTTTCGACAGCGGCGATATCGCGCGTGGGCTAGTGCAGGCCCTGGCGGCGCATGCGGATTTGTCGGAACGAGCGCGCCGACGCGTGTCTGCGGTCTACACGTGGCGCAAGACGGCCCAGGGCTATCTCTCGGTCATAGAGGACGGCGTCAAGGCTGCTCGCGATCGGGGACGGACCATACCCCGGCTCGACGCGGGCAAGCTGATCACGGACCACCTCCGGCACGACTGATACCAGGGGTCGCTGACAGGGAGGCATTTCATGGGAGCGGATCGGGTCGCCCGGGTAGGCGCGGCGCGCAGTGGGGCTCCCGGGTAGTGCCGGGCCTGTATTGCCTTCCCTGACCGAGCATCTTGCGGTTGACGACGACCAGACCGCTTTCGGTCATATCGAAGCGCCGGCTATCGTCTTGCGGGTCCTCGCCGATCACCGAGCCTTCGGAGATCCGGCATTCGTTATCGAGGATCACGTTTCTCAATCTCGATCCCGCTCCGATCTCGCAGCCGGGCAGGGCCAGGACGCCCTGCAGGCTGCAGCCGTCTTGGACCTTGACGTTGGAGAACAGGAGCGTTGTGTCCAGATTGGATCTCTGGATCATACAGCCACCGCTGACCATGGAATTGTCCACCTGGCAATGGGTCTCGCCCCCTATGAACTGGGCCGGCGGAAGTTGCGGCTGATAGGTCATGACCGGCCATGACGGATCGTAGATATCCAGCGGCGGCCGTGG
Source organism: Rhodospirillales bacterium (assembly GCA_029859805.1). GTDB lineage: Bacteria > Pseudomonadota > Alphaproteobacteria > Kiloniellales > JAKSDN01 > CAMYKD01. The sequence continues at coordinate 541 of JAOUCL010000028.1, read as the reverse complement.
GGACAGGAATTCGAGGTTGGCCTCGTAGAAGGCGTCGACCGTTCCCACGTCGCGCCAATAACTCGCGCTGCCGCGAGCCGGATTTCCGAACCTGTATGCGCGAACGTCGTCGCCACGGCCGATCGCATAGGGAATGACGTCCTTTCCGAAATCGTGGCTCGAGGTCGTGTCCGCGGCGTCTCGATCGAGATGCGTGCGCAGGTAGTCCATTGAGAACACGTAGATCCCCATGCTGACCAGCGACATATCCGGACGGCCGGGGATGGCTTTGGGATCGGCCGGCTTCTCCTCGAAATCGACGATGCGGTCCGAATCGTCGATCTGTATGATCCCGAAGCTGGAGGCTTGCGCCCGCGGCACGGTATGACAGGCGATCGTGAAATCGGCCTGGCCTTCCACGTGCGCGGCCAGCAGTTCGCCGTAATCCATGTTGTAGACGTGGTCGCCGGCCAATATCAGCACGTACTTCGGAGTGTAGCTCTCGACGATGTCCAGGGTCTGGTAGACCGCGTCCGCGGTGCCCTGGTACCAGGATTCCTCA
>JAOUCL010000027.1 GCA_029859805.1 Rhodospirillales bacterium | reverse complement strand
AGTCGTGAACCTGCCGGGGGCCCGGCGGACTCCCGGCGACCAGGACCCGCGGCACCAAGCGGTTTGAGGACATGAACGGCAACGCCCCGCCTGCCCCGGACGCCGAGTTCACGATCACGACCCTCGCCGCGGGGGCCGTGAAGCCTGATTCATGGCACGCGGTCGAGGAGATTTTCTTTCTCTCGGCCGCCCCCCGGGATTTCGCCACGCCGAACGAGCGACGGGAATTCCTCGACCGCTGGACAGGCTACTATCTGGAATGCGAACCGGAGAATTTTTTTCTCGCCGCAAACGCGGGCGGCCGGATCGCCGGTTATCTCACGGGCTGCGTGGACAGTCGCGGCGCGGCCCGACTGTATCGCGACATCCCCTACTTCGACCTGTTCGAGGACTACTTCGCGGCCTATCCGGCGCACTTTCACATCAACTGCCACCCGCGGTTCCGCAACCGGGGCATCGGGACCAGGCTGGTCGAGGCCTATCTCGAGCGCTGCGCCCGCGACGGCCTGCCCGGCGTCCACGTGATCACCGCCGCCGCGGCCCGCAACGTAGCCTTCTACCGCAGGTGCGGCTTCGATGTCTCGGTGACTCGCCGCTGGCGGGGCGAAGACCTCATGTTTTTGGGGGCCAGGCTCTAAGGGGCATTCAGCGCTCCGGATCGCCGTCCTGCCGGCCGTAGTTCTCGAAGCGCTCCAGAACGGCCGTCATTTCCTTTTCGGACAACAGGACCGGCTCGCCGGCCTGGCGGGCGTGCCAATACTGCCGGGCCAGGGTCTCGACCTCGACCGCCAGCGCCAGCGCCTTCTTCAGCTCTGGGGAGAAGCAGATCATGCCGTGGTTGGCGAGCAGGCAGGCGCGGCGCCCCTCGAGCGCCCGCAGCATGTGGTCCGACAGCGCCTGCGTGCCGAAGGTGGCGTAGTCGGCGCAGCGGATCGAGGCGCCGCCGGCCACCGCGACCATGTAGTGGAAGGCCGGGATCTCCATGTGCAGGCAGGCGAGCGCCGTGCAGAAGGTCGCGTGGGTGTGCACGACGGCGCCGGCCTCGGGCCGGCCGCAGTAGATGTCGCTGTGCATGCGCCACTCGCTGGAAGGCCTTTGGTCGCCCCGGTGGCCGCCCTCCAGGTCCATCTCGACCACCTGCTCGGGCGCCATCTCGTCGTAGGCGACGCCCGAGGGCGTGATCAGGAAGCCGTCCTCGACCCGCGCGCTGACGTTGCCCGAGGTGCCCTGGTTGATGCCCAGCGCGTTCATCTCGCGGCAGGCGGCGATGATCTCTCGTCTCAACTCGGCGTGCTTGCGCCTGGCCATTTCGCCTCGCAGTCCCCGGAGGTTTACGGCCGCGACTCTAGCCCCCGCCCGGCCGCCCGGACAAGAAAGTCATTGCGGCCGGTCTTCGCTCGGTGAAGAATCGTGCCGATTATCAAAACAACAAGGGACAGGGAGGCAATGCCATGACCGGGACATCTCGTCGAACGTTTCTCAAGACCGCGCTGGCCGCGGGCGCGGCAAGCAGCGCCTTGGGCCTCGGGTTCCCCGCCATCGCCGCCAAGAAGCCGATCCGGATCGGCGCCGTGCAGCCGTTCAGCGGCGGCCTCGAGCTGTTCGGCAACCAGGCCAAGCTGGGCCTCGACCTCGCGGTCCGCGAGATCAACGAGGCCGGCGGCATCCTGGGCCATCCGGTCGAGATGCTCTACGAGGACAACAAGACCGACCCCAAGACCTCGGTCGAGCGCACGACCAAGCTGATCAAGCGCGACGAGGTCGTGGCCGTGACCGGCCCGATCACCTCCAACGCGCGCGACGCCATGGCGCCGGCCCACACCCGCCTCAAGACCCCGCTGCTCTACGCCACCAACTACGAGGGTGGAGCCTGCGGACGCTATATTTTCAGCTTCAACACCGTGCCGAACCAGGAGCTGGCCAAGCTGCTGCCGCACATGAACGAGACCGCCGGGAACAGCTACTACATGTTCGGCGCCGACTACGTCTGGCCGCAGAAGATGTTCGAGACCGCCGAGGGGATCATCGCGGGCCTCGGCGGCAAGACGGTCGGCACCGAGTTCACGCCCTGGGGCGTCAAGGAGTTCGCGCCGGTTGTGCGCCGCATCGCCGACAGCGGCGCCAAGGTCCTGGTCTTCGCCCTGCCCGGCGCCGACGGCATCACCTTCATCAAGCAGGCCGAGGACTTCGGCCTGTTGAAGGACGTGACCGTCGCCTTCCTCGGCTTCTCCGAGGCCTATCTCGGCGCCTTCGGCGAGGGCAAGGGCCAGAACATGTGGGTGACCGTGCCGCTGGTCTCCTCGAGCGACGAGCCGGGGGTCAAGGACTTCGTCGCCCGGATCCGCAAGAACGCTGGCGAGGACGTGACCATCTCGCACTACGTTATGACCCATTACAATGCGCTCAACGCGCTCAAGGCGGGCCTGGAGACGGCCGGCGAGCCGGGCCGTGAGGCCGCCGTCGACGGCATGGCGGGGCTGACCATCGACTCGCCGACCGGCCCGGTCGCGATCGGCGCAGAGAGCCACCACGTCACGCTCAACATGTACCTGGCCAAGACCGAGGGCGCGGGCCTGAAGACGGTGCAGGCGTTGGGCAGCCTGGCGCCGCAGTCCGGCTGCGCCTGAGCGTAGCCCAACGAGGGGGACGACCCGGCCGTCCCCCGGCGGAGCCCGCGGTGAGCGCCTTCCTGGAAGTCGAGAACCTGGCCAAGGACTTCGGCGGCATCCACGCCGTCGCCGGCCTGACCATGGCCCTGGCCGAGGGCGAGCTGCTCTGCATTATCGGCCCGAACGGCTGCGGCAAGACCACGCTGTTCAACCTGATCACCGGCGAGTTCCCGCCCTCGGCCGGATGCCTGCGCTTTCTCGGCCGGGAGCTGGCGGGCTTGAGGCCTTTCGAGATCAGCCGCCTGGGCATCGGCCGCAAGTTCCAGGTGCCGGCGGTCTATCCGGCGCTGACCGTGCGCGAGAACCTGACCGTACCGCTCTTTGCCGAGGCGGGCCGGCGCGGACTGCGCGGCCTCTTGGCCCGCGACGACCGCGCCGACGCCGCGGAGCATGTGCTGGACCTGATACGCCTTGCCGACCATGCCGACGTCCCGGCCGGCGAGCTGTCGCACGGCGAGAAGCAGTGGCTCGAGATCGCCCTGCTGCTGGCCAGCCGGCCGCGCCTCATGCTGCTCGACGAGCCGACCGCCGGCATGACCCTCGGCGAGACCGAGGCGACGGCCGAGCTGATTCTGCGCATCCGCGAGGAGACCGGGACCGCGATCGTCGTGATCGAGCACGACATGGCCTTCGTGCGACGGCTCGGCTGCCCGGTCGCGGTCATGCTGCAGGGCCGTATCCTGCGCCGCGGCGACTATGCCGAGGTGAGCGCCGACCCGCTGGTGCGAGAGGCCTACCTGGGCGGGCAGGCGCCATGCTGACCGTCCAGGGGCTCGAGGCCGGGTACCGGGGCAGTCGGGTCCTGAACGGCATCGACCTCGAAGTCGCCGAAGGCGGCATCGCGGCGCTCCTCGGCCGCAACGGCATGGGCAAAACGACGCTCATGCGCGCGCTCATGGGCCTGGTGCCCGTGGCCGCGGGGCGCATCGTCTTCCAGGGCCGGGACATCGCCGGCCTCAGGCCCTACGCAATCTCGAACCTGGGCATCGCCTACGTGCCCCAGGGCCGCGAGATCTTCGCCGACTTCACGGTCGAGGAGAACCTGAAGCTGGGCCTGGTTGGCAAGCCGGGCGGCGCGGGCACCGATCCGGCCTCCGCCTACCGGCACTTCCCAATCCTGGCAGAGCGCCGCGGGCAGAAGGCCGGCACGCTCTCCGGCGGCCAGCAGCAGCAGCTGGCGATCGCCCGTGCCCTGGTCGGCCGGCCGCGCCTGCTGCTGCTCGATGAGCCCTCCGAAGGCATCCAGCCCTCGATCGTCCTGCAGATCGCCGAGATCCTGAGGAGGGTAGCGGCCGAGGACGGCCTGACCGTCCTGCTGGTCGAGCAGAACGTCGAGATCGTGCTCTCCCTGGCGGCCGACTGCGCCTTCATCGAAAAAGGCCGCGTCGTCGCGCGCCACGCGGCCGCGGAACTCGCCCGCGACCGCGACATCCTGCACCGCTACCTGGCGGTCTGAAGGGGGCGCACCGTGGAACAGCTCTTCATCCTGACCCTGGACGCCAGCAATTTCATCCTGGCCATCGTCCTGGTGGCCATGGGCCTGGTGATCATCTTCGGGCTGATGAACGTGATCAACATGGCCCACGGCGAGCTGTTCCTGCTGGGCGCCTATACGGTCGTGCTGGTGGAGCGGGCGGGCGGTCACTTCTGGTTTGGCCTTCTCCTGGCGCCGCTCGTCGTCGGCCTGGTCGGCCTGGTCGTCGAGGAGCTGGTCGTGCGTCACGTCTACCACCGCTTCCTCGACACGATCCTGGCGACATGGGGGCTCTCCATCGCGATCAAGCAGGCCGTCGTGATCGCCTTCGGGCCCGCCTCGCACACAGTGACCAACCCGATCGCCACCAGCATCGAGATCTTCGGTACGCCCTATCCGGTCTACCGCCTGTTCATCATGGCCGTTGCCCTGCTCGTCATCGCCGTCACCTTCTGGCTGTTCTTCCGTACCGCCTTCGGCCTGGCCGCGCGCGGCGTAATCGCCAACCGGGACATGGCGGCCTGCCTGGGCATCAACACCCGGCGCCTCGACCGCGCGACCTTCGCCTATGGCGCGGCGCTGGCGGGCCTGGCCGGCGCGGTGATGGCGCCGATCATGAGCGTCGACCCGCAGATGGGCCTGGGCTTCCTGATCCCCGCGTTCCTGGCGATCCTGGTCGGCGGCGCGGGCCACCTGGCCGGCCCGCTCCTGGGCGCCGCGGCGATCGGCGGCACCGACACCCTGGCGGCCAACCTCTGGTCGCCGGTGGTCGCCCAGATCGTCGTCTTCACCATGGCGATCGTCGTCATCCGCCTCTTCCCGCGCGGCCTCGCCGGAAGGTGGTTCGGCCGATGAGACGCAGACCCGCTAATCGCATCGCGCCGACCAGACCCTCCTCCCCCCTTGCGGGGGAGGATCGAGGAGGGGGGTACGGCCGACAGGCCGATCGAAGATCCGCTGTCGTGCTGGCTGCGCCCGCTACACCCCCCACCCAAACCCTCCCCCGCAAGGGGGGAGGGCTTAGAGCGCGGGCGCCGGCCCTTCACCAGGGGACCACCCCGTGACCGGTCGCTCCCCCTCGCCCTTGCTGCTCATCAACCTGGCGGTCTGGGGCGTGCTGGCGCTGGCGCCGCTCGGGCTCGGTGCCTGGCAGGTCGGCCAGCTGGCGCAGTACTTCACCTACGGCCTCTTCGCCATGAGTCTGGCGCTGGTCTGGGGCCATTGCGGCCTGCTCTGCTTCGGCCAGGCGGTGTTCTTCGGCATCGGCGGCTACGCCATGAGCCTGGTCACGCTGGGCATGATCCCCGGCCTCGAGGCCGCGCCCTCGAGCTATCTGGGGATCCTCTTCGCGGTCCTGCTGCCGGCCGGCTTCGCGAATCTGCTCGGCCGCTTCCTGTTCTACGGCAAGGGGCTGCAAGGCGCCTACTTCGCCATCGTGACCCTGGCGATCGCGGTGGTCGCTGAGCGCCTGGCAATCAACTGGACGTATATCGGCGGTCTGAACGGCCTGATGAATGTGCCGCCCATGACCCTGGGGCTGCTGGGCGGCGGGGCCGAGATCTGGGACAGTATGCCGGTCTATTACCTCACCCTGACGCTGGTCTTCGCCGTCTATCTGCTGCTCGAGGCGCTGACCCGCTCGCGCTACGGCATCGTGCTGCGGGCGATCCGCGACAACCAGGAGCGCACCGGCTATTTCGGCTACGACACGGCCGGCTACAAGCTGACGGCCTTTACGATCGGCGCCGGGGTCGCGGGCCTGGCCGGCGCCGTCTTCGTCACCCAGTTCAACTTCGCCTCGCCGCCCCTGATCGGCTTCACCCTGTCGACCGAGGTGCTGATCTGGGTCGCGCTCGGCGGCCGCACCATGCTGCTCGCCGCCTTCCTCGGCGCGATCCTGGTGCGCAGCATGGAGAACGTCCTGTCCGAGACCCTGGGAAATTATTGGCTGCTCGCCCTCGGTCTGCTCTTCGTGCTGAGCGTGGTGCTCTTCCCGCGGGGCCTGATCGGCGAGATCATCCATCGGCTCACCGCACCACGCCGCGGCGTTGTTGGCAGGAATGCCAAGCCGCCGTAAGCTTCCGGGCGAAATGCCGCAGGGAGGATCACGAAATGGCAGCACCGCAAGCGCCGGCGACGGCCGGCAAGCTCGTCGTCCGCAACGTCGGCCTGATGCTCTCGGGCGACCTGGCAGAGCCGATCCTGGACGCCGACACCGTGGTCGCCGTGGACGGCCGCATCACCCAGGTCGGCAAGCAGGCCGACTGCGACACCGGCGGGGCCGACCGCACGGTCGACGCCAAGGGCACGACCCTGGCGCCGGGCCTGATCGACAGCCACGTCCATCCGGTCTTCGGCGACTGGACGCCGCGCCAGAGCCAGCTCAACTGGATCGACAGCTTCCTGAACGGTGGCGTCACGACCATGATCTCGGCCGGCGAGGTGCACCTGCCGGGCCGGCCCAAGGACGTGGTCGGCCTCAAAGCGCTGGCGATCACCGCGCAGCGCGCCTTCACCAACCTGCCGCCGGCCGGCGTCAAGGTGCACGCCGGCGCGCCGGTCCTCGAGCAGGGCATGGAGGAGCAGGACTTCAAGGACCTGGCCGAGGCCGGGGTCACGCTCTTGGGCGAGGTCGGCCTGGGCGGCGTCAAGCAGGGCGAGGAGGCGCGCCGGATGGTCGCCTGGGCGCGCAAGTACGGGATCCAGAGCACGATCCACACCGGCGGCCCCTCGATCCCGGGCTCGGGCCTGATCGACGCCGACGTAGTGCTCGAGGCCGACGCCGACGTGATCGGCCACATCAACGGCGGCCACACGGCTCTACCCCTCTCCGAGATCGGCCGGCTCTGCGAATCCTGCGGGCGGGCCATCGAGATCGTGCACAACGGCAACGAGAAGGCCGCGCTCTACGCCATGCGCGCGGCCTTCGACCTGGGCCAGCCGGAACGGGTCATCCTGGGCACCGATTCACCGGCCGGCTCCGGCGTGCAGCCGCTCGGCATCCTGCGCGTGATCTCGCTTCTCTCCAGCCTGGGCGACGTGCCGGCCGAGATCGCGTTCTGCTTCGCGACGGGCAACACCGCGCGCATGCGCGACCTCGACCGCGGGATCATCGAACCGGGCCGCGCCGCCGATTTCGTGATCATGGACCGCGCCCAGCACACCGCCGGCAAGACGCTGCTCGAAAGCGTGCGTTTGGGCGACCTGCCCGGCATCGGCATGGTCATCATCGACGGCGTCGTCCGCGCCCAGCGCTCCCGCAACACCCCGCCGGCCACCACGTTGCCGGACCTGGCAACGGCGTGAGTGCGGATGGGGATGCAAACAAGGTTCTAATGGACGGAATCAGATGACTTCCAAGACCAAAGACGTCCACTGCTGTGAGGAGATGGCTCGTCATGTCGCAGGAGGTGAAGTATCGATCAGTTACAACGACCGCCATCGGTCATACGGAATTCTAACGACGTGGGAATACAATAGAAGCCTCGCAAAACAACAGATCACCTATTGCCCGTGGTGCGGTGCAAGGCTTCCTCACGATCTTAGCGACAAATGGTTCGATTTACTGGATGAACTGGGACTGGATCCGGAAGACCCTCGGGTTCCAGAGGAGATGAGATCGGACGCGTGGTGGCGCAAGAGAGGGCTTTGAAGCGAGATTCACGGCGGGCTGAACACAGGCAGGGGAGGCTGCGATGCACAAGAGCAGGCTTGGAGTCGTCGTCATCGACTGCGAGACCGACGACTTCGACCGCGAGGCCGAATTCTGGAGCCGGGCGCTCGGCGGCGCGGCCAATCGCTCGCCCGACCCCGAGAACGAGAACTATATCGAGCTGGAGACCGCCCCGGACGACATGAACCTGCTGCTGCAGAAGGTCGAGCACCCCAGCCGCGTCCACCTCGACATCGAGACCGACGACATCGAGGCCGAGGCCGCCCGCCTGGAGAAGCTCGGCGCCAAACGGGTCGCCAAGATCAAGCGCTGGTGGGTCATGGAGGCCCCGAGCGGCCACCGCTTTTGCCTCGTCAACCCGCAACGCGCCGACTTCGAGGAGGGAGCGAACGAGTGGGAGTAGGCGAAAGGCCATAAGCCCGACCAGAGAAACCGGGTACCAAAAAGACGCGCCGGAATTTCCAGCGTCAAAATTGAATGACACCCAAATCAATTTCCTGAAATGGCGGAACGAACTTGAACTTCGGCGTCTTGAAAACTTCCTCGCTTCCGTCGCATTCGATCGAGAGAAAATACTCTCGAGTTCGTGGCTCCACTATGAAACTTGTATCGAACGAGCGTTCAACAAATTGGTTCTGATACGGCGGCACTTCGCCCGTCTCAAGGTGCAGCCTTAACACACAGGTGCCATACGCCTCTTGAGGCGTATTTTCGATCTGGCCACGAACGCCCAGAACCGCATCGCCGATGGGAAATGGACAGCCGGTCAGAACAAGCCCGAGGACAAGGACTGTTAGACGGATCTTCACGACGGTTGTGTCTTACACATATCGCGATAAATCTCAGGTCAAACTGCAAATCTACGAGCGGTCAATCGTTGAATTGCCGCATAGACTTCGGTTGACACGCTTCTGCGACAGCCGGCCCGACCCTCATGCTTCGACAGGCTCAGCATGAGGGGCTCCTCCTGAGCCTAACCGCCCAACCTCCTCGTCCTGAGCCTGTCGAAGGGCGAGGGCCGACGCACTGGCCTGGGCTGCCGCCCCCTACCGCAACCCGTCCTCGCCCTTGGCCTCGTCCTTGGTGAGGCCGCCGACGCGGGGCAGCGGGCGGCCGCTGTCGGTGACGGCGACGGCGACCAGGATCTCGTTGGCGCGCGGCGCGTCGGCGACGCGCACCTCCAGGGCGTCGAAGTGGCTGCGCACATAGGCCGCGTCCTTGTGGCCGAGCGGCACGTCGAGCGGCGTGCCCGGCCCGCCCATCTTCTTGGCCGAGGGCACGAGGGCCGCGCCCTTCTCGACCGCGGCCCTCAGCGGCTTGCCGAGGCGCGGGTGGAGGATCGCCGCGGCGTGCTCCAGCTCGCCGTTCTCGCCGACGATCGCCGCCTTGCCGTAGCTCTCGGCCTGGTGCGGCTGGATTCCGAGCGCCGCCACGGCGCGTTCGCCCAAGAGGCCGCCCAGCTCCTCGCCGACGGCCATCAACCCCTCCAGGTCCTCCTGGTAGGCCCCGGCGAAGGGGTTCTCGATCACCGCCACGGCGGCGGCCCGCCGGGTCGGCGGCTCGATCTCCCGGCCCATCTCCTTGTGGGTCTCGTCGACGACCGTGACGAGCCGGCGAATTTTCGCGAGTGCCATGACGCTCCTCCCCTCCATTGCGCTCCGGTCCCCACGACTATAGCGGAAATCGAGCGCCCGGTCTCCCGCGAGGGAAGCCGCGAAAGAAGCCGCCAGGCAGCCCGAGGCTTGCGCGCCGCAGAGAACTGGATCATCATGGGTTGCACTTGGGGAAGTTGGCATAGGATCGACCGTCGCAGGTCGGGCCCGCTCTCCTCAAGGAACCGCGCGGACTCCCCGGGCCACTCGGGGTCTCCGCGACCGGAACCAAAAACAAGGAAGCAACGGGGAAACACCACCATGCACGTAAATCGCACTCGCCTTTCTTGGGCCCGGCCCGCGATCGCGGCCACGGCCCTCTTCGCTCTTCTCGGCGCCGAGGGCGCCTTGGCCCAGGAAAAGAAAGTGCCCGGCTGGGCGCAGGGTCGTCCGGCCGAGCTCGAGAACTCGCCGCTCGCGCCCCATCCGGGCAAGATGACCGTTACGCCGCCCGACCAGATCCCGCTCGACCAGATCCAGCTGCCGCCCGGCTTCAAGGCCGAGATCTGGGCCCACGGCATGCCCGGCGCGCGGATGATGACGCGCGGCGACAAGGGCACGATCTTCGTCGGCACCCGCGGCATCGGCCGGGTCTACGCCGTGACCGACAAGGGCACGACGCGCGAGCACCAGATCGTCACCGAGGGCCATTATCAGCCCAACGGCGTCGCCTTCCGCGACGGCAGCCTCTACGTGGCGGCGATCAACCAGGTGATGCGCTTCGACGGCATCGAGGACACCCTGCCCAAGGTGCCGGCGCCGGTCGACCTGACCAACGCCTTCGACCTGCCGCCGGACAAGCACCACGGCTGGAAGTTCCTGGCCTTCGGCCCGGACGGTAAGCTCTATGTGCCGGTCGGCGCGCCCTGCAACAACTGCGCGGTCGACGCCGACGTCCACGCCAATATCCGCCGCTACAATCCCGACGGCACGGGCAAGGAGATCGTCGCCCGCGGCGTGCGCAACTCGGTCGGCTTCGACTTCCATCCCACGACCGGCGAGCTGTGGTTCACCGACAACGACCGCGACTGGATGAGCGAGCACGGGCCCGACTGCGAGCTGAACCGCGTCTCCAAGCTGGGCGAGAACTTCGGCTTCCCGGCCTGCCACGCCAACGGCATCCTCGATCCGGAGTTCGGCAAAGCCGGCGCCTGCGACGGCGTCACGATGCCGGCCGCGCTCATGGGGCCGCACACCGCGCCGCTCGGCATGCGCTTCTACACCGGGGCCATGTTCCCGGACGAGTATAAGGGCAATATCTTCGTCGCCCGGCGCGGCTCGTGGAACCGCACCAGCAACCTAGGCTTCGACGTCGTGCTGGCCAAACTCAACACGGCCGGCACCAGCGCCTCGGTCTCGCCCTTCATGACCGGCTTCCTCGACACCGGGGACAACAGCTTTTGGGGCCGTCCGGTCGACGTGCTGGTCATGCCCGACGGCGCACTGCTGGTCGCCGACGAGCAGAACGGCGCGATCTACCGTGTCTCCTACGGCGGCATCTAGTGCCCGATGTCGGAAGTTCGTGAGTCACCCCCACCCCAACCCTCCCCCGTCGAGGGGGAGGGGGCAACCCATTGGCTTGCCTTGGAGTTCCCTCCCCCCTTGCGGGGGAGGGTCAGGGAGGGGGGTGTATCACTCATTGCCGATTCCTGGCACTAGCCGCCGCCGGCGCGGCCGGGCCCGCGTGACGCTGTCGAGGCCGCGGGCCACGGCGGGCGTTCTCGCCCTGGCGGCCCTCCTGGCTACGGCACCGCCCGCAGGCGCCTCCTCTTTGGACGCGTTGCTCGAGGGTTGCGCCCAATGCCACGGCACCGACGGCAATTCTGTCATGCCTGACGTGCCGTCGCTGGCCGGGCAGCCCGCGACCTTCCTCGAGACCCAGCTGATCCTGTTCCGCGAGCGCCTCAGGCGCTCCGAGGCGATGGCCCCACAGGTAAAAGGCCTCGACGACCCGACCGTGATCGCGCTGGCCGCCCACTACGCCGCCCTGCCGCCCCGCGCCGCCCCCGATCCCGGCGACCCCGCCCTGCTCGCCCAGGGCCGCCAATTGGCGAAGGCCGGCCGCTGTGGCACCTGCCACCTGCCCGACTTCGCCGGCCGCCAGCAGATCCCGCGCCTCGCCGGCCAGCGCGAGGACTATCTCGCGATGGCGCTGGCCGCCTACCGCGACGAGACCCGCGGCGGCGCCGACACGACGATGATCGACGTCATGCGCGGCGCCACGGATGCGGAGATCGAAGCCCTGGCCCACTTCCTGGCGCGGCAGGGCGGTCAGCCCTGAACCGACCCGGTCGAGTGGGCCTCGTAGAACTGCTCTTCCTTGGAGACCCTGCGCTTGGGAACCGGGTCATGTTTGCGCCAGTAGTTCGAGGCCGCGGCAACGCCGCTGCCGGGCCGCACCTCGGCGCCGACGTCGAGCATCGCCATCTCCGCGCCGGCGATGGCGCCCATCAGCATGAGCTCGTTGAGGTCGCCCAGGTGGCCGATGCGGAACACCTTGCCGGCGACCTTGGAGAGGCCCGCGCCGAGCGCGAGGTTGTAGCGCCGGAACGCCACGTCGATGACATGGGCACCGTTGATCCCCTCCGGCACCATCACGGCGCTCACGGTGTCCGAGTACCACTTGGGCTCCTTGGCGCAGAGCGACAGCCCCCAGCCCTCGGTGGCCGCCGCGCGCACCCCCTCGGCGAGATAGTGGTGGCGCGAGAAGATCTCCTCGAGTCCCTCCTCGAAGATGATGTCGAGGGCCTCGCGCAGGCCGTAGAGCATGGGCAGCGCTGGCGTGTAGGGAAAGTAACCGCTCGCGTTGGCGGCGATCATGTCGGCAAGATCGAAGTAGCAGCGCTTCGATTGGGCGGTCTTCGTCGCCTCGAGGGCCTTCGGGCTGACCGCCAGGATGCCCAGCCCGGCCGGCAGCATTAGTCCCTTCTGCGAGCCGCTGACGGCGAGGTCGACGCGCCACTCGTCCATGCGGAAGTCGATGCTGGCGAGCGAGCTCACCGCGTCCACGCAGAGCAGGGCCGGGTGGCCGGCGGCATCCATCACCCTGCGCAGCCCGGCGATATCGCTGGTCACGCCGGTCGCGGTTTCGTTGTGACAGGCGAGGACCGCCTTGATCTCGTGCTTGGGGTCGGCGCGCAGCACCTCTTCGGTCCACTCGAGCGGCACGCCCTCGCCCCACTCGACCTCCTGAACCACGACGTCGAAGCCGAGACGCTGGGCCATGTCGATCCACAGGTGGCTGAACTGGCCGAAGCTCGACGCCAGCACCTTGTCGCCCGGCGAGAGGGTGTTGGTGAGCGCCGCCTCCCAGGCGCCGGTGCCCGAGGAAGGAAAGATGAAGGCCTGTCCATCGTCCGTCTTAAACACCTTCTTCAGGTCGCTCAACACGCTCGTCGAAAGGTCGGGGAACCTGGAGGAGCGGTGGTCCTCCATCGCGACGATCATGGCGCGCTGCACCCGGTCCGGAATGTTGGTCGGCCCCGGAACGAACAGGAAATTTCGGCCGGTCGTGCGTCTCATGGCGGTCCTCCCTCTAGGCGGTTGCGGGTGCGGGCGACGCACGGACAGCGCGCGCCCGGATACCTAACGCTATTACAGCCTGGCCCGGATGGCGAGCCGGCGTCCGCTCAGATCACCATCCCCGGATAGATCGGGAAGCGGCGGCACAGCGCCTCGACCTCGGCCTGGACCTCCCGCTCGGCGGCACCGTTGTCCTCGGGGCTCTGGGCTAGCGCGTCCAGGACCCTGGCGATCAGCGCGCCCACCTGGCGGAACTCGGCCGCCCCGAAACCCCGCGTGGTGGCCGCCGGCGAGCCCAGGCGGATGCCCGAGGTCACGGTCGGCTTCTCGGGATCGAAGGGCACGCCGTTCTTGTTGCAGGTGATGCCGGCCCGATCCAAGCTCTCCTCCGCGGCCTTGCCGGTCAACCCCTTGGAGCGCAGGTCGACCAGCATGAGATGCGTGTCCGTACCGCCGGAGACGATGTCGAAGCCGTGCTCCTGCAAGGTCGCGGCGAGGGTCTTGGCGTTGTCGACGACCTGCCGGGCGTAGATCTTGAACGACGGCTCCAACGCCTCGCGGAAGGCCGCGGCCTTGCTGGCGATGATGTGCATCAGCGGCCCGCCCTGGAGGCCGGGGAAGGCGGCCGAGTTGATCTTCCGGCCGAGCGCCTCGTCGTTCGAGAGGATCAGCCCGCCGCGCGGGCCGCGCAGGGTCTTGTGGGTCGTCGTGGTCACGACGTGGGCATGGGGCAGCGGGCTGGGGTGCACGCCGGCGGCCACTAGGCCCGCGAAATGCGCCATGTCGACGTGGAAGAACGCGCCCACCTCGTCGGCGATCGCCCGGAACCGCGCGAAGTCGATCACGCGCGGATAGGCCGAGCCGCCGGCGATGATCAGCTTTGGCCGGTGCGCCCGCGCCAGGGTCTCGACCTCGTCGAAATCGATCTGGCAGTCGTCGCGGCTGACGCCGTACTGGACCGCGTCGAACCACTTGCCCGAAAGGTTCGGCGCCGCGCCGTGGGTCAGGTGCCCGCCGGCGGCAAGCGACATGCCCATGATCGTATCGCCCGGCTTGCAGAGCGCGAGCAGCACGCACTGGTTGGCCTGGGCGCCGGAGTGCGGCTGGACATTGGCGTAGGCGCAGCCGAACAGCTGTTTGGCGCGATCGATCGCCAGCTGCTCGGCGATATCGACGTGCTCGCAGCCGCCATAGTAGCGCCGGCCCGGGTAGCCTTCGGCGTACTTGTTGGTGAGCACCGAGCCCTGGGCCTCCAGCACCGCCCGCGAGACGATGTTTTCCGAGGCGATCAGCTCGATCTTGTGCCGCTGGCGATGCAGCTCCGCCTCGATGCTGCGGGCCAGCTCGGGGTCCGTTTGGGCGAGCGTCGCCGCGAAGAACGTGGCCAGGTTCGAGGGGTCGTGGAAGTCGCTGCCCGCGGCCTCGCTTGGCGTTGTCATTCTTGCCTCCTCTTCGATGATCGTTCCGCGCCGGTCTAGGCGACCCGATTGGGCGGCTCGGCGCCGGCGAAGAACGCGACGGCGTTCTCCAGCACCTTGAGGCCCATGGCGACCCGCGTCTCACGCGTGGCGCTGCCGAGGTGCGGCAGAAGCACCACGTTCTCCCGCGCGATCAGGGCCGGCAGAACCTCGGGCTCCCGCTCGAAGACGTCGAGCCCCGCGCCGGCGATCAGCCGGTCGCCCAGGGCATCGTTCAAGGCGGCCTCCTCGACGACGTCGCCGCGGGCGGTGTTGATCAGGAACGCGCCGGGCTTCATGCGGAGCAGACGCTCGGCGTTGATCAGATGGCGGTTCTCGGGGGTCGCCGGGCAGTGCAGGGAGACGAAGTCGGAGTCCTCGAGCACGGCCTCCACGGTCTCGCGCCGTTCCGCGCCGAGCTCCCGCACCACCTCATCGGCCGGCGGGAAGGGATCGAAAAAGATCACCCGCATGTCGAAGCCGCGATGCGCGCGCCGCGCCACGGCCTGACCGATGCGGCCCAAGCCGATCAGCCCCAGGGTCTTGCCCGTCACCTGGGTGCCCATCATGTGGGTCGGCCGCCAGCCGGTCCAGGCGCCGTCGCGCAGGTGCCGCTCGCCCTCGCCGACGCGCCGCGCGACGCAGAGCAGGAGCGCCATCGCCAGGTCGGCGGTCGCATCGGTCAGCACCTCGGGCGTGTTGGTGACCGTCAGCCCACGCGCCTTGGCGGCGTCGAGGTCGATGTTGTTGAAGCCGACGCCGAAGTTGCCGATCAGGCGCGCGCGCAGCGGTTCGGCCGAGATCACCTCGGCGTCGATCGCGTCGGTCACCGTCGGGAACACCGCGTCGGCGGCGGCGAAGGCCGCCTTGAGGGCGTCCCGGTCGAGCGGGCGGTCCTCGTGGTTCAGCTCGACGTCGAAATGCTCGGCGAGCCGCACCTCGACCTCCGCCGGCCAGCGCCGCGTCACGATCACCTGGGGTTTGCTCATCGCTGCCTCACCTGCTGTTTGGTTCTTATGCCGTGCGACGATTGCCGCGCGCGAGGACGGCCACCATAGCACCCGCGCCGGAGACGCGGACAAGGCCCGGCCACCCTCATGGCAACGGTCATCGATAATGACTCCCGGCGCAAGGGCCGCGGCCGCGAGTTTCCGCGCCTGCCGCCATGAAACCCGCGGTGGCGCCGACACCACAATGATCGAGGTCAAGCGCGGCCTCCGAGGCCGGCAACCCCACCCTGCTCACCCGGGACCGCGAGCTGGCGAAGGCCGGGCGCCACGGCTCCTGCCACCTGCCCGACTTCACCGGCCGCCAGCAGATCCCGCGCCTCGCCGGCCAGCGCGAGGACTACCTCGCGGAAGCGCTCGCCGCCGATGCGGCGCTTGGCGTCAGGTCTTGCAATGCCACATAGGGTGCCGAAGGTCATCGCTGCGGAATCCAACGCAGCTCGCTGTTTTCGACAGGATGTGTGGTATTGCGGGACCCGGCACTGTCTGCTGTTACTCCGGCTCGCGCCCGCCGGCGGTGTGCTTGCCCCTTGACCCGATCTGGACCTCGCCCGCACGCTCCGGCAAGCCTCTGATCTCGGTCCAGTACTCCTCTTGGACGTCGGCGTCGATTTCAACGACGCTTGGAACGCCTGGATAGAGCGTATCGTCTCCGTCCTTCCGACACCCCGAGATCCAATATTCCTCCCCGGATTCGACGTCGTAGAAGTTCGCCTTGAAGCCGCTGCCCTTCAACGATTGAAACTGTTTTCCGCGGTAGTAGATCGTCTTGCCGGATTTCGAGAACGTAACCCGACCGATCCGCGCAGGTCCCACAAGACCATCGACCTTGAATTCGATATACATGATCCGGGACTTGGTCATGTGGGAGCTCCGTGGAACGATGATTGGCCGTTATCATGACCATGCGTGAACTATTCGATCATAGATTGTCGTTGAATTAACGTGAAAGGCCGTACGCGGCTTTTGGCCAAAGCTTCTGATTGCCGCCCCCTACCCCGCGGCCTCCCCCTCGCCCTCGCCCTCCGCGCCGCCGCCGAGCTTGGCGGCGAGCGAGGCCTCCAGGAACGCGTCGATGTCGCCGTCGAGGACGCCCTGGGCGTTGCCCTTCTCGGCGCCGGTGCGCAGGTCCTTGACCATCTGGTAGGGCTGCAGGACGTAGGAGCGGATCTGCCGGCCCCAGCCGATCTCGGTCTTGCTGTCGGCCTCGGCCTGGGCCTCGGCCTCGCGCTTCTGCAGCTCGTGCTCGTAGAGCCGCGCGCGCAGCATGGACTGGGCCTGGGCCCGGTTCTTGTGCTGCGAGCGGTCGTTCTGGCACTGCACGACGATACCGGTCGGCAGGTGCGTGATCCGGACCGCGCTGTCGGTCTTGTTGACGTGCTGGCCGCCGGCGCCCGAGGCGCGGTAGGTGTCGACCCTCAGGTCCTTGTCCTGGACCTCGATCTCGATCGTGTCGTCGACCACCGGATAGACCCAGACGCTGGCAAAGGAGGTGTGGCGCCGGGCCTGGGAATCGAAGGGCGAAATGCGCACCAGGCGATGCACGCCCGATTCGCTCTTCAGCCAGCCGTAGGCGTTCACACCCTTGACCCGCAGGCTGGCCGACTTGAGGCCCGCCTCCTCGCCGGCGCTCTCCTCGAGCCACTCGACCTTGTAACCGTGGGCGTCGGCCCATCTCACGTACATGCGCGCCAGCATCTCGGCCCAGTCCTGCGCCTCGGTGCCGCCGGCCCCGGCGTTGACCTCGAGGTAGCAGTCGTTGGCGTCGGCCTCGCCCGACAGCAGGCTCTGCAGCTGCAGCTTGCCGGCGCGCTTCTGCAGCCGGCCGAGCTGGCCCTCGGCCTCGGCGATGCTGGCCCGGTCGTCCTCGGCCTCGCCCAGCTCCAGGAGCGTCAGGCCGTCGTCCAGCTCGCGCTCGAGGTCCCGGTAGGCGCCCAGCGACTGCTCGAGCGCGTTGCGCTCGCGCATCACCTCCTGGGCCGCGTCGGGGTCGTCCCAGAGGCCCGGGTCCTCGGCCCGCGCGTTCAGCTCGGCGAGCCGCTTGTCCGCCGCCTCGGGGTCAAAGATGCCTCCTCAGCAGGCCCAACGACTGGCGAATGTCGTCGACCACCGCTTCGATCTCGGCCCGCACGGGACACCTCCTTCGAACGAAACTGATTCAACAGCGAGATCAGTATTTAGGGTCTTGGATCAGATTCTGCCAAGCCTCGATAGCCGTGACTCATGGCCGATCCTTCGAGACGCGTTCTTCGAACGCTCCTCAGGATAAGGATTCGTGTTATAAATCAATAAGTTCCTCATGCTAAGGAGCCGCCGGAGGCGGCGTCTCGAAGCATGCTGACAGAGCCGGCATCTCCTGCATCTGGCACTAGTACAGGCCGTCCGTGCCGGGCATCGAACCGTCGTTGACGCGGGGATCGTAACCGCCGTCGATCATGTTCGACTTGCCGTCCGGCACGGTGCCGTCCTTGAAGGCCTCGCGGATCACGTTCCGGTCGCCGGGCTTGGCCAGCTGACCGGTGTCCATGTTGATCCGCACTAGACGGATGCCGGGCGGGACGCGGAACGGAACCGCCGGCTTTTCCTCAAGCGCCTGGGCCATGAAGCTGGTGAACACGGGCGCGGCGGCGCTCGACCCGGTCTCATTGCGGCCGAGGCTCCGGGGGGCGTCGAAGCCGACGAAGACGCCGACCGCCAGGTCCGGCGTGAAGCCGATGAACCAGGTGTCCTGGCTCTCGTTGGTGGTGCCGGTCTTGCCGGCGATCGGCTTGCCCACGGCCTTGGCGCGCCAGCCCGTGCCGCGCTGGACCACGCCTTCCAGCATGGAGACGATCTGGTAGGCGTGCTGCGGATCGGCCACCTGTTCGCGCTCGTCCGGCAACTCGGGCACCGACTGCCCGGTCCAGGACTCGGCCTCGCAGCCCATGCAGACGCGCTGGTCGTGGCGATAGACGGTCTGGCCGTCCTCGCCCTGGACCCGGTCGATCAGGGTCGGGGTTATCCGCCTGCCGCCGTTGACCAGCATGGCATAGGCGGTGGTCAGGCGCAGCAGCGTCGTCTCGCCGGCGCCCAGCGCCATGGCCAGCTCGGGGCGCAGGTGGTCGACCACGCCCAGGCGCCCGGCGTAGTCGATGATCGGCCGCATGCCGATCTCCTCGGCCAGGCGCACGGTCATGAGGTTGCGCGACTTCTCGATGCCGACGCGCATCAGCGTCGGGCCGTAGAACTTGTTAGAGTAGTTGTGCGGCTTCCACTTGCCCTCGCCCGCGCCCTGGTCGACGACGTAGGGCGCGTCGAGCACGATGGTCGAGGGGGTGAGTCCGCTGTCCAGGGCCGCCAGATAGACGATCGGCTTGAAGGCGGACCCGGGCTGCCGGTAGGCCTGGGTCGCGCGGTTGAACTGGCTGCGCTCGTAGGACCAGCCGCCGCTCATGGCCAGAACGCGGCCGGTGTGCGGGTCCATGGCGACCAGGCCGCCCTCGATTTCGGGGACCTGACGGAGCGCGAGGGTGGCCTCGGGATAGGCCTCGCCCTCGGCGTTCTGGGCGACCGGCTCGACCAGGACCACGTCGCCCGCGCTCAGGACGTCGCGCGGCCGTTTCGGCTCGGGACCGACATTCTGCTCCTTCTTCCAGGGGCGGGCCCAGGCGAGCTCGGCGAAGGGGACCTGGCCGACGGTGCCGTCCTTGAGGCCGACCTGCGCCTGGCTCTCGCCGACCTCCAGCACCACGCCGAGCTTCCAGTCGCCGGCACCCGCCGGCGGCTCCAGCGGCGCCAGCAGCTCGTGCCAATCGCCGGCCGCGAGGTCCACGCGCCGGACCGGGCCGCGCCAGCCGTGCCGGCGGTCGTAGGCCAGCAGCCCCTCGCGCAGCACGGTGTCGGCGATGACCTGGAGGCGCGGATCGAGGGTCGTGCGGACCGAGAGACCGCCCTGGTAGAGCTTGTCCTCGCCATAGAGCTTGACCAGCTCCCGGCGCACCTCCTCGGCGAAATAGTCGGCCTGGGCGACCAGGGTCTCGCCGTGCTCCTGGACGACGAGGGGCTCGGCCCAGGCCTGCTCCGCCTGGGGCGCGGTAATCGACCCGTCCGACAGCATGCGCCCGATCACCCAGTCGCGCCGGGCCACGGCGGCGTCGGGCCGGTTGATCGGATGGTAGTTGTTGGGCGCCTTCGGCAGGGCGGCCAGATAAGCGGCCTCGGCCAGGGTGAGCTCGTCGAGCGACTTGTCGAAGTAGTTGAGCGACGCGGCGGCGACCCCGTAGGAGCCGAAGCCCAGATAGATCTTGTTCAGATAGAGCTCGAGGATGCGATCCTTGGTGAAGGCCCGCTCGATGCGAAAGGCCAGGATCGCCTCGCGGATCTTGCGCTCGATCTTGAGCTCGTTGCTGAGCAGGAAGTTCTTCGCGACCTGCTGGGTGATGGTCGAGGCGCCGACCGGCCGCTTGTTCTGGATCATGTTGAAGATGTTGGTCACCGCGGCGCGCGCGATCGCCAGGAAATCGACGCCGTAGTGATCGTAGAAGTCCTGGTCCTCGGCCGAGATGAAGGCGTTGATGACCCGCTTGGGGATCACCTCGATAGGCACGAAGACCCGCTTTTCGATGGCGTACTCGGCAAGGATCCGGCCGTCGCCCGCGTGCACCCGGGTCACGGTCGGCGGGTCATAGCTCGCGAGCTGCTGGTAGTCCGGCAGATCGCTGCCGTAGGCGTTGAGCAGATAGAGCGCGCCAATCCCGCCGGCCACCGCTAGAATCAGCAGCAGCGCAAACAGCGAGGAAAGCAGTTTCATCGTC
Source organism: Rhodospirillales bacterium (assembly GCA_029859805.1). Taxonomy (GTDB): domain Bacteria; phylum Pseudomonadota; class Alphaproteobacteria; order Kiloniellales; family JAKSDN01; genus CAMYKD01. The sequence continues at coordinate 6,741 of JAOUCL010000027.1, read as the reverse complement.
TTCATGTTTCGTCTCTGGCTTTGGTCGGGCGCTTCGGAGCGTAGGTGGGTAGTACAAACAAAACGTTAGCCTACGATTATGGCGGCCTTGTGGCTTATCCGCTCAGCCGTGCGATTTAAAGTAGTTGTCGATCGCCTTTATGATCGCCGACGAGATCTTCTTGCGATGGGCCCGGGAGCGCAGAAGCTTCTCCTCACTCCTATTCGACATGTAGCCAACCTCGACCAGGACCGAGGGGACGGTGGGCGACTTGAGCACAGCGAAACCCGCCGAGCGGTGCGGCTTGGGCAACAGGCGCGTCGACTTGCCGAGCGCGTCCACCAGGGTGTTGGCGAAATCCTTGGAGAGGTTCATGGTCTCGCGCTGGGCCAAGTCGATCAGGATCATGCTCACGTCCTGGCTCTGGCCGTCCAGGTTCACGCCGCTGAGCACGTCGGCCTTGTTCTCCTTGGCGGCCAGTTCCTCGGCCTCGGCGTCGGATGCCTTCTCGGACAGCGTGTAGACCGAGGCCCCGCGCACGCCGCGGCTCTTGAAGATGTTGGCGTGGAGCGAGATGAACAGGTCGCCGCCGGCCTGCTCGCCGCGGGCCACGCGCCGGCGCAGCGGCAGCACCACGTCACTGTCGCGCGTCATGACCACGCGGTAGCGGCCGCTGGCCAGGAGCTGGCGCCTGAGCTCCCGCGCATACTGCAGGACCAGGTTCTTCTCCACCGCGCCCGAAACGCCCCTGGCCCCCGGGTCGACCCCGCCGTGCCCGGCGTCGATCACGACCGTGGGCCGCCGGTCGCTCGGCGGCTTGCCCGGCGCCGTCGGCACGGCCGCCGCCTGGATCGCGGGCAAGGGCGTGCGCGAAACGATCTTGCGGTTGTTCTTCGTGTGGAAGGCGCTGCGGCTGACCGTCTGCAGGTCGATCACCAGCCGGTGCGTGGCGACCTTGCCGTCCGGCCGCAGAGTCTGCACCTTCCCGACCTTGACCGGCGTCTTGACGTCGAGCACGACACGGCTTCGGCCCGGCTGAAACAGGCCGAAGCGCAGGTCCTCGATCACCCCCTGCCCGCGCGGCACCTCCTCGGGCGGTATCCGCCAATCCATCTCGGGCAGGTCGATGACCACCCGGTAGGGGTCTTGCAGCGTGAAGATTTCGAAGACCGGCGCCTGCGACAGCTCCAGCACGAAGCGCGTCATGGCGGGATGCGAGCCGACGCGGGCGGCCGTCACGCTCGGCTTCGCCCAAGAAGCCGGGGCGGCTGCCACGAGGCAGAAAAGGAAGACTACGAGCCGTGTCATTGCGCGCCGTTCAAGCGAGATATAGCATGAGTTCTTGATTAGTCCACTAGATATAGCCAAACGCGTTCCGCCGCGCCCTCCTCGGGCACGCCCTCGCGCACCCGGCGCCACTCCCGGCACCAAACGCCGGACCCTGACAAATCGATTGTGATATAGGGTGTCCGTGCCTATTGTACATGTGTTACCTACTCGTGCCATGGCGACCGGCCCGACATCCCGGAACCTTGGCACGGCCGGCTAGGCGCTGATCCTTCGATCGTAACGGACCGCAAGGCACGGTGCGGCAAGCAAGGTAACCGCGAAACACCGGCGGAATTCACTCCGCCACCGTCTCGACGGCGCAAGTGCCCGACAGGGCTGGTTCGACGAGGCGGCTTCTCGGCGCCCTACGGCGCCTGGAAACGAGAGAGCCACTTGAACATGAACGCGACCCCGAGCAGCCGACAGAACCCGGATTCCGGGGCCGCAAACGCGCCGCGCACCGCCCTCCGGGCGGCCACCGCCGGGCGCGGTATGGAGTTTAGTCTTAATGGTCAAGCGTATGCTTATCGATGCCTCCCACCCGGAAGAGACGCGGGTGGTGGTGCTGAACGGGAACCGTCTCGAAGAGTTTGATTACGAATCAGCCGCAAGGTCCCAGCTCAAGGGAAACATCTACCTCGCCAAGGTAACGCGGGTTGAGCCCTCCCTGCAGGCGGCCTTTGTGGAGTATGGCGGCAACCGGCACGGTTTCCTGCCGTTCAGCGAAATTCATCCCGACTACTACCGGATCCCGATCGCCGACCGGGAAGCCCTGCTCGCCGAACAGGCGCGCTTCGACGACGAGGCGGGCGAGGAGTCCGAAGAGGGGCTCGAGGCCGAGGGGGCCGAGGACGACGGCCAGGCGGCAGGCGCCGCCGCGCCAGATCCGGAGCCGGACGACGCGGAGGACGGCGCCGCACTGGCCGCGGGCGACAAAGTCCAGGAGGTCGAGGTCGAGACCCGCGTCGACACCGTGGGCGGCGACGACGTCGAGGACGACGCCCGCAAGCGCGCCAGGCTCCTGCGCCGCTACAAGATCCAGGAGGTCATCAAGCGCCGCCAGGTGATGCTGGTCCAGGTCTCCAAGGAAGAGCGCGGCAACAAGGGCGCGGCCCTGACCACCTACCTCTCCTTGGCCGGACGCTACTGCGTACTCATGCCGAATACCGCCAGAGGAGGCGGCATCAGCCGCAAGATCGGCAGCGCTTCGGACCGGCGGCGCTTGAAGAAGGTCGTCTCCGAGTTCGACATTCCCGACGGCATGGCCGTGATCGTGCGCACCGCCGGCAGCGAGCGCAGCAAGGTCGAGATCAAGCGCGACTACGAATACCTCATGCGCCTTTGGAGCGGGATCCGCGAGACCACGCTACAGTCCACGGCGCCGGCGCCGATCCACGAAGAGGCGAACCTGATCAAGCGCGCGATCCGGGACCTCTACAGCCGCGACATGGACGAGATTCTGGTCGAAGGCGATGGAGGCTACAAGGCGGCCAAGGACTTCATGAAGAACCTGATGCCGAGCCACGCCCGGCACGTCAAGCAGTACAAGAACCCGAGCGTGCCGCTGTTCTATCACTATAAGGTGGAAGGCCAGCTCGACGCGATGCACAGCTCGAGCGTGCAACTTAAGTCGGGCGGCTACATTGTCATCAATCCGACCGAGGCCCTGGTCGCGATCGACGTCAACTCGGGCAAGGCGACGCGCGAACGGCACATCGAGGAGACTGCGCTCAAGACCAACATCGAGGCCGCGGACGAGGTCGCCCGCCAACTCCGGCTGCGCGATCTGGCCGGCCTCATCGTCATCGACTTCATCGACATGGAGGAGTCGCGCCACAACCGCGACGTCGAGCGCAGGTTCAAGGACGCGATGCGCCACGACCGGGCCCGCATCCAGTTCGGCCGCATCAGCCCCTTCGGGCTGCTCGAGATGTCGCGCCAGCGCCTGCGGCCCAGCCTGTTCGAAACCTCGACCGAGCCCTGCGGCCGTTGCGCCGGGACGGGGTTCCTCCGCTCCACCGACTCCACGGCACTCCATGTGCTGCGCGTCCTGGAGGAGGAGGGCATCCGCCGGGGCGGCGGCGAACTCAACATGGCCCTGCCGACCGACGCGGCGCTCTATCTGCTGAACCAGAGACGCGCGCGGCTGACCGATATCGAGCAGCGCTACGGCCTCAAGATCCGGGTCGAGCGGAACGACAGCCTGGTCGCGCCCGATTACGATCTGGAGCGCCTCAGCACCACGGGTCCCGCGGTCCTTCCCGCGCCGGAAGCGGCCGCGGAGCCGGCGGAAGACGGCGAAGACCGCAAACGCCGCGGCCGCCGGCGCCGACGCCGAAAGGACGAAGAGCCCGGCGCGGCGATCGAGCCGCTCGCCGAAGTGGCGGCCGGAGACGAGGAAGCGCCCGACGAGGAAGCGCCGGCCGACGAGGAGTTGGCCGCCAGGCCGCCGGAGCGCGACGACGGCGATGAGGAGCGCCGGCCGCGCCGGCGCCGCGGCAAGCGCGGCGGGCGGCGGCGTTCCAAGCGCCGGCGTGATGCCGAGGAGGCCGGAACGGCGGAAGCGGCCGGCGAAGCCGCCCCCGAGTTCACCCCCGAGTTTCCCCCTGGGCCCGGCGCCGAGGAGATGGTCGCCGAATTTGGCGAGGCGGAGTCGGGCGAGGCCTTTGCGACCGAACCGCCGCCCGCGGAGGAGGTCGAAGCCGAGGCCGTCGCGGCAAAGCCGCGCAAGCCGCGGCGCCGGACACGCAAGGCCGCGGAAGAGGCACCTCGCCCCGAAGCGGACGAAGCCGAAGAGGCTGCAGTGACCCCAGCGGCCGCGGAGGCTCCAGAGGGCACGGACGCCCCGGCCGCACAGGAGGCCGAGAGCGAGGCCGCGCCGGCCAAGAAGCCCCGACGGCGCCCGGCGGCGAGAAAGCCGGCGCCCGCCAAGGCGCGCGCCAAGAGCCCGGCCCGAAAGCCCCGCAAGCCCAAGGCGGCGGAGGCCGAGCCCGCTGGGTCCGGCGCCGCGGAGGCCGAAGCCCCCCCGCCAGCCGCCGGCCCTGCGGAGAGCGGCGGGTCACCGGCCACCACCGGCAACGGCGAGCACGTTTGGCAGCCGCCACCGGAGCCGGCACCGCCGACGGCCGGACCGGCCCTGGATCAGGCCGCCGCCCAGGAGGCCCCCCCGGAAGCCGCCAACGACCCGAACCGACCCAAGCGCCGCGGCTGGTGGCAGCGCTTCGTATGACCTGACCCCGACCCGGCGCTCCGCTCCGGGTCGCGACCTCGCCGAGCGCGCTTCGGCCCGGTCCATCGACCGGACAGGCCGAGATCTCCTTACGCGCATGGATTCTCGAGTGGCGGTTCGCTAATCTCCCGCCGAGGGAGAGGTCCATGGAGCGCCGCCTCACCGCGATTCTTGCCGCCGACGTGGCCGGCTACAGCCGGCTCATGGAGGCCGACGAGGAAGCGACGGTCCGCGCGCTGGGCGCTTGCCGAGAGGTCGTCGACCGGCTGGTCGCGGAGCATGGCGGCCGGGTGTTCGGCAGCGCCGGCGACAGCGTCGTCGCCGAATTCCCGAGCCCGGTCGAAGCGGTGCGCTGCGCCGTCGATATTCAGCGCGAGCTCGAGATCCTCAACGTCGATCGGCCCGAGGATCGGCGCATGCGCCTTCGCATCGGCGTCAACCTCAGCGACGTGGTCGTCGAGGGCGACAACCTCCTCGGCGATGGCGTGAACATCGCGGCGCGCCTCGAAACGCTCGCCGATGCCGGGGGCGTTTGCCTCTCGCGCTCTGTTCTCGACCAAATCAAGACGCCGCTCGATCTGGGGTACGAAGACCTCGGCGAGCACGCGGTCAAGAACATCGCCGAGCCGGTCCGGGTCTACCGCGTGCTGACCGAACCGGAGGCGGCCGGCAGGATTATCGGCGAAACGACGCGGGCCAAGCGGGCGTGGACACGGGCGGCCCCCGCGGTGGCGGTGGCCGTGGTCGTGCTCGTCGCGGTGGCCGCCGCGATTGCGTGGCTGAGGCCGTGGCAGCGGACGATCGAACCGGCGTCCGTCGAGCGGATGGCCTTCCCGTTGCCCGACAAGCCCTCGATCGCCGTGCTGCCCTTCGACAACTTGAGCGGCGATCCCGGCCGGGACCACGTGGCGGACGGCCTCACGGAAGACATCATCACGGCGCTCTCCCAAGTCTCCAGCCTGTTCGTCATCGCCCGCAACTCGACCTTCGTCTACAAGGGCAAGCCGGTGAAGGTGCAGCAGGTGGCCGAGGACCTGGGGGTCCGCTACCTGCTCGAGGGCAGCGTCCGGACGTCGGGCGACCAGGTGCGCATCGCCGCCCAGCTCGTCGACGCACTCACGGGAACCCACCTCTGGGCCGAGCGCTACGACCGCAGGATGACCGACCTCTTCGCCCTCCAGGACGAGATCACGGAACACATCGTCACCGCCCTGCAGATCACGCTCACCGAGGGCGAGCAGATGCGCGTCCACCGAAAGCACACGCGAAGCCTGGAGGCCTGGAACCTCCTCGGCAGAGGCGTGGAGCACTTCAACCGCGTGAGCAAGACCGACAACGCCGATGCCCGCCAGTGGTTCACGAAGGCCGTCGAGGTCGATCGCGGCTACGCCCTGGCGTACGCGCTCCTCGCCTGGACCCATTGGCACGACGCCTTTCAAGGATGGAGCGAAGACCCCGGACTGTCCCTGGAGCGCGCCTCGGCCCTGGCCGAGAGGGCGCGGGCCCTGGACGACGCCTTGCCCGACGTCTACGCGCTGCAGGGCGCCATCCACCTGTTCCGACGGGAGTACGACGAGGCCGTCGAGGCCGGAGAAAAGGCCGTCGCCGCCAATCCGAACCATGCGACCAACACGGCGCTTCTGGCGCTGATCCTGCAGAACGTCGGCCGGCCGAAGGAGGCGATCCGGGCGTACAAGACGGCGATGCGCCTCAGCCCCTACTATCCCGCTTGGTTTCTCGAGGTCCTGGGCTTCGCCTACATCGGCGCCGAGCAGCCCGACGAGGCGCTGGTCGCCTTCGAGACCTTCCTGGACCGCGAGCCCAGCGCCGCGCACGCCGCCCATGCCCACATCGGGCGGGCCCTCGCCTACGGCGCGCTCGGCCGGGACGGTGAGGCGCGGGCCGAAGTCGCCAAGGCCCTCGAGGCCGACGCCGCGATCTCGCTGACGCAATTCGGCCAGCTCTCGCTCGACAGGGACAGGGCGAGGCTGGAGCGCGGGCTCGCCGTCCTGCGCCGGCTGGGCCTGCCCGAGTGAGCGCACCCGTCCATCGGGCTTGCCGCGCCGGGCTCGCCTAGTCTTACTGCGTCATAAATTTCGTGTGGTTTTGGTTTTGTCTGGGATCACTTGGAGACAGCATGGACATCGGTGCAGTTTCCTTGCCAGCGCCACGGCGATGATCCGGTGCAGCGTGGCGATGGATGT
>JAOUCL010000192.1 GCA_029859805.1 Rhodospirillales bacterium | reverse complement strand
GCCGAGAGCATGTCCGGGTACTGCAGCTTGCAGGCCAGCTCGCGCCCGTCGGGCCCGAGCGCGCGGTGCACTTGGCCGAGCGAGGCGGCGGCGGCGGCATTGTGCTCGAAGCGCTCGAAGCGGCCCTGCCAGCCGGGGCCCAGCTCGGCGCGCATGCGGCGCTTGACGAAGGGCCAGCCCATGGCCGGCGCGTTGGACTGGAGCTGGCGCAGCTCTTCGGCGTACTCGCGGGGCAGCGCGTCGGGAATGGTCGCCAGGATCTGGGCCGCTTTCATTAGCGGCCCCTTGAGGCCGCCCAGCGCGTCCTTCAGCTCGGCCGAGTGGGTGACCCGGTCGAGGCCGCGCCCGAGCACCCGCGCGCCGGCCAGCTGCGCGGCCAGGCCGCCCACCGAGCTCCCGACCCGGGCATAGCGCCGCACCCGCCCGCCGAGCGTCGAGTCCTCCTTGCCGAATCCGTCCTCCGCCATGGCGAACAGATGGGGGGCGGTGGGACCGCTGTCCAGTTGCGCTAACCTGCCCGGACAATGTTGTTCTTGACAAAGTAAGGATTTTTCCTTACTTTAGTGCGGGTTTCCAGAAGAGGGCGCGATGGCCGCAACTTACGACGAATACAGCACCTTGACGCGGAAGGGGCAGACGACGATCCCGAAGTCCGTCCGCAAGGCGCTCGACCTGTCCTCGGGCGATAAGCTGCGCTTCGACATCAAGGAGGGCGTCGTCACCCTGACCAGGGCCGAGCCCGCCGGGCACGGGGATCCGAGCATCGGCGCGTTTCTTTCCCTGCTCGAAAGGGATATCGCCGCCGGCAACCTGCGCGGCGATCTTCCGCAGGCGATTCTCGATGCGATGAAGGAAGCCGCGGAGCTGGACGTCGATCTCGACGAGCCCATCGAGGGCGACGTTGATATTTGATGCGTGCCAACGGCTGGGACCTCTATTTCCATCCCCTACTTATCGGCCAACTTCAAAAGCTGGCCGATGCGTTTTCGCGCGCGAAGCGCAAGGACCCAGACGGCTATGGGAGCAATGCCAACGTCAAGCTCCTGGCAGCCGTATCCAGGCTGCTGCTCGCAACCGTCCCGCTGGATCCGGCCGCGCCGCAGTATCGGCAGGGAAAGACGCTCGGCGGCGGATACACGCATTGGTTCAGGGCCAAGTTCGGCGGCCGGTTCCGTCTGTTCTTCCGGTATGACAGCCGCTCGAAGATCATCGTCTATGCATGGATGAACGACGAGTCGGGCCAGCGGAAGGCAGGGGACAAGGGCGACCCCTATGCCGTGTTCAAGAAGATGCTGGACAATGACAACCCTCCGGATGGGTGGGCGGAGCTGTTGAAGGCCTGCGAGAGTCTGCCGGAAGACCTCCACAGGATTTTTCGCGGCGACGGTTAGGCCGGCTCACCGCCCCGCGCGGTAGGGGGCGAGGTCGAGGCCCGGGTCCCGGCCGGCCAGGAGGTCCGCGACGATGCGGCCGGTGACCGGGCCCTGGGTGAGGCCCAGGTGGCCGTGACCGAAGGCGAGAAAGACGTCCGGGTGGCGCCGCGCCGGCCCGATCACCGGCAGCGAATCGGGCAGCGAGGGGCGGAATCCGAGCCAGGCGCTCTTCTCGTCGGGCACCAGGCCGGGCAGCATGCGCCGGGCGCGCGGCAGCAGGGCGCGGATCCGCCGGTAGTCGGGCGGCGCATCGAGGCCGGCGAACTCGACCTGGCTGGTCAGCCGCGTGCCGGCCTCCATGGGACAGAGCACGAAGTGCTCCTCCCCGTTCACGACCGGACGGCGGAGGCCCGGATCGGCCTGGGGCAGCATCAGGTGGTAGCCCCGCTCGGTGTCGAGCCGGACCTTCGCGCCCAGCCGCCGCGCCAGGCCGCGCGACCAGGCGCCGGCCGCCAGCACGATCGCCTCGGCCTCGTGCCCGCCGCCCAGCGTCACCACGCGGCGCGGCGAACCACCCAGCTCGAAGCCGGTGACCTCGTCCTGGACGAGGGTCCCGCCGCGGGCCAGGAAGTCGGCGGCGAAGCGCGCGAGCGCCGCGCCCGGGTCGGCCAGGAACGCGGCCTCGGGCTGAAGGAAGCCGTGGCGGAAGACCGGCGCCAGGGCCGGCTCGAGCTGGCGCAGCTCGTCGGCATTCAGCACCTCGAACCGGTGACCGCGCCGGGTCATCAGCTCGCGCTCGAAGGCGGTCGCGGCGAAGGCCCGGTCGGTCTCGTAGACCTTGAGCCAGCCGACGTCGCGCAGCAGCGGCTCGGCGCCGGTCTGGCGCGCCAGGTCGCGCCAGGGCTCGATCGCCCGGCCGTTCAGCTCGGTCAGCGCTTGCGAGATCGCCTCGGCCCGTTCGGGCCGGCTGGCCCGGACCAGCTCGAGCAGCCAGGGCGCGATGCGCGGCAGGTAGCGCCAGCGCAGGGTCAAGGGCCCCAAGGGATCGCGCAGCATCTTCGGCACCTTGCCCAGCAGGCCGGGCATGGCGAGCTGGGCGCAGGAGGTGACGACTAGGCCCCCGGCGTTGCCGAAGGAGGCCCCGGTGCCAGGCGGGCGCGGGTCGACCAGCGTGACCCGGTGGCCGTCGCGCTGCAGGTAGAGCGCCGCGGACAGGCCGACGACACCGGCGCCGATCACGGTCACGCGTCTGGGATGGGGGTCGCTGGCATCGCGCATGAGGGGCCACCGGCGGGCAAGGGTCGGATCTACCCCCGATCTAGCGCAACCCGGTGCGCGGCACGAGGGAAATCCGCTGCCCCGCCAACGACCCCGCCCGGCCGATAGGCCTTAAACCCGACTTAACCGGCCATCGGCTATCCTCCAGGATGAGCCGGATTCCGCTAGATTCAATCTTCGGTTGCACGCTGGCACGACCCCTCGCTGGTACCGTGCTGCTCGCCGCTGTCCTGTTGTCGGCCTGCGCGCCGGGCGCGCGCTGGGACGCGCTCATGACCGAGGGCGAGACGGCCCTGGAGCAGGGCGACCTGCTGGGCGCCGAAGAGCGCTTCGCCGCGGCCATGCGACAGGCGGAGGACTTCGAGCCGGCCGACCCGCGCCGGGCGGTCACGCAAAAAATCGTGACGGAGCTGGACATGGCCTTGATCCAGCGGGTCGGGCCGACGCCCAAGCCCCTGGAGGTGGCTGCGCTCGGGAGAACGCCGGTGCCCGTGCCCGGGTCCGACCTCTCCCCGAAGCCTGCGGGCGCAGCCTTCGCCGTCCATCTCGCCTCCTACCGGACCGTGAACAAGGCGAACCGCGGGTGGCGGCAGCTCCGGCAGACCTTTCCCGACCTGCTCGGCGAGACGACCGGGCTCCTGGAGCAGGCCGATCTGGGCGATCTCGGCGTCTTTCAGCGGCTCCTCAGCGGGCCCTTCGCCGAGCGCGCGGCCGCGGAAAGGCTCTGCGCGGCGCTCAAGGCCAAGGACCAGTTCTGCCGGATCGTTCGGCGCAAGCCGCAAGGACAGCCGGGCCCCCGGCCGGCCGGTCCCGCAGGCTCCTCCGATAAGGGATAAACCGCATTGACCGGCCCTCGCGCGAGGGTCAGGGATGGTCGCGGATTTGCGGCTCCGTGTAATTCGGGGACCGTGTAATTCGGGGACACGTAATTCGGGGACACAGTACTAATTTCTGATCGCCTCGGCCGTTCGCTCGAACCGCACAAGCCGTGCCACGGGCTAGGCCCCGTGACGTGGTCCCAAGACGCGGTCTCGAAATAAGTATTGTGTCCCCATTTTAGGCGCCCCGTTTTAGGCATTGGAAGGGTGGCTTGGTGCGACGGTTCGCGTTCCTGTTCGTTTTCGCGCTCTGGCCCGCCGCCGTGGGCGGCCAGGCCCCGGCCTGGGACGACGCCATGGCCGCGGGCGAGACCGCCTTCGCGGCCATGGACCTGGCCGAGGCCCGCAAGGGCTTCGAGGCGGCGCTCGAGGCGGCCGAGGGCTTTGCGCCGGGCGACCCGCGCCTGGGCCTCACCCTGGCCGACCTGGGGACGGTACTGAACGGCCTGGGCGACTATGCCGCGGCCGAGCCGCTGTTCGAGCGCGCGCTGCGGATCTGGGAGAAGAGCCCGCCGGAAAGCGAGCTGCACCGGGCCACGGCACTGCACGGCCTGGCGGGGGTCCATTACGCCCGCGGCGAGATCGAGGCGGCCGAGCCGCTGCTGAAGCGGGCGCTGGCAATCCGCGAAAAGGCGCTCGCCGCCGAGCATCCGGCCGTACTGCAAACCCGCAAGTCCCTCGCCACGCTGAAGCGGGCCAAGGGCCGGCAAGGCCAGGCGAGGCCGAAAGCCCAGTCGGCGGCGAAGCCGGCTGAGACCGCGCCCTCTCCCGCCTCGGCATCGAAGCCCGGCGGCTACGCCGTCCATCTCGCGTCACTGCGGACCGTCGCCGGGGCGGAGCGCCAGTGGGCTGAATTGCAGGCGGCCTTCCCTGCCCTGCTCGGCCGCCTGCCCGTCGCCCTGGCGCCGGCGGACCTGGGCGAGCGCGGCGTCTTTCAGCGGGTGCTGGCCGGGTCCTTCGCCCGGCGCGCCGAGGCCCGCGACCTCTGCGCGCGGCTCGAGGCCAAGAACCAGTACTGCACGGTCGTCCGGCGCTGACGCGCGTTCAGCGCTGGAGGACGTAGGTGCCAGGGGCAGCAACCAGGGGCCGGTAGCCCCGGTCCGGCGCGCCCAGGGCGGGCGGCGGCGTCCGGCCACTCGAACGCTCGGCCAGCCAATCCGCCCAGGCGGGCCACCACGACCCCTCCCGTTCCTCGGTGCCGAGGAGCCAGCTGTCCGGATCGACATACTTTTCGTCGGCGCTGCGCCGGGCGATCCGGAAATGCCGGCGCGGGTGGCCGGGCTCGCTGACGATGCCCGCGTTGTGGCCGCCCTTGGTCAGCGCGAAGGTGACGTCGGTGTCGGTCGCGAGCTGCACCTTGTAGACCGAGCGCCAGGGCGCGACGTGGTCGCTCTCGGTGCCGACGGCGAAGACCGGCGCGCGAATGTCGGTCAGCGCGACCGGCCGGCCCTCGACCTTGTAGCGCCCCTCGGAAAGGTCGTTGTCCAGGAACAGCCGGCTGAGGTACTGGCTGTGCATCTTGTAGGGCATGCGCGTGGCGTCGGCATTCCAGGCCATGAGGTCGGTCATCGCGCCGCGCCGGCCGACCAGGTAGTCGTGCAGCAGGCGCGACCAGATCAGGTCATTCGAGCGCAGCAGCTGGAACGCGCCGGCCATCTGGCGGGTGTCGAGATAGCCCTGGTCCCACATGATGTCCTCGAGGAACGCGAGCCCGCCGTCGTCGATGAAGAGCGACAGCTCGCCGGCCTCGCGGAAGTCGGTCTGGGCCGCCAGCAGGCTGATCGAATTCAGCCGCTCGTCGCCCTTGCCGGCCAGCGCCGCCGCGGCGATCGCGAGCAGAGTGCCGCCCAGGCAGTAGCCGACGGCGTCGACCTTCTGCTCGGGCACGATGGCCGCGACCGCCTCGAGCGCCGCCTCGACGCCTAGGTGCAGGTAGTCGTCCATGCCGAGGTCGCGGTCCTCGGCGCGCGGGTTGCGCCAGGAGATCACGAAGACCGTGTGGCCGCGCTCGACCAGGAAGCGGACCAGGGAATTGCCCGGCGAGAGATCCAGGATGTAGTACTTCATGATCCAGGCCGGCACGATCAGCAGAGGCTCGACCTGCACCTCGTCGGTCGCGGGCGCGTACTGGATCAGCTCGATCAGGCGGTTGCGATAGACCACCTGGCCCGGCGTCACCGCCACGTCACGGCCGACCTGGACCGCCTCGCTGCCGACCGGCGGGCGGCCCGCCACGGCGCGCTCCCAGTCCTCGACGAAGTTGACCCAGCCGCGCGCCAGGTTCTCGCCGCCCTCCTCGGCGGTCGTCCGGATCAGCTCGGGATTGGTCGTAAAGAAGTTCGAGGGCGAGACGACGTCGAGCAGCTGGCGCGCCACGAAGGAAACGACGGCCTCATGGTGGGGCGAGACGCCGCGGATCCCCATGGTCGCGTTGTGCCACCACTGCTGGGTCAGCAGGAACGACTGGTAGGTCAGGTTGAAGGGCCAGCGCTGCCAGGCCGCGGCCCGGAAACGGCGGTCGTGGGGCAGCGGCTCGATGCAGGGCGGCGTGTCCGGGTCGGCCGCGGCCCGGGCCGCATAGACAGCGAAGCGCACCGCCTTGCGCGCCGCCTTCTCCAGGAGCTGCTGCTGCTTGCCGGGCGAGCCGGCGAGGTGCAGCGCCCAGTCCGCATAGGCGAGCGCCAACGCGGTGGGCGCCAAGCCCAGGGTGAAGCGTCCGACCGCGGCGTGCAGCAAGCGGTCGATGCTGGAGGGCCCCTCCAGGTCGACGTCCGGCGAGCGGCCATCGCTGGGCGCCGGCGAGGTCGTCTGGTCCGCGCCCTTGAAGACCGCCGGGAACCAGCTGGGGGCCGTCTTCGGCTGGGCTGCCGCGAGCATCTGCTCCAGCCCCTTGGACCAGAGCGACAGCCAGGGAACGGTCGCGAAAGGCGGCGTGGACCCGATCGCGTCCGCCGCTCCACCTTCGGCCTGCGTGGCGGTGGACGGAGGGGTGGCGGCCGAGGCTCCCGGAAAGCGCGTGATCTCTGCCGTCGGCCGCTTCGACACTCTGCGCCGCGCCGCGCCGCCCGTCTTCGTTCCGGTCGCCATCGCTCACCTCCAGGGCTTCTCCGAGCCTCGACCCGATACTCTGTTGGACCTATGACAGGTTGCTGAAATAGGGCGACGGGCCGCCGCTGACTTTTCAGCAGCCTGCCAAAGCACTCGCGCCGCCGTTCCCCTCCGGCGCTAGGGGGCCGTCTTCTGCAGGTCGTCGAGGGCCTGGGTCGCGCGCTTCTGGACCGGCTTCCAGCCTTCGATCGTCGCCTTGGAGGCGAGCTCGAACAGCTTGCCGGCCTCGGCGAAGTACTCCTCGCTCGCCTCGCGCACCCAGCCCTGCTGCAGCTCGGCGGCGGCCGACCAGTCCTGGCACTTGGTCAAGGTCTGGCCGAACTCGGCGTCGTGCTGCATCCGCAGCGCTGCGAAGCGCATCAGCTCTTCGTTGAGCGCCGTCACGCTGTTGAAATAGGCCTGGCCGGCCCGCGAGATCATGTCCATCGCGGCGCCGTTGAAGGCCGCGATCTGCTCCAGCTGTCCGGTCAGCTCGGCCTGCGTCGTCTTGCTCGTCTGTTTTGCTTGTTGTGCCATCTTCGCCCTCCGTTCGGACTCGTCCATGGGCAGGGCCTATGGGCAGCGCGAACCACCCGCCGCCCCGCAGCCCCGCGTCGTCCACGCTCTCTCCTGGGCAGGCCGCAATTACCTAGGGCCCACATTCCCGGCCGCCCGCGCCATCTGCGCGCGCCGGCCGCATGGGCCGCCCTCGCCTCGGGCAGCCGTGGATACAAGCCATAGCCCAAGCGGCGCGGCGCGTCGTTGATATGGGTCAAGCAGACGCCCCGCTCATGGGGAATCTTTCGGAAGGACGCGCAGCCGCAAACGACCCGAAGCGAATTTACCCGGCCGGGCGATGGCGTCATAATGGCCGGCGGGACAAGGCCCCGCGGAGGGGCGGAAACGAGGCTTGAAAGATGGACTTCGGCTGGCTCCTCTATGCCGTGCTGGCGGCTCTGCTGGCGCTGTTCTGGAAGCACCGCGGCGGCAAGTCGCTGGACGCGCTTCTGGAGCGCGACATGGCCTTGCACCACGAGGTCCACCGCATGATCAAGAAGCACCCCGCGGGCGGCACCTGGCGGCGGACCCTGGCCTGGATGCGCGAGGACGCCTAGCCGGCCCATTCGCTCAGGCAGTGGCCTTGGCGAAGCGCGCGAGAAGAAGGAGGGGTCACGTTAGTTGGTACGTGGCGGTGGTTCCGGTAAATTTGGGACAGTATACTTAATAGGCACCCAAATCCGCGCGCCCTATCTTAATAAGTACACTGTGGGCCTGTTGAAGAAGGCGATACCACCCTTCGACAAGCTCAGGGTGAGGAGTATAAATGCTTGAATTACCTCATCCTGAGCTTGTCGAAGGATGAAGTGGCCGCGACATCGTGTACTATTTCAACAGGCCCACTGTCCCTATATTACAGACCTCCAAAAGATATCAAAGCAAGGGCTTGATGTGCTCGAAGAACATCATGAGGATTTCGTTGATCCGGTCCTTCACCGGGTCCAACGAAAACACGTAAGCGACAAGGCCGCCAAGGACCGAACCAACCGCCAGCAGCTTTCTCCAGTGGCCTATCCAGAAACGGCTCAAGGCATACGGCACACTTGATCTAACACGCACTATCTTGTCGATGGCGGGAAGATCGCGTCGCTCCTCCGTGTTTCCAGGGAGCTTGACGCGGATAAAGGCTTGTATGTGCAGAATATGGCGGCCCCGTTTTTCAGGCTGAACGGCGAAGGTCCAGATCGCCGGTGCGTCATCCAACACCAGACGTTCCGCATCCCCTTCCGGCGTGACTTTGAAATGCTCGCCGGTTACCGCAACCTCCATGAACCGGCCGACGTGAATTTGGTCGATCTTCAGCTTTGGGTCCGCGTGAAGAGCGGCTACCAGTTTACTCAAGCCTGTTGTGCTGATGCCGACTTCGACAGACGCGTATTTGCCGACCCGCATTTGCTTTGGGACGGCTATTGCAATGTGGCCCTCCCGCAACTGCTGAATTTGATCTTCTATCCAAGATTCGATCTCGTCATAGCCTGAGGTGGTTTTGCTGTTGCTCCCCGCCCGCAGAGGGCCAAGACCGGCCTTCACTCCCGTTCCGGTCGCAACGTCGCCACCCGCAATCCCCCTTGCCCGGCAAGGCGGTTCCGCATCTCCTTGCCACTGTCGGAGCCGACGGATGCGTACCGACGATGGTGAATAGATTGTCGTCAGCCGCCTGCTGCGCGCCGCTTGCCGGTTTCGATGACAATCCGCATTTCGGCGCAGGATCTCCCACGCCGAGCCGGTTCGGGGAAGAAAGGGGCCGTAGGCAGAGGATGCCTTCCCGTTCAGCTTCGGAGCGGAGCTTCCGGCCTGATGATCGCTCATAACTGCCCTTCCTGGCTGCAATCCGCGCCTAATGCAGTCACACTGTGGATCACCTCGCCTCCTTGGGCCCTTCCAGTTTCTGGTTCCGTGCCCCCTTTCTTGCTCAGACCCGAACACCACCGTCCGCTATCATTCTAATAATAGAGGAATATGTCTACAATATGGCGACTTGTAATTGTAATTTATCGAAAAATGGACCCTATGTCCGCCTCCATAACGGTAATTCCAATGCAAGCAT
>JAOUCL010000191.1 GCA_029859805.1 Rhodospirillales bacterium | reverse complement strand
AATAAGCGATAATCTTGTCGGCTTCGCCCGTGCGCACCCCGTCGAAAATCTTCGGCAGCTGGTCGGCGGGCAGGTAGGTGCCCGTCTCGGGGTCATGCAAGGACCCGGACGGCACGTTGACGCTGCCGGCGATCCGGCCCTTGCGCCCGAACACCGGGCCGCCCGTGCCGGCGTGCATCGCGGGCGGGAGTGCGTTGATGGTGCAAACACTGTTGTCGCCGATCGCGGCCAGTACGTCGTCCTTGCCGACGAAGGTCCCGGGGCGAAATCGCGCGGTGAACCGGACCGGTGAATAGGTGAACGGCTCGCTCGACACAGGCCGCCCTTCCGCGGTCCACTTCGCCCAACCGCCGTTCAAGATGGCGGCGTTGTCGAACCCGAACGACCGCAGCATCCACCACACCCTGGCCGCCCACATCGGCTCGCTGGTGCTGTAGAGAACGACACGGGTGCCATCGCCAACACCGTATTGGGACATGGCGTCGACGAACTGTTGCTCGGATGGCACCATGAGAGGGAGCTTCGAAGACTTGTCCGAAAGATCGGCTAGTAGATCGATGAAGCCCGCACCGGGAATATGCGCCTCGCCGAAGTGCGAGCGGCCGTTTTCGAACACGAAGGGAAATTTCTTGCCCTGAACCGGGTCCGGGTTCGGCCCGGCGACTATGGTGCAGTCGAACACCCGCAGATCGGGGTCGCTCAGATGTTGCTCTAGCCAATCGGTTTCAACCAGGTATTCGGGGTATCGAACCCCATTTTGGGCAGCTGCCATTGTGTTGTCCTTCCGTAGGATGATCGTTGTGGATCCGGCGCCGTGGTCCAGTGCCGGCTTAACTTTGCGCCGTCCGTTTGCGAGGCTGGCCCCGCGGCCCGTTATGGCCCCGAGTAGCTGAACGGCGAAAAGAAGCCGGTCTTTTCGCTGATCTCCCAGCTCAATCCGTGGTCGGTGTATTTGAGATGGCTCGACCGGCTCGCCACGGCGGGGTGGCCGGGCGCGACGCACAACGGATGACCGCTGATCGTCACGTCCCCGTCGCCTTGCCCGACAATGGCGGCGATTTCGACCTCGGCCACGTTGGGGATAGAGACCGACCGTTTCTTGCCGTTGGCGCGGAAATCGATCGGCAGGCTGCGAACCCCGAGATCCTTGCCGATATGAGAGGCCAGCTTGGACGGACTGCCGCCCACCTGGCCCGTAAAGATCCGGGTGAGCGCTTCGGTCTGGGCCTCGACCGCCCTGTCGTCCAGATAGAGCGCCGCTGTCCACTCGACTTCCAACATGTGACCGGGCGTATGGACCGCCCTGACGACGTTGAGCCCACTGAGATCCGTGCCGGCGAAGTTCCCATCTTCTATGTGCCAGCCGATGATGACCGTGCACTCGCCCGTCGTGGGCCCGCTCAGAAACACACAGGGGCAAGCAGCATCACAGTTACAGGCTTCGAAATACATGCCCTCTAGATTCCAACCTGTAGACATGGTTTGTTTCCTCTTTGTTGTTTATTCGCAGGACGGACAATTGCGGGCCGTACTACTGTGACCACGCCGCCAGTATTCTGTCGAATAACAGGATCTAATATAGGTTCGGAATCACTGGCGTTTCCATGGCGGGCAGAGTATTTTTTGTGGCGCAACGTACAAACAGTCGGGATTTTCCACCATGGACGTTCTGAGCGACATCTTGCACGCGGTGCACCTGTCGGGCGCGATCCTGGGCCGTGCCGAGTTCAGTTCGCCTTGGGGAGTATCGTCCGAAGGGCTGACGTCCCCGATGTTTCACATCGTTCTCAGCGGCAACGGGTTCATTGCGTTGGAAGGCGGCGAACCGATACCCCTGGGCACCGGCGACCTCATCATGATGCCGCACGGCCATACCCATCGCCTACAGAGCGATCGGTCGGTTCCAACCGTGAAATTCACGGACCTCATGGTCGGCAATCCGCCGCGCAAGCCGGATATCATAAGGAGCGGCGGCAGCGGCGCGATAACGGCCATCGCCTGCGGTCATTTGGCATTCGATCGCGGCGAGATGCACCCGCTCTTGGCTCAGTTGCCTCCGCTCATCCACATACGCGGCGGCGGTAACGGCGCTCACGACTGGCTCGAGACGACGTCGCAGCTGATCTCGAGCGAACTGCGCGCCGAACGCATGGGCACGGCGGCGTTGCTCGATCGCTTGGGAGGTGTCCTGTTCATTCAGGTCGTTCGGGCTTATGTCGAATCGCTGCCGCCCAATCAGGCCGGTTGGCTTGGGGCCCTGCGCGACC
Source organism: Rhodospirillales bacterium (assembly GCA_029859805.1). Lineage (GTDB taxonomy): Bacteria > Pseudomonadota > Alphaproteobacteria > Kiloniellales > JAKSDN01 > CAMYKD01. The sequence goes on along the minus strand of JAOUCL010000191.1, from coordinate 6,956 downwards.
CCCGAATCGGCGGCGCGCTCGAGCTGATCCACGAGGCCCCGGCGCAGGCTTGGAGCATCGGCGAGTTGGCCTGCGAAGTGGGGATGTCGCGCTCCGCTTTTGCCGGCCGTTTCAAAGCGCTGGTGGGCGAGACACCAATGCAGTATCTGACGCGCTGGCGCATGCACCGTGCGGCACACTATCTGCGGACCGAGGGGCTCGGGGTCCACGACGTCGCCGGGCGGGTCGGCTACGAGTCGAGCGCCACCTTCTCAAAGGCTTTCAAACGATATATCGGAGCGGCGCCGGCCGCCTACCGGCGCTCGAGATCCGGCTCGCCAGACATCGAGATGTGCGCAGCGTTTGAAGGCAAGACTGCTTGAAACGAGGCTTTGAGCAGGCCTCGGGTGACAGACCAAAGCATTCGTAACGGCCTGCGGACAGGGGGCAAGGTTCACGGGCTGATCGCGGCAAACCTCGAGTCCTCCCATACGGCCCGATCATCGGCGCGCCTTCGGCCCCGGGCCGTCACCCCTCGCCGTCGAGCTCGGCGAAGACGCGCTTGGCGATGCGGTGGCATTCGACGGCGACCGGCACGCCGCAGTAGATCGCGACCTGGTTGAGGATCGCTTTCAGCTCGTCGCGCGTGACCCCATTCTCGAGCGCGCCGCGGAAGTGCAGCTCCCACTCGTGCATGCGGTTCAAGGCGGCAATCATGGCAACGTTCAGCATGCTGCGCTGCTTTTTGTCCAGCGTGTCGTCGCCCCAGACCGCGCCCCAGCAGTACTCGGTCAGCAGCTCCTGGAAGCCGCGGTTGAAGTCGTCGGCCTTGGCCAGCGCCGTCTCCACATACTCGGCCCCCAGCACCTCCTTGCGGATCGCAAGTCCCGTCTCGAAGCGCTCCTTGTCCATGGCGGTCTCTCCCCTATTCCGATCGGACGGCCCGGCGGGCCGCGGCAAGAGGCCCGCCAAGCAGTTGACCTGGCGGGCCTTTTCATTGGTAGCGGAGGAGGGACTCGAACCCCCGACACGCGGATTATGATTCCGCTGCTCTAACCAGCTGAGCTACTCCGCCCCGGTGCCTCTGCGGTGTTGGCTATATGGCCTGGCGGGCCGGCCTGTCAAGGCCGCCGCCCGCGTCCCCTGGCGGGTAGGCGCCTGAAGCGCACATGATACCTCCTCTCCCCTTGCGAGGGAGGACCGAGGAGGGAGGAGAGACCGAGATCGAGCTCTTTGTCCGGCCGCCCGGTCCGATGGTCGGGGGCTCTTGTTCACCCCCATCCAAGCCTTCCCCCGTCCAGGGGGAAGGCCTCACCGCCTGCGAGCATTATCCCGAGCTGAGCGACCTCAGTCCTCGAGCATCGCGGCGAGTTTGAGGGCGACGCCCATGGAGCCGCTTATCTTCAGCTTGCCGGTCATGTAGGCGAAGGTCGGGTCGAGGCCGCCCGCGATCATCTTCTCGAGCGAGTCGGGCGTGAGCGTCAGGGTCGAGTCCGCCTCGCCGTCCTTGGCCGCGACGCTGGCCGCGTCCCCGGTGCCGTCGAACAGGATGACGCCGTCGTCACCCAGGTCGAACTTGACCCGGTAGCCCAGCTTCGGGGCGAGCGCCGCGCGGCCGCGCAGGGCCTCCATCAGTCCGTCGATGTCCATGGGGATAGTGTCTCTCCGAACGGTGTCTATTTGGTTACGGGCGCTCGGTGACTGACCGAGTAACAACGAGGGCGAATCGGGATCCTGGCGACCGCTTTCCACAGATTGTCGTGGCCGGACTTGATCCGGCCATCCAGGACTTGCCAGCCGCACACACCGTCCTGGATCGCCGGGTCAAGCCCGGCGATGACAAAGAGAGCTTGGCTAACGTCCTGATATCACACACTCCATTTCTAGCCCGGCTGTTAAGCGGCCAGCCGGCGCTCTGCCGCCGCGATCCAGCCGCCGCCCAGCACCCGGGTGCCGTCGTAGATCACCGCCGCCTGGCCCGGCGCCACGCCGTCCTGGGGCGTCTCGAGGATCAGCTCGGCGCCGCCCGCCCCGTCCGGAACGATGCGCGCCGCCGCCGGCGCCTGGGTCGAGCGCAGCTTGACCTCGACCGCCCGCCCCTCCTTGGCCGGGCCGTCGGCCTCCAGCCAATTGAGCTCGGCCATGCTGACCCGGTCGCAGGCCAGGGCCGCGCGCGGGCCGACCACAACGCGCCGGGCCGCGGGCTCGAGCCGGACCACGTAGAGCGGCGCGGCCGTGCCGCCGATGCCGAGGCCCCGGCGCTGGCCGATGGTGTAGCCGATGATGCCCTGGTGGCGGCCCAGCACCCGGCCCTCGAGGTCGACGATCTCGCCCGGCTCGGCGGCGCCGGGCCTGAGCTTCTCGACGACACGGGCATAGCTGCCGTCCGGCACGAAGCAGATGTCCTGGCTGTCGGGCTTGTCCGCGACGGCCAGGCCGAGCGCCGCGGCGAGCGCCCGGGTCTCGGCCTTGGGCCGGCCGCCCAGGGGAAAGCGCAGGAAGGCGAGCTGTTCGCGGGTCGTGGCGAAGAGGAAATAGCTCTGGTCGCGCGCCGCCTCGCGGGCGCGGTGCAGCTCGGGGCCCTCCGGGCCCAGGCGGCGCTCGACGTAGTGGCCGGTGGCCAGCGCGTCGGCGCCTAGGTCCCGGGCGGTCTCCAGCAGGTCGCGGAACTTGACCCGCTGGTTGCAGCGCACGCAGGGGATCGGCGTGCGGCCCGCCAGGTAACTCTCGGCGAAGTCGTCCATGACCGCCGCCTGGAAGCGCGCCTCGTAGTCGAGCACGTAGTGCGGCATGCCGAGCCGCTCGGCCACGCGCCGGGCATCGTGGATGTCCTGGCCGGCACAGCAGGTACCCGGACGCGAGACCGCGGCGCCGTGGTCGTAGAGCTGCAGGGTGACGCCGACTACGTCGAAGCCCTGCTGCTTCAGGAGCGCCGCCGTGACCGAGGAATCGACGCCGCCCGACATGGCGACGACGACCCGGGTCTGCGCCGGGGCCTTATCGATACCGAGCGCGTTCATGGCGCTGGAATATAAGGCGTGGGCCGCCCCGCGCAAGCGCGCCCTGCCTGCCGGCCTATGCCAAGACCCAAGCGCCGTGACCCATGGCCTATCCTTCGAAACGCGTTCTTCGAACGCTCCTCCGGATGAGGATTAGCGTTCTATATCAATATCTTACCTCATGGTGAGGAGGCTGCCGCAGGCGGCCGTCTCGAACCATGGCAGCTCGCTCGGACTTTGCAGGATTTGTTGTTACGTCCTGCCGCTCAGGATCCCGGTCAGGCGCTCGAGCGGCGCCCGGTCGCGCAGCAGGCCGAGGGACACCGAGAAGTGCCCTTGCTGGCGGGTGAACAGGTTGGCCTCGGGCAGGCCCCAGGCCCGGGCCAGCGCCAGGCCGCCCTCGTGCTGGGTCAAATCGTCGCTCTCGCCGATCAGCATGACGACGCGCTCCGGGCCCATGGCCGGCGGTCCGGCCGGCTCGAGCAGGGGCAGCCAGCGCTCCAGCGTCTCCGGCGTCCAGCCGGCGGCCTCGATGCGCGGCTGCAGCTCCACTGCCCGCGACAGGCTGCCGCCGCGCGCGACGTCCAGCACGGCGCCGCTGGTCGCCACCAGGAAGAGCGCGTCGGGCCGCAGGTCGGCTTGCCAATGGCGGGCCGCGACGGCCAGCAGCTGGCTGGTCAGCGCGCCCAGGCTGACGCCGCCGACGGCGACCGGACCCCGGCTGGTCGCACGCGCCCAGCCGATCAGGCAGGCGACCTCGGCGACCCAGGCCTGGAACAGCTCCAGCATGCCAAGCGGCCCGCAGCCGATCGCCGGCTCGCCGCCGTACCAGCCGGTGAGCCGGCGCCGGCCGTGCCAGGGGCCCTCGGGCCGAATCACGCGCAGGCCGCCGATCGCCCCGCTGGTCAGCGGGTCGGCGGCGCCGCGCCACATGTCGTTCTCCATGGCGATGCCGTGCAGGAATATCAGGGTCGGCGGGTCGGCCGCGCCCTCGGGCGTCGAGACCCGCGCCCAGGCGGTATCGCCCAGGACCGGCGCGCGAAAGCGCAGCCAATGCTCGGGCCCGTAGGCGCCGGCGACCGCGCGCGACGGCTCGATGGCCGCGGCCTCGGGCTGCGGAAAGGCCGCCTCGGGGGGGCTCAGGCGCCGGGCATGGCGTGCTTCCACCTCCTCGGGGGCCGCCACCCGCCATTTGACCGCCGGCAGGCGTGCGATCATGGGCAGGAAGGCGTAGCGCGTGGCCATGTGCTCGTGGGCCGCCCGGTGCCGGGCCAGCTCGGCGGCGACCAGGGTCTCGGGCCGGCTGTCCTTCGGGCCGAAGAACACGGCCTCCCAGCGCCCGGCCGCCGAGTCGTAGGACGCCCGGCGCCGGTCGACTTGGGCGAGCGCCCAGGCGAGCGGGTCGGGTGGCATGCCCTCGCCGGGCAGCTCCTCGAGGAAGCGCTTGACCGAGTTTCCCGAGGCGAGCGCCGCCGCCCAGGCGCGCGACAGCGGAAAATAGCCGTGCGCGACCGTGCGCAGCGCGAGCCAGTCGAACCAGGGGCGCAGCACCAGCTCGCCCAGAAGGCCCTGCAGGATCCGATACTCGCCGACCTTGGGCAAGCGTGGCGGCTCGTCCGATTCCGTGCCGTTCATGTTGCGGAGCATAGCGGGCGGCGGCCGTCGCGCAAGCGGCCGGCCGGCCGCGCGGCACCTCACGGGCTTTTGAGTCCCGCCGAGGGTGCGCCTCGACTATGCTTGCCGCCCGTTGACGCACATTCCACCAGAGGAGAACACCCCATGCGAGGTTCCAACATTTTCACCGTTGTCGCCGTCCTTGTCCTCGCCGCCGCCGGCGAACCCGCCCGCGCGGCGGACCTGCCGGGCTGGAAGGTCGCAAAGACGCCACACGGCTACCAGGCGCTGATCGCGCGCGTCGACCAGGCAGTCAAGGACAACAAGATGGGCCTGGTGACCCGGGCGAGCGCCACCCTCGGCGCCAAGAAGATGCTGAACAAGACCATCCCCGGCAACATGGTGATCGGGGTCTACCGGCCGGACTTCGCCGTGCGCATGCTCGAGGCCAGCATTCCAGCCGGCATCGAAGCGCCGATCCGCTTCTATGTCACCGAAAACGCCGACGGCACGGCCACGCTGAGCTACAAGACCCCCACGGCCGTTTTCGCGCCCTACGCGGACGGCGGCGCGAAGCTGCGCGACCTTGCGGCCGAGCTGGACGTCGTTTTCGACAAGATCGCCCGCCAGGCCACCGCCCCTTAGACAGCCGGACAGCGGTTGCCGCGGCCGGCCTCGCCGAGCCGGCGCCTTTCCGGCAACGGCCCCCGATGACCGTTGCGCTTGTCGGTCGAGCGCGACGCGAACCTCGATTCGGGACCCTTGCAGCGGCCTCCTGCAAATCCATCTATAAAAATCACCTATATAGACCTAGTCAAAATCGCAAGGCAATTAAAAGCAATGGTTATATGGAAATTGTCTTTACCCTTAAAACGGGAACACACGCAGAATATCCTTAACTAAATGTGCATTTCTGTATCTATATTTGCCCGTTTCTGATAATAATCCCAAAGGGAAGCATTTCTCTAGAGTTGAATGCGTCGTGACTAAACAACCGAATGCTGTTCATGCACTTGGGAAGCGGTGTCTCAGAAACCATCGCTGCAAGCAGACAAACGAACATCCGGGACTCGTTCCGGCGGCTGGCCCATGCAAAGGCCAGCGCAGGCAGCGCTTGGTATCCGCCGTGGTCGGGCGGACTGTACACACAGGAGGGGAGAGGTCGGAACAATGCCTCGGGACACAGACAAGCATATCGGCCGCCGGCTGCGCGAGGCACGTCTGGCGCGGGGGTTGAGCCAGGGGGCGCTCGGCAAGAAGCTGGGTGTCACCTTTCAACAGGTCCAAAAGTACGAGAGCGGCGCGAACCGTATCGGCGGCAGCCGGCTGTGGGACATCAGCGGAATCCTCGAGGTCCCGGTCGGACACTTCTTCGAGGGCTTGCCGGCCGCGGGATCGGCCGCTTCGACCAGGGAGCCCGAGGCGCCGCTCACCCGCCGGTCGCTCGAGTTGGCCAAGGAAATCGACGCCATTCCGGACGAGACCATCAAGATGCAGGTGCTGCGCCTCGTGCGGGCCATTACGAAGGGGGATTCCGCTTAATTCGCCGACCCGATGACTGGTACCGCGGCCTTCGAAACCACGCCTAGCGGCGGAATCACTCGAGCAGCATGTTCCGCGTCTCGGCGGGCAGCTCCACGGTCAGCCCGTCCAACTCCTCGGTGACGACGACCTGGCAGCCGAGCCGCGAGGTGCGGGTCAGGTCGAAAGCGAGGTCGAGCATGTCCTCCTCGTCCTCCGTGGCCTCGGGCAGCTTGTCGAACCAGCCCTCGTCGACGATGATGTGGCAGGTCGAGCAGGCCAGCGAGCCCTCGCAGGCGCCTTCGATGTCGATGTCGTTGCGATGGGCGATCTCCAGCACGGAGAGGCCCAGGGGGGCGTCGACCTCCCGGCGGCTGCCGTCCGCATAGACAAAGATCATTTTGGGCATTCGCGCCAGGGCTCCCGTGATCGATTCCAGTGTCGCTAGATAGTAGTTATTGTCGGCGTTTTCGAGCACCCGCACCCCCGCCGGCAGAAATTTCTTCCAGCCGGCCCGGACCCCGTTAAGCCGCCGGCACCGCGGACCGGGATTCGGCGCAGCGTTGGTAAAGCGCGGCCCAGGCCTCGAGAAAACCTTCGACGTCGCCGGCCTCGCTCCGCCAGCCGAGACTGACCCGGATTGCGCTGGCGGCCTCCTCCTCGCTGGCGCCCATGGCCCGCAGCACGTGCGACGCCCGGACCCGTCCCGAAGAACAGGCCGAGCCCGCGCTGACCGCCACGCCGGCCAGGTCGAGCGCCATGACCTGGGTCTCTCCGGCCAGACCGGGCACGGCAAAGCAGCTGGTATTGGCGAGACGCGGCGCCCCGCCACCGAAAACCCGG
>JAOUCL010000190.1 GCA_029859805.1 Rhodospirillales bacterium | reverse complement strand
CCGGCGCCCAGGTAGGCGGCGCCCTTCTTGTAGGAGATCGGCTCGTTCCAGATGTCCATGCCCCACTCGTTGGAGGGTACATAGAACAGGCCCGTCTTGGGGCTGTGCGCCATCGGGTTCCAGTTCTTGCCGCCGAGGAAGGACGGCACGGCAAAGACCATCTTGCCCTTCTTGCCCTCCGCCGCGGCGGAGGGGTCGCCGGGGCGGTTCGCCTCGATAAAGACGGGGCGGCCCTTACCGTCGATCCCTTCGGCCCAGTTGATGTTCTTCACGAAGGGGGTCGCCTGAACGAAGGCGCCGTCTTCGCGATTCAGAACATAGAAGAAGCCGTTGCGGTCGGCGGTGGCAAAGCGCTTGTTGCCGCTCTTGTCGACGAAGGGGATGACTTCGTTCACGCCGTCGAAATCCCAGCCTTCACGCGGCGTGGTCTGGAAGTGCCACTTGATCTCGCCGTTCGACGGGTCGAGTCCTAAGCGTGAGGCGGCATAGAGATTGTCGCCCGGACGAAGATGGCTGTTCCAGGGTGCCGGCTGGCCAGCGCCGAATACCAGGGTGTCCGTGTCGATGTCGTAGGAGCCGCCAAGCCAGGTGGCGCCGCCGCCGGTCTTCCACAGGTCGCCCGGCCAGGACGCGTTCAGCTTGCCGGTCATGGTCGAGGGCTGGCCCTTGAAGGTGCCCATATGGCCCTCGATCACCGGACGCTCCCAGACGAGTTCTCCCGACTCGGCGTCCCGGGCCTGCACGGCGCCGACAATGCCGAACTCGCCGCCCGAATTGCCGGTGATCACCAAGCCGTTCACGATGATCGGCGCCGAGGTCAGGGAATAACCGGCTTTGTAGTCGGCGATCTTCTTCTTCCATTTCACCTTGCCGGTCTTGGCGTTCAACGCGACCACCCTGGCATCCAGCGTGCCGAAGTAGACGTTGTCGCCATAGATCGCGGCGCCACGGTTGATGACGTCGCAGCAAGGCAGGATGCCCTCGGGCAAGCGCGCGTCGTATTGCCAGATCTCCTCGCCGGTCCTTGCGTCTATGGCGAACAGCCTCGAGTAGGAGCCGGTGACATACATGATGCCGTCATAAATGAGCGGCTGCGTCTCTTGCCCGCGTTGCTTTTCGCCGCCGAACGAAAAAGCCCAGGCGGGAAACACGTTCTGCACATTGTTCTTGTTGATCGTCTTCAACGGGCTGAAGCGCTGCAGGTGGCGGCCCATGCCGTTGGTGACGATTTGGGTGGTGACGGACTGGTCGTCGACCAGATCCTGCTCGGTGACTCCGGCTTGGGCCGTCTGTGCCGCGAGCAGCGCGACCGTGGCTGCGCACAATAATCTTTTCACTATTTCCTCCCTTTGTGCTTTGAAGCGATCCCGCCCCAGGACCACTGCCAATAACCCTACTATCAGTGAGCGCCCCGGACAATAGAGATGCGACTTGGACGCTTTCCAGAGCGCTGTCGTCCGAGCGATGACCCTTGCGCGAGACTAGGGCCGGTATGCGACGCCCCAGGGGAAACGGCCGACCTTGATCGATTTCACGGGCTTGAGGCCGGCCACATCGATGACCGTGACGTCACCCGACACGCCGTTGGTCGTGAACAAGTACCTTTCGTCGCCGGTAAACGCCATGTGCCACACCCGGTGACCGACCAAGACGTATTTCTCCACCTCGAAGGTCCTCGCATCGACCACCGCGACCCGGTTGGCGGGGCCGAGCGCGACGAAGGCCCGCGTGTCGTCGCCGGTAAGGCGGATGCCCACGGGCTGGACGCTATCCGGATGCACCCCCCTCACCTGGAATCCGATCTTGGCGACCTCGGCCTGGGTCGCGGTATCGAAGACCGTGACCGTCCCGCCGATCTCCGCGCTGACCCACAGCTGCTTGCCGTCGTGGGTGAATTCGGCGTGGCGCGGCCGCTGATCCACCAGGCTGTTGGCGAAGAGGGCGAGTTTCTCCGTGTCGATCCAGTGGGCCATGTTGGTCGTCTCGGAGGTGGTGACGACGATCTTGCCGTCCGGGCTGACGGCCATGCCCTCCGGCTCCACGCCGACGTCGATCTGGGCAACGACGGTGCGGGTCTCGGTGTCGACGACCGTCGTGACCGCGTCGTCCTCGTTGGCGATGTAGAGATGGCGGTCGTTCGGGTGCAGCACGAACTGCTCCGGATCCTCTCCCGAGGGCAGGTCGTACAGGATCTCTCCGGTTTCGGGATTCATCACCTGGACGCTGTCGCTGTCGGACGCACAGATATAGAGGCGGCTGAAATCCCGCGAGAACGTGATGCCGCGCGGACGCTCGCCCGTCTGGTAGGTCCGAACGACTTCCAGCGTGTCCGCATCTATCACGCTGATCGTGTTGTCCTTCTCGTTCGAGACCCAGATCTCTCCGGCCCAGGCTTGGATAGGTGTCGACAACAGCCAGGCCGTCAATATCAAGCGTTTCATCCTTCCCCCACTTGATCCATCGCTCCGCGGTCCGCTTCGACCCTGAACCTTCCAGTCGTACCGTAGTCGGCGGTCCCGGGATTTGAGCCCGCCCGTCTCTCATCTGCCGGTATCGGGTCCATATTGGAGGGTGTGGGCCGATACTTGACTTGCTGTTCCAGATAGATCACTGAATCGTCAAGAGGCGCGGCAACAGCGGGGCACCCAAACGCAGCTGGCATCTTCATCATCAACGCACTCTCGTCGATTGGGCGCAGGCTCGTCTTCCTGTCAGGTCTCGTTTGGACGGAGCGCCCCGGCAATGCAAGGATAATGGAGCTGGACCATTTTCAAAGGCCAAAGGCCCCAGAGATTGCTGCAAAGACTATTCAAACGATAACCGAGATCAAGAGGAGGAGATCAATGAAAACGAAGTATCTTATTACTTTTCTTGCCGTGGTCTTCACGACCAGCCAGACCTTCGGCCATGCCGATGTCGCACCTCAGCCGGTCAATACCGACGCGCTGCCCGATGTGGGTGAGGAATGGCGCGAGGAGAATCCCTACCGCGCAGAGACGGCGGGCGAAGAGGTGTGGAAAACTGCTATCGAGATCGGCGCCTCCGGCTACAACCAGAACTGCGCCCGCTGCCACGGCCTTGAGGCCGTCTCGGGCGGGCTTGCACCGGACCTGCGCTATCTCGAGGCGAACCTGGACGGCGACGAATGGTATACCGAACGGTACCGCAATGGCTACACGGTGAACGGCATCACAAAGATGCCGGGCTACGACGAGCTGCTCGGCCAAAAAGCGGCCTGGGCGATTCGCACCTATATCGAGACCCGGCCCGACGACGGTGCGCTGGACGATTTCCTCGACCAGCTTGCAACGATCCGCGACGACCTCAAGAAGATCGCCGAGAGGCTGGTGGCGGGTACTGCCGCCTATGCCGACATATCGGCCAAGGTCGACACCTACAAGGCCGTGCTGAGAGAGGTCGCGAACCAGGTGAGCACGGCCTCGGGTGCTCCGGCCGCGGATTCGGCGGCCTCGCGGGCATATACTGCGCTCGATGCCAGTGCCGAGGGGGTCGCGAAAGCAACCGAGTTCCTCACGGTAGGGCTCTCGGTCGCGCAGTGACAAGGCGATGCGGCGGAGCGCGGTCATTTGTTTGCTGATCTGCGCCGCCGCTTTGGCCCCACGGCCCGGGGCGGCGCAGACGCCGGGCGCCAGCTATGACCGGATCATCGAACGCGGTTGGATCAGCTTCGGTGTCTACCGGGACTTCCCGCCCTATTCGTGGGAGGAGGGCGACGCCTTCCGAGGCACGGACGTCGAGCTCGGCCGCCTGATTGCCGAGGCGCTGGGCGTAGAGGCGCGGTTCCGTGCCATGGGCGCGGACGAGACCGTCGACGACGACCTGCGCAACTATGTCTGGAAAGGCCCGCTTGTCGGCGGTGGCGTGGTCAACGTGATGCTCCACGTCCCCTATGACCGCGAACTGGCGATTCGCAATAACCTAGTTGTGCTGACCGGTCTCTACATGACCGAGACCATCGCGATCGCCTACCGCAGGGAGGCCTATCCAGACGGAGCGCCGACACCCGCCTACTTTCGCTTCGATACGGTGGGGGTCGAAAACGACTCGGTCGCCGATTTCTACCTCTCCAGCCTGGCGCGCGGTCAGCTCATCTCGAACATGCGCCGCTATCCCACGCCGGCCGCGGCCATGGCGGCGCTACGTTCGGGAGAGGTCTCGGCGGTGATGGGGGCACGCACCCAGCTCGAACACGGTTTGGCCGAGGGGCTCGCGCTGCACCAGCCGCCCCTGCCGGGGCTTGCTGTCGGGAGATGGACCGTGGGCATAGCGGTCCGGCACACCTATCGCCAGCTGGGCTATGCCGTGGACGCGGCGATTCAAGCGGCCGTCGAGGATGGCCGGCTCGCCGCCATCTTCGAAAGCCACGGACTGGCTTGGCAAGCACCGAGTTGGTAGCGCCCGGACCGGCCCGTTTCCAATCGATTGGACCCGATCCCCTTCGCCTTCCTGGAGCCCTTGCCGACAGGTCGTATTGACCGAAATCCGTGCCGTAGGCTTCATGTTTGCCTGGCGAAATTTCATTTCCCTCGACATCCCTCATGCGAACTTTGCTTGCACCGAAGATGGATCTGAGAAAATAATGAAACCATAAATCTCATTTTGGTGCGCTCGATCTTATCCACAGCCCCTCAAAGAGGGGAACAAGGGAGGTAGAACACATGCTCAAGGAAAAGCTTAAGCAGATATCACGCCGGGACCTGTTCCGCCTGGCCGGCCAATACGGCTGGTCCTCGACCCTCTTGGCCGCCGGTGCCATGACCGGGGCGATCACGTTGCCGCGCCTGGCCGAGGCAGCGAATTCGACCTACGGGAAGCGCTTCGGCAGCGAGCCCAAACACAAGCTCAAATTCGGCGCGTCCGGTTTCAACGAGCGCAACCTCCTGATCGAGCGCGCCGGTTGCCTGCAGTTCGTCAACGACCTCGAGGAGCGGACCGACGGGGCGATCCGCATCGAGTTCATCGGCAACAACCAGATCTGCGGCCAGCTCAACTGCGTCAAGAAGACCCAGCAGGGCATCGTCGACATCTATGCGGCCTCGACCCAGAATTCGGCCGGCGGCGCGCCCTACCTCAACGTGCTCGACTACGCCTACATGTTCCCGGGCCGGGCCGCCCAGTACCATTTCCTCTATCACCCGGCGAGCCAGAAGATCCTGCGCGATCCCATGCGCAAGAAGCACGGCATCCAGTTCCTGTTCTCCCACGCCGAGCTGCGCGGCATTCAGCTCGGCCTGAAGTGGAAGGACAAGCCGACGGTCACGAGCGTCGAGCAGCTGGCCGGCACCAAGAACCGGGTGACCGGCACCCAGCTCGGCCGCATCGCGATGGGGCTGATGAACCTGAACCCCGTGCCGATCGCCTGGGAGGAGACCCTGGACGGCCTCAAGCAGGGCCTGATCGACGGCGCCGAGACCTGGATGTCGGCGGTCGCCTACGCCAACATGTCGCCGGTCGTCTCGCAGTGCGTCGACCTCAGGTTCTTCTGCGGCACCGAGCACACGGCGATGAACGCCGAGGTCTTCGACGGCCTGGGCGGCACGCTTCAAGACGCGGTCATGGAGTCGGCCTACCTCGCACAGGTCCACGTCCAGGCGGCCAACGAGGCGGCGCTGGTCAACACGGTGGGCGCCTCCAACCCGCAGAAGCCGAGCACGATCTTCGCCCAGAACGACGTGCGGGTCGCCGACATCTCGGATGCCGAGATCGCCAAGGCCGAGCAGATGTGCTCGCCGGAATTCCAGCCGCAGGCCTGGGAGCAGTGGCGCGAGAGGCTGAACGGCTGGGCCGGCGGCATCGACACCTACAGCGAGATCCACAAGATCGCGCGCGAGATCCCGAAGGACACGCTGGCCGAAAACGTCGAGCCGCGGCGCTGGTGGAAGGCTTCCTAGCTGGACTTGTCGACGGGGTGTAGGGCTAAACCACACCCCGTCCTTTTTCCCGCGCCTCCCCCCGCGACACGGCATGGCGTCGTCGCGGCGAAGGGGCGGTCATGACCGGGGGCAAACACATGCCAGGGCTTTTGATTTTCAAGTGGATCGACCGCAATATCGAGAAGATCGTCGTCTTGATCTGCTACGTGGCGATGGCGGGGATCATCTTCGTCGAGGTGATCCGGCGCTTCGTGTTCAAGGAGCAGGCCGCCTGGAGCACGACGATCCCGATCTATCTCTTCCTCTGGGTGACCTGGATGGGCGCGGCCTACAACACCAGGATCCGCACCCACCTGCGGTTCGACGAGCTGCGCGTGCGCCTGCCCTATGGCGCGCAGTTCGCCTGCCTCTGCCTCGATGTGGTCCTCTGGCTGGTGTTCGGGATCATCGTCACGGTCTACTCGATCGAGCAGGTCCAGCTCTCCTACGACAACTTCGCCATCGCGCAGGGCACCGACGACGTCATGCAGTGGTGGTTCTACCTGGCGACGCCGGTCGCCTGGACCCTGCTGATGGTGCGCGCGCTGCAGAACCTCTGGGAGGACTGGCGGACCTTTCGGGCCGGCCGGCCTTTCAAGCTCCAAGTCTCGATTCTGGGCGATTGAGGGGGGCCGCGCGATGGACGGATTTCTGATCGTTCTGGTCACCATCGGGGTCACGATCCTCTTCGTGTTGGGCGTGCCGATCTTCCTGGTGATCGGGTTCTGGGTCGTCGGGGTCAGCCTGATCATCGACTTCACCCTGGCCAACGTCGGGGTGACGCTCTACGAGGGCCTGAACTTCTTCGGCCTGCTGGCGCTGCCGCTGTTCATCCTGACCGGCGACCTGATCAACGCCGCGGGCATCGCCAAGCGGCTTTCGGATTTCGCCTATTCGGTGCTCGGCTGGCTGCGCGGCGGGCTCGCCATGGCCTCGCTCGGGGCCTGCGGCCTGTTCGCCGCGATTTCCGGCTCGAACTCGGCGACCACGGCCACGATCGGCTCGATCATGTATCCGGAGATGACCAAGGGCGGCTACGACAAGCACTTCGCCGCCGCGACGGTGGCGGCCGGCGGCACGGTGGGCATCATCATCCCGCCCAGCATCATCTTCATCGTCTACGGCTTCCTGATGAACCTGTCGATCAGCGACCTCTTCATCGGCGGCCTGATCCCCGGTTTGCTCATGGTCGTCGCGATGCAGGCGACCTGCTATTGGGTCGCCAAGCGCAACGGCTGGGGCCACCTGATCGCCTTCGACCCGGTGCGCATCGCCAGGGCCGGGGGCAAGGCGTGGCTCGGTTTCCTGGCCATCTTTATCGTCATCTGGGGCATCTATTCCGGCATCTTCTCGCCGACCGAGGCGGCGGGCGTCACCGCCGGGTTCTGCCTCCTGGCCGGGTTGTTCATAACCCGCGAGATCAAGCTCAAGGCCCTGCCCGACGTGCTGCTGCGCTCGGGCCAGATCACCGGCCTCCTGGCGCCGCTGATCGCCGTCTCGGTGGTCATGCAGCAGATCCTCTCCCTGCTGGGCGCCAAGGCCTTCGTGACCGAGATCCTGGGCGCCTTGGGCGGCTACTACCCGATCCTCTTCGCCTGCATGGCGCTGGTGCTGGTCGCCGGGACGATCCTCGAGAGCCTGCCGAATACCATCATCCTGGCGCCGATCCTGGCGCCGATCGCGGCCAGCATCGGGGTCGATCCGATCCACTTCGCCGTGGTCTTCCTGGTCGGCGACGCCATCGGCTTCATCACCCCGCCCTACGGCCTCAACCTCTATGTCGCCAGCGGCATCACCGGCATCCCCTACCTGCGATTACTGCGCTACACCCTGCCCTATCTGCTGGCGCTGATGCTGGCCTGGCTGATCATCGCCACCGTGCCGCAGCTCTCCACGGCGCTCCTGGTCCACGAGGGCGCCGGCATTTTCCAGCTCACGAACTGAGGCGCGGAAAGGCATGGCGGAAACCGCGGGCCGTGGGGAGAAAGGTCCGCCGATCCAGCGCGCCCTGGCCGCGCTGGAGGGAATCGCCCCGGAGCGTTGCACGGCCAGGACCCTGACCGACCCGCGCGGCCGCCTCGTCGCGACCCTCGCGACCCGCGCCCCGCACCAGCGCATGACCCTGGCGGCGAGACGCCACCTGCATACCCTGCGGCGCGCGACAGACCAAATCTCGGACATGCTGGACGGCGCGGAGTAACGGCCGGCGCGACGGTGCCCCATGTCGTCTCCTGACTGGTGGTCGTCCTACTTCTGGCGTTCGTCCCCGCGCTCTCGCTCCGGGCGCTGTAAACGACTGCCCCGGCCTACTGCACCTCCCAAACGACGGGCACGCTGCCGATCCCGCCCACGGCCTCCGTGACGAAGCCGTCCATCTTCCAGACGAGGGTGTTGCCGGTGCCGGTGTTGCGCCACAGGATGTCGGCCTTGCGGTCGCCGTCGGAGTCGCCGGCGCCCTCCAGGTCCCAGACCAGCGGCACCGCGCCGATCGAGGCCCCGGCCTCCTTGGTCAGGCCGTTCATCTTCCAGATGACGGTGCTTCCGGTGCTGGTATTGCGCCACAGGATATCCGACTTCGCGTCGGCGTCGAAATCGCCGAGGCCCCGCACCTGCCAGGCGAAGGGCACCGTGCCGATCCCGCCCGAGGCGTCCTTGGCGAACCCGTCCATCTGCCAGATCACCGCGGCGCCGGTGCCGGTGTTGCGCCACAGGATGTCCGACTTGGCGTCGGCGTCGAAATCGCCGATGCCGGCAACCTGCCAGGCGAGGGGCACCGTGCCGATCCCGCCCACTGCCTCCTTGACGAACCCGTCCATCTGCCAGATCAGTGCGGCGCCGGTGCTCGTATTGCGCCAAAGGATGTCGGCATGGTCGTCGCCGTCGAAGTCGCCCGTGCCGTCCACTTGCCAGACCAGAGGCGGCGCGCCGATCCCGGCCGCGGCGCTCTTCGTGAACCCGTCCATCTGCCAGATCACCGTGCCGCCGGTCGCGGTATTGCGCCACAAAATGTCGGCCTTGGTGTCGGCGTTGAAGTCGGCGATCCCCGCGACCTCCCAATCGGTGCCCGGCGCGCCGATCGAGGCCGAGGTCTCCTTGGCGAACCCGTTCATCTGCCAGAGGATTGCATTCCCGGTATCGGCATGCCGCCATAGGATGTCCGAACGGCCGTCCACCGTGAAGTCGCTGGGCACCGGCCCGTCACCCTGATAGCGCTGAGCCAAGACGCCTACCCCGTCTCCACCTAGGTCAAAGCTTGACCAGACCACAACAAGATCGCCGTCGGCGTCCATAGCGAC
>JAOUCL010000026.1 GCA_029859805.1 Rhodospirillales bacterium | reverse complement strand
TCCCGATCGGGTTCAGTCTGCTGGCGCTCAGCGGGCTGGTCGTGGTGATCCGCAAGCTGATCGAGCTGTTCGGTCCGCCGGACCTCGGCCGGAAGGTGCACGACGTGGAGGCGGCCGAGGCGGAGCATATCGCCGACGTTTCGATCGAAAAGCTCGGCGGCAGTGAAGGCGGGCCCCGGTAATGGACTCCTTCTATATCGAGGACTACCTGCCGCTGTTCATGTTCGCCGCTTTGGGCATGCTGCTGTTCAGCGGCTATCCCGTGGCCTTCGTCCTGGGCGGCATCGGTCTCGCCTTCGGTTTCATCGGGATGTATCTCGACGTCTTCTCGTTCATTCAGGTCGTCAACATCGCGCCGCGCATCTGGGGCGGCATCTCCGAGAACCTGGTGCTCACCGCGATCCCCATGTTCATCTTCATGGGCACCATGCTGGAGCGCAGCGGCGTGGCCGCCGACCTGTTGCACAGCCTCCAGGTCCTGCTGCGCCGCGTGCCGGGCGGACTGGCCCTCTCCGTGACCCTGATGGGGACCATCATGGCGGCGACCACCGGCATCATCGGCGCCTCTGTCGTGATGATCACGCTGCTGGCCCTGCCGGTCATGGTACAGCGGAACTACAACATACCGCTCGCCACCGGCACGATCGCCGCCTCGGGCACCCTGGGCATCCTGATCCCGCCCTCGATCATGCTGGTGATCATGGCCGACCTGCTGGCCCGCTCGGTCGGCAACCTCTTCGTCGCCGCGGTCTTTCCGGGGCTGATCCTGGCCGGGCTCTATGTGCTCTTCATCGTGGTGGTCTGCGGTTTTCGGCCCCGGTTGGCGCCGCCCCTGCCCGCGGACGTCGGGCCGGGGAGCCGCGGCGAGCTGGCTGTCATGGTGCTGCGCAGCTTCGTTCCGCCGATCTTTCTGGTCTTTCTCGTGCTCGGCTCGATCCTGTTCGGCTGGGCGACCCCGACCGAGGCGGCGGGCGTCGGGGCGGCCGGCGCCATCCTGCTCGCGGCCGTCAACCGGAAGCTGAGCTTCTACGTCCTGCGCGAAGTCGCCGAGCGCTCGGCGCTGACCGGGGGCATGCTGTTCGGCATCTTCCTCGGCGCGACCTGTTTCTCCTACGTGTTCCGGGCGCTGGGCGGCGACGATATCGTGATCGGCACGGTCGAGGCCATGGGCCTCGGCTCATGGGGACTGCTCCTGGTCCTCATGGGGCTGGTGTTCTTCCTCGGCTTCTTCTTCGACTGGATCGAGATCACCTTGATCGTGCTGCCGGTCTTCTCGCCGATCATCGAGCTGCTCGATTTCGGCGATCACGTGGACAAGTTCGAAGTGGTCTATTGGTTCGCCATCCTGCTCGCGGTCAACCTGCAGACCTCGTTCCTCACCCCGCCCTTCGGCTTCGCCCTGTTCTACATGAAGGGGGTGGCGCCGCCGGAGGTGAAGATCCAGCAGATCTACAAGGGCATCGTTCCCTTCGTGATCATACAGCTGATCGGCCTCGGCCTGGTCATAGCCTTCCCCGACATCGCCCTCTGGCTGCCCAGGACCCTGCTGAATTGAGCCGGCCGGTGCCGGCCCTGAAATTGGCGACGGCCCGTTGGCGGTCAATTCACGGGCACGACCGCCTTGCCGTTGTTCCGCACGAGTCGCCCGTCATAGTCATAGACGAAGCTGGCACTCTCGAAGAAGCTGAATGGGACCTCAAGTCCGATTTCGCGCGCCTTGAGGAAGTTGATGGCGATGTCCGGCGGCGAGACGATGCCGACCTTCAAGTCGCCCACCTTGGCTCGGCCCTCCAGCACGTCGGCGCCGTAGACTGCGGCCAAATGCGCGTTGCTTTGGAAACTGATCCCAATCGACAGGACGGCGCTGTCTTCGCTCTCCTTCACCACTTCGGGCACGACGCTAAGCACGGGAACGCGGTCCGAGTTCGCGTTGATCGCCCTGATTTCCCGAAACACGGCGGTGCTGCCGGTAATCCAGAAGACACTGCTATCGAGCGTGGGGTCGTTCTTCCGCATGGTGCGAACGGCATCGCGAACCTTGTAAGCCAGTTCCTCACCAGCATGCTTCGGATCCTCAACATCGACTTCCAATACGCGAATGCCGCTCATGCGAGCATAGTCGGCAATTGGCTTGGCCTGTGTTTGCATGGCACTGATGTTCTGGCTATTGACCAAGATCGCCAGGTTCTTGAGATTGGGTTTTAGTTCGAGCACGTAGGCCATCTGCACTTCGATTGGCATGTTGAGCGAGGTGAAGGCGAAGTTGGTGCCGGTACCGCTCTCGTAGTCTCGAGCCTGTCCCAACACCACGGGATCCTTGGAACAGACGGAAATCACGGGAACGGCTCCGCCGCGGTAGTTTTCCCAAAGCCAGGCTGTGGATTGCGAGCCCATCGAAAAGACCAAGTCGAATCCGCCCTGGTCGGCCATTTGCAGGGCCTTGTTTCCGCGCGCGTGATCGTTGTCGAAGTTGACCAGGGTGAATTCGGCGCGGATGTTCTTTTCCTCGAACACCTGAAGAATTTGGTCCATGGCGATATCGTAGGCCGAAGACCGGCGGGGGAAGAGAACCATGATCCGCCGGCGAGGTTCCGTGGGCCCGGCCTGCTTGCGTTGAATCGTCAAGCTGTAGGAATCACCCTCGACCTCCGCGAAACTCCAGGACCGTTTCGAGTTTTCGGCCGGCTTGAACCAAGCGCTGTAGCTGGGTTCCGCGGCGCGTGAAGATTCGCCGAGAACACCTGCGGTCAAGAGCGCAGCCGCGATCAATCCCAGGATGTTTGGCCTAAGCATCCGGATGTTCCAATTCATTACACTGTCTCCCGATTGGCTGTCTTGCCCTGCCCCGGGAAGGCCGGAAACAGGAACAGGAGCCCACACAGCAGGATAGCCACGCCGACCCAGGCTAATATCGAGGCATTCTGACCCCAGAGCAGGAACAGCTGACCGATTATGATCGGACCTGCGATGTGCCCGAGGCGTTCCAGGAACCTATATGTGGCGGTTAGGGAACTCGCGCCGATCTTCGTCGCGAGCTCTGAATCAGCCACATGTGTGACGACCGGCGCGTTGATGAAGCCGTGGGCGATGCCCAGGGTAGCGACACCGACTATCAATGTTGCCGTAACGAGCATTGAACTTGTTGCGCCGACACCCGACGGCGACAAGTCGATCAGCCCGATCAACAGCAATCCAACGCCGCTGATGGCGGCGCCCCAAAAAAGTATTGCATAGGTTTGGCCCGTACGGTCCACCAGACGCGATACGTAGGTGCTGGCCAGAACCACGCCGGCAGCATAGATCATGATGATCTGTCCTATGTCCTCCTGGGCATATTCCCTCTGAGCCAGGATCAACGGCAGCGCGAAGATGACGACCCCGGTCAGCACCGCTTTGGCCGGGATGCCGATCAGGAACATCGTTTTCAGGAAGTCCAGACTGCGCAAGACTCTGCCCAAATTGCCGGCGAGCTGACCCAACGTGAATCCGACATGGATACCCGTCTGTGCCGGCCGACGGGCAACGGGAACCACGAAGATCGCGTACAGAGCCAGGATGAAGGCGATCATGCCACTCAGATTGAAGATACCCATGGGCCCCATGTAGGCGACGAGCAGCGAGCCGACCGCCATGCCGGAAATCATCCCGCCCTGGAACCCCAATACGATTATTGCGGCACCGCGGGTCTTCTTGTCCGGAGAGGCCATCGTCAGGATGTAGGACTGTACCCCGATAAACAGCATGCCTTGACCGATTCCAGAGATCGATCGCGCCAACAGCATGAAGTAGAAGTCGGCCCAGACGGCCATGATCATCAATCCGGCACCGGCTAGCGCCAGACCCACATACATCAAAGGTCGCGCGCTCTTGTGCTGAGCAAAATGTCCGGATGGGATCAGGGCTAGAGCGAAGCAAAGATAGTAGGCCATGAAGGGTGCCGACGCGTAGCCTTCGGATAGGCCCG
This sequence comes from Rhodospirillales bacterium, assembly GCA_029859805.1. Classification (GTDB taxonomy): domain Bacteria; phylum Pseudomonadota; class Alphaproteobacteria; order Kiloniellales; family JAKSDN01; genus CAMYKD01. The sequence goes on along the minus strand of JAOUCL010000026.1, from coordinate 23,028 downwards.
CCGTGGCGACCACCTGATACATGAACTGCGGCAAGAACGCATAGTTCAGATGTTCGAGAAAGACCGCGACGAAGAAGACCGGCTTCACGAGATCAAGCGCCGCATCGTCGTCGCCCTGGCCAAAGGGATCGGACCCCGACAAATCCTCTCGATCGTGGGAACGCTGCACAGAACCGGCGAGTTGCAGAAAAAGCCCGGCAAGAAAGGCCGAGGCAACGAACAGGGCCGTGAAGTTCTTCACGCTCCTCACAATTCGTCTCAAGACGACGTTCGTGGGCACGGCCACGGCGACGCGAATATCGCGGACGCTGCCTGGCGGTGTGAGGTGGACCACGTACTCGTAGGTGAGATTACTGGTTACCCAGGGCCGGCCGACTTGGCCGGCATCGGTGTGGATCAAGGTAACCCCGTTGACGCTCAGGCCCGCGGCACTGATATCCGGATTCAGTCGACTGTAATCCCCAAAGGTACGATCGAGACCATAGATCTCGTTAATATTGAGATTGAATTCGACAATATCCGACAAACGCTGCCCCAGGGAATTCGCCAGCGCCTTGGTTTTCGCCTGGGCTCCATCCGAGTAAAGCGAAATCAGGGTGCCGATGACGGCGGCGGCCATCACGAGAAACGTCAAGCCGTAGACGATCTGCAGCCAGGGTGCCCGCCGGTTCCGGAGCCTGGGCGCCGCGATCGAGGCGAATAGAGCAAAGGCCGCCGACAGTCCGATCGCAGTGAAGAGCAGAGGCTGGAAACTGGCTTGCACGCGTTCTGTGACCACGGAGCGCGGCATCGTGATTGCGAGATTACCTACAGGCTCGAAGCGGCTCTGCAAGGGCAAAATAACCTGGAAGTATTGGTCGTTCTTGCGCAGTTCGTAGCTCTTCGCCTCGCTGCTCGAAGTCGCGGCGTTGGCTGGCAGAAGAGCAATCGTTTCAACTCCGCTGACGAAGATCGGGTGCCCACGGCGGTCGAAGGCGGTCATGGCGGCAATCGCCTGGTCCGAAGCCAGAATGGGCTCGGTCAAGGTCGCAAAGCCGACAAACTGCCGCATGGGCAGACCCGGCCGCAAGAAGGTCGCCATGGCGTTTTGAACGACCCGGGCCTGGGCCGCGAGCTTCTCGATATGGAACTGCTGGTAAGTGCGCTGCGCTTCGCCGAAACCCACATACATGAGGAGCAACAGCGACAGGCCGGACACCAGGAACATTGTCCCGGCATCGATCAGGTGCCGCCTGAATGTCCTCTTGGGTCTCATTTTTGCGCCTATCAGCCCGCGGTCTATCTCACGGCCTATCCAAAAGAGCGGTCAGATGCGTGACGGCTCGCCGCCGTTGGCTTAACAGGAGATCGATGCGGTCAGCGATCAGGGACAAGATCAAGTCGTCGTAACCCATCCCGTGCGCCGCCAGATTTGCGCAGACCAGACTGAGCCTTTCAGGGGTTGGAAACTTGAGGTCCGGCTTTGGATTGCATTCGAGAATCTCCATCACCCCATCGGAGTCGATGCGGACGTCCAACCGAATGAGAGACTCGAGATTGAGCTCGCGGTAGACTTTCCGCGCCAACTTTTCCAGAGTCGAGAGATGGCATGCGTCGCTGACAGGATCGAGCCGTCGAACACGGTCGAGGGTGATGGGCCGCACGTCCATGGAGGTGAAAATCATTTCGTTCGGAGCAAGAATGCGTTCGACCGCCGCAAAGACGAACGGCTCGTGATGGCGTCTCAATTTTCCGCCATGCGCGGTCACTGGACCACAGGCAGCGATGCAGAACTCACGGCCCGGAAGGAATCTCTCGACCAATACGTGATTATCGGTCGCACGCTGGACCTCGGCCACGGCGTCACTTAGGTCACTGGTTCTGCCCACCAAGTGCACGTGCAGTGAAGCGCGCCCGGAAACCGGCTTGACCACAAAGGGTCCAGCGTAATCTCCGAAGATGCGTTTGAACCGGATATCCGCCTCGGGGCGGAAGGGGCCGCTACCGTAATGACACAGCACGAAGGGAGCATTGGGGATATCCAAGGCCTGGAGTTCGCGCTTGAAGACATGCTTGTTGTCGAGCATGCCTGCAGAGAGGGGATCGTGGCCGACGTAAGGAATGCCGCACATTTCGAGCATCGCGGCCGCGTGCGCCATGGGGTTGAGGCCCTGGACACCGCCGGTGTTGAGCCAGGCCATGTGAATGCCTGACTCCGCCAGACGATTGCCGAGTTGCATGTCCTCCGACATCAGGTGCACATGGCGGAAGCCGATTCGTCTGAGTGCGCCCGCTATATCCTCGGCAACGGTCTGATAGCTCTTCCAGGATCGCGGATTATAGGTCTGGTTGATGACCGCTCCCTCTGCGGTCTTGTCGCCACCATAGATAACGGCGATCCGCATGCGCTCCATCAGTTGAGCGATTTGGCTTTCGAGTTCATCAACCCTGCTTGATCGGCGTGGCTGCTCGTCGGTTGACGTAAAGTCCACTACCGTGCTGGTGTCATATGATTGTAGTAAAGACATTGCCGCCCTGCGTGTGCCGTTTCCAGATATTGAGAAAATAGTAAGAGATCGTTAAAATTGGACTAAATTTCTCTTAACACGAATTGTTAATTTTACTTATTTTTGTGGTTAACATGAAGTTGGAAAATCCCGATGAATCGGTATGGTTCTTGTTATGCGGAGCTCGCCGCCTCGATCATTCGAACGAAACCCGACCGGCTCTCGGCGCCGCATCCGGCGCGGAGGGTCGGTTCAGGACGGCCGCGCCGGATGCGAAGCAGCGCATGATCGTCTGCTGGGAAATGCGCCCTAGGGGGACATTGTAGGGCTGCCTGGGCCCGACCAGCGGCTCAACGAGACCCCACCGGACGAACGCGGTTCGAAATCCAACACCTGTTCGGGAGCCTTCGTCGGCATCCGCAGACTGTGCCTAGAACCAGGATTCGTGCATTCCTATCCCCACCGCTTCGTTGTAGGTATCAAGCACGTTCCTTTGCGATTCGCGTGCGGCAAGCTCCCGCCTGCGGAGCTTGATGGCTTGGCGCATCACTTTGGTGTCGAATCCGATCGCCTTGGCTGCTGCAAAGAGATCATGAATGTCACCATTCAGGGCGGACCTTTGGTCCTCCAACCGCTGAATCCTATCGATCAATGATTCTAAATCGCCGTCTGTCATTGCCTCAGTTACCACTAAGTTTGTTCTTAAAGCCGCCCTCCATCTCAAGTACATTTTGTAGTCTATTGCAGTCATTTTGAATTAATAATTAAGATTGAAACACTGCACGCGCCCGGCACCATGACGTGTCGTGACGAGTGAAGATGCTCGCGATCACCGCTCGAGCTCATCTCCTCAGAACCGGCGCACGGTAATTTATGTGAGAGTTCTCAGTATCTTATGTGCCGGGGATTAACAAGAACAGAGAGATCCAGAGGCCCTGGCGCGGCGGATCGAAGGCCGGGCAAACAGCCGTCAATCAGGATTCCATCGACGGATAGTCCGTTTGAATAACCTAATTTTAAGCTTTCTTGACTTAATCTGCACAAGTCAAGGCTACGTCGCAGGCACTCCCGTTCAATAGTCATGGGGCAAGGAAGGCTTGGGTGCGCAGGCCGGCGGGCAATGGCCAGGGAACGGAGGAAGGGACACCGCGGGATGGCGTCAAGGAACCCCTTGAAGAAATTCACGCCAGCCAACGCGGCAGAGCCGGAGCAAGGTTCCTCTGCGCACTCCTTGAACGGAGATGGTGTCGCCGCCTCGAGTCGGTCGACCGCGTCCTCGGCCGCCACCGCTCTGGAAGCACTGCCGGATGCCTTCGGGGCCAGCCGCTTCGACGATCTGCTCCAAGGGCAGAGCGAGGCGCTCGAGCTCATCGCCAGCGGCGCCAGCCTGGATCTCGTGTTGCGGCACATCGCCTTGCTCGTCGAGCGAATCGCACAGCCAGCGCTCTGCTCCATTCACCTTCTTGACCCCGAAGCCAAAGTCCTGCGCCACGGCGCGGCGCCAAGCCTCCCGGCCGACTATGCGCGAATTATCGACGGCTCCGAAATCGGCCCCGATGGGAGCCCCTTTCACGCTGCGGCCTTCAGCCGCATCAGAATCGATGTGGCCAACTTGGAGGCGGACGACCGTTGGCCCGAATTTCGTGGGCTCGCCCTAGCGAGTAACCTGCGCGCCACCTGCGCACAGCCGATCCTGGATCGAGCGGACCAGGTGCTGGGCGTCTTGGCGCTGCACTACAGGCAATCGCACCAGCTTGTCGTCGGTGACTATCGCCTCATGGATGCAATGGCTTCGTTCACCGCATTCGGAATCGAATCGGTCGGCCGAGAACGCGCTCTTGAATCCGCCAACAAGAGCTTTGCGTCACTTGCCGCGTCGATCCCGGGCGTGGTCTATCGGAGGCTCGTCACCCCCGACGGCGACATCCGCTACACGTACATCAGCGAGGGCGCCAAGGACATTTTCGGGGTCTCGGCCGAGGAGGTCCTGGCCAACCCGCAGGCGCTCTTCGACTGCCACGGACCGGAATACCGCGCCACCTTCAGGGAGCGCCTGCTCAAGGCCTCGCGGGAGCTCTCGATGTGGGATGTCGAGGCGCAGATCATCACCCGGGACGGCGAGGAGAAGTGGACCCACGCCATTGCACGGCCCCACCGCCTGCCCGACGGCTCCGTATTGTGGGACGGGGTCATCCTCGATGCCACGCGAATCAAGAAGGCAGAGTTTGCGACCGCACTCGCAGCAAGCCACACTCGAAAGGTCATCGTCGAGAGCATTTCTCAAGGCTTTGTTCTGTTCGACCCCGACGATCGACTGGTCATCTGCAACAGCGTCTATTTGGAACTCGACCCGGGCCTTAGGCAATTCGCGGTGCCAGGGGCCAGCTACGAGGCCATCGTGCGCGCAGAGATCGAACGCAGCGGGACCGGTGCATCCGGCGAATCGCTGGAGGCAATGGTGTTTGAGCGCCTGGCGAATCATGAGCTTCCCGAATCTTCGGCCGAGCGGCGGCTCTCCGGCAACCGTTGGATTCTGGTTCACGAACGGCGCACCTTCGATGGAAGCACAGCAATCGTCTACTCGGACGTTACGGACCTCAAGCGGCGCGAGAAGGAATTGGAGCTGGCCAAAGCCCAATTGGAGAGCGCCAACACCGAGCTGGGACAAGCCATTGGTCAGCTCAACATTGCGCTGAGCAACATGACCCACGGGCTATGCCTTCTCGACGCTGAGCAGAAGATCATTCTCTCCAACCGGCGCTATGCCGAAATCTTCGGGTTGGCGCACGATTTGGCCAAGCCCGGCATTACCGTTCGCGATCAAATGCTATCCAGTTTCAGTGCGGAGAGTGACGGCAACCCAGAGGCCAAATTGCTCGTCGAGGAAAGACTGAGACAGGCTGCCAGTCGCGCGCGATGCACGTTCTATCTGAATTTCACGGATGGCCGGGTGATAGAGGTGATTCACCAACCACTCGACGACAGCGGCGCTGTTGAAACCTTCGCCGATGTAACCGAGGAATCGCGGACACGAAAGGCGCTGCGCGAAAGCGAGGAGCGCATGCGCGAGAAGGTGATCGAGTTGTTGGAGACGCGCCAACGTCTGATGCGCAAGAGTGAGGAGCTCAAGGATCTGGCGGGCAATCTGGCCACCGCACGCGACGAAGCCCAGGCAGCAAACCGGGCCAAATCCGAATTTCTTGCCAATATGAGCCATGAGCTGCGAACACCGCTGAATGCCGTGATCGGATTTTCTGAAGTGATGATACGAGAGGTCTTTGGCGCGATTGGGAGCGAGCGATACAAGGATTACGCTGAAGACATCCATTCGAGTGGCAGCCATCTACTGGGGCTTATCAATGACATACTCGACCTTTCCAAAGTGGAAGCTGGTCAACTGAAATTACGGGACCAGGTCGTCACTGTCAGCGATGTTCTCACTGCCTGCCAGAAACTGGTTCAAGACCGCGCGGAGAAAGCCAGAGTCACGCTCTCCATTAGTTGCGCAGAGGACCTGCCCAAGTTGCGCGCCGACGAGCTAAAACTAAAGCAGATCGTTCTCAACCTGCTTTACAACGCCATCAAATTTACCCCAGCAGTCGGCAGGGTGAGTGTAACAGCGCAGCGCGCCAAAGACGGCGGGATTGTTTTTTTGGTCACGGACACCGGAATCGGCATAAACCCAAAAGATATGCCGCGGATCCTGGAACCGTTTCAGCAGATCGCAAGCCCGTTGTCCCGAAAGTATGAGGGAACGGGACTTGGCTTACCACTCGTCAAGGGACTTGCCGAGCTACATGGTGGCAGCCTGCGTCTGGAAAGCGCCGAAGGCAAAGGCACGACCGCGGCGGTTTACTTGCCCGCTGCTCGCGTTATCGGGTCCCCGGACCGGCGACCCTGCGTGGTATGAGTTACGGCGCGGCGCGGTTCATCTGCCAAGCGACTGCGCTAAGCGGCCGATCCTCGCCGCCCAAGCCCAAGGGCCGAGCAACTCACGCGGCCAGCTGCTGGAGCTTGTTCATCAGGTACTCGATGTCGTCCTCGCCGATGCGCTCGCTCGGGTCCTCCCATTGGGTCAGAATCCGCTCGAGCATGCGCTCGACATAGCGCTGCCGGTCGTTTTCGCCGCCGTCATATTGGGTCTCGTTGGCGACCTCCACGCCCGCCTGCACGGCCATGAACAGCCGTTCGGGCATGCCGGCCCGGAGATAGATCGATTCGAGGCCCAGCGTGCCCTTGTCGTGGATCAGGATCCGGGCGTTCTGCACCGGAATGCTGGCGAGACGCGCCATCGCGGCCTCGAAGAAGTTCATGTCGCCCATGCACAGCGCGCGCAGGACCAACGAGGGCGTCAGCCGGCCATTGACCTGCAACTGCTCGACCAGGCGTTCGAGCTCGTCGTCGCTCGAACCTTCGCTCAGCAGGCTCATGGTCGCCCGCTCGCGCACCTGGAGAATCAGGGTCGCCGCGGCATCGGCCGGCAGGTCGTGCTTCTCGACCAGATAGGACTCGATCTTACGGCTGAGCGCGTTGACCAACTGCTCGGAAAGGGCCGCCGGCAGATCGGGCCGCCGCACGAGGATATCCGATATCTCCTCGTTTTCCTCATACTCCTTCATGACCCGCCCGAGCGAGCCTTCGTCCAGCTCGGCGCCCTCGTTGGCCACGAGGCGCGCCACCGCCACTTCGTTGCGGGTGTCGATCAGCGCGCCGGCGACCTGCGAAGATACGCGCGGGCGCTGGGCGACGGCCACCTGCTTCGCGGCGCTCGGGCCGCGCACGATTTCGATCAGGTCGTCGTCCGTCAGCACTTCCGAGAACGACAACATCGGCAGCGCCACCGAATCGACGTCCTTGGCCAGGGACAGAGCCACGTCGTGAGGCAGGTCGGGTGACAGCTTGAGGTGAACGGAAAGCGCCTCGCGGACCCGGACCTCCGCGTCCTTGACCATGACGCGGAAGATCTGCTTCGCGATTTCGCGTTCGTTGTCCTTCAGTTTCTGCCCACCGAACTCGGCGGCGACCTTGGTGGCCGTATCCACACGCGCCTCGGGCGTGGGATCGGCCAGTAGACGGGCCACGTCGGCCTTAGAGAGCCTGGAGGTCATCGCTTTCCTTAACAACACTCGGAATACGGGTTGCCGGGCTGCGGGCCCGGACTGCCTGCAGCCTGGCAACCGCACCGGTCAAAACATGCGCTAATTATGGGGCCGAGAGGCTTAACCTTTGTTTAACGGGCAGCCAAATATCGGACATTTTTCCAGGTTTGAATCGAAATCGATTGCCAAGCAGGCCTTCGATACAACCGATACGCTACCCCCGATCCAGAAGCGCGCGGGCCACCGCGCGGGTCTGGTCCTCGATCGAGATCTCGAGACAGGAGGTCAGCTCGAGGTCGCGGTCCTCGTATACGTCAACCTCGGGGTGACTGCCTTTCCAGGCGTCGACGGTCCGGTCGCGGGCCTGCAGCAGCTCGACGATCTGCGGCTTGAACAGCCGTACCATGGCCGTGATCCAACGGTTCACCGGCCACGACGGCTGGGCGTGATCGATCTTGAAGTAGTCCAGCAGGGCGGCGACGTCCGCGGCCGTGTACCACACCTCGCCGGTCACCCAGCGGTTGACCGTGAACAACCGGAAGGGGATGCCCGTCTTGTCCATGGCAATGGCGATCAGGTGGCTGAGCGCGTCGTTCGGGTCCTTCGGCGGTTCCGCGCCCGGCACCTCGGCGGGGCGAATGCCCGGCGGCATACCCTTGGGCCTGAGAAAGGTGTGGAAATGGCCGTGCTCGTTCTCGAACCGCTCGTCGAGGGGATGGGCATGGTAGTAATACTGGGCGTGGGTCTCCTTGTCGTAGACGTCGCCTTTCGGGTAATGGTCCCACTCGTAAAAGGTGTCGTTGCCGCGCAGCAACTCGCCCGCCACGTTGTCCTCGGTCTTGGCCAGGATCCGGTGGATTTCCAAGATCTCCCGGCCCGCCGCGGCCATGGCCTCGAGCTCCTCCTGCGGCAGGGCGGCATAATCGACGTCGCTCTGGATTTCCACGGCCTTGACGGCTTCCACGATCCGCATCGCACCCCCTTGTCGCGCTGTCATGCACAGTCTCTGTAAGATTGGCCTTCCCCGGGGCCCGGCCAATCCGGCACCGCTTCAAAATGCCGTGAGATGCTCCGAATGGAAAGGCCCGATACTCGTGTTACTCTGCAACCAGCCGAAAGCCGATCAGAATGTGCTTGATCTCCGCGGGGCGGCCGTGCCGCGCTGCCGGGCGGCAGATACCGCATCCGCTGTCGTCCCAGGATCCGCCCTTGACCAGGTAGCGCCCAGTGCGGGCCGGCGTGGCGGTCCACTCGAAGACCTGGCCCGCCCCGTCCAGAAGGCCGAAGGGACCGGCGCCCGCGAGAAAGCTGCCGACCGGCAGGGTGTCGAAAGGGCCCCGATCGTGGCTGTTGACCCGGTCCGGGTCCCAGCCGTCGCCCCAGGGAAAGACCCGGCCATCGCTGCCGCGCACCGCCTTCTCCCATTCAGCCTCGAGCGGCAGCCGCCAGACCCGGCCGGTCTCCTCGGTTAACCAGGCGGCAAAGGCCCCGGCATCGGCGTGGCTGACCAGCACCACCGGATGGTCGTCGCGCCCCGGCGGCGGCCGGCCGTCCCGCCACGCGTGGCGGCGTGTTCTTTCGTAGGGGTGGATCAGGCGATAGCCGGCCCAGGTCGCCGGGTCGACGTCCGGGGGCCGGTGTCCGGTGGCGGTCACGAAGGCGGCGTACTGGGCATTGGTGATCGGCGTCCGGGTGATCCGATAGGCGCCGGTCTCGCGGCGCCCGCGGGCCGGCTCGTTCTCGTACCACTTCCATTCGCGGGTGCGTCCGTGGCCGTAAGCGGCCTCGTCCAGCCGGTAGGCCATTTCCCGCTCGTCCCGGTCCGAGCCCGCGATATAGGGCCCCGCCGGGACCGCGACAAGCTCCGGTAACGGTACATCCGGTCTCGCGTCGGCCGCGCAGGCGGGGACCGGCGCCAGGAGCAGCACGACGGCAGCCAGCCGGCCCAGGGGCCATGCGGTCCCCATGCGCCGATCCCGCTTGGCTAGCCGCGCACGACCAAGACCGAGCAGTCGGCGTGGCGCACCACCCGCGAGGCGTTCGGCCCGATCAGATAGTCCTTCAGCTCCGGGCGGTGCGAGCCCATGACGATCAGGTCGGCGCCGATCTCCTTGGCGTACTCGATGATCTCCTCGTAGATCGTGCCCAGCGCCACCGCGTGCTCGGCCACGACCCCGTCGGGCACGCGCCGCTTCACAAAGTCGCGCAGCTCGGCCTCGGCCGCCGCCTTGGCCTTCTGGGCATAGTCCTCGGGGAAGAAGGTGCCGACCACGCCCACCCCCAGGTCCGGCACAATGGTCACGGCGTGAAGCCGCGCCCCGAAGGCCTTCGCGTATTCGATCGCCGTGCTGACGGCCTTTTCCTGCGTCACGGGGTCGTTCAGATCGATCGGCAGCAGGATCTCCTTGTACATGGTCTAGGGACTCCTTCGGGTCAGGCGCCGGCCCCGGCGGTCGCGGCGGATTTTTCGCCCGGCCGGCGCCGGCGCTGGAGGTAGTAGACGAACAGGAGCAGGGCCAAGGCCGGGATGTAGAAGACCTCCTTGGGCATCCGCGAGGCCGGGAGCTCGACGGTCGTGATCTCCCAGTCAAAATCCAGTTTCGCCTGTTCGGCCGGGCTGCCGAAGGTGATGTTGTCGATCAGGATCTTGCCGTCCTCCTCGCGCACCTCGATCCCGGCGTTCTCCGCCAAGCGGGCCACGCCGTCGCCGACCGAGCCCAAGGGCAGCAGAACGGTCTTGGAGACCATCCCCCCGGTCGTCAGGTCCTCGCCCTCGACCTTCAGGCGCAGCTCGCTATGCGCCGGCGCCCCCGACGCCACCTCGGCCAGCTGGACAGGGGGAACCGTCTCGAACGGCGGCTGCATCCTGTCCAGCCAGAAGCCCGGACGGAACAGCGTGAAGGCGACCAACACCAGCGCCAGGGATTCCCAGATCCGGCTGCGCACGATGAAATACCCCTGGGTCGCGGCCGCGAAGGACAGCATGGCCACCGTGGCGACCGCGAAGACCGCGATGGCCTGCCACAGGGTGACGTCGATCAGCAGAAGGTCGGTGTTGAAGATGAACAGGAACGGCAGGATCGCCGTGCGGATATCGTACATGAACCCCTGTATGCCCGTCTTGATCGGGTCGCTGCGGGCGATGGCGGCCGCGGCGAAGGCCGCGAGACCGACCGGCGGCGTGTCGTCGGCGAGGATGCCGAAATAGAAGACGAACATGTGTACCGCGATCAGCTCGACAATGAGGCCGGACTGCGCGCCCAGCGTGACGATGACCGGCGCCATCAGGGTCGAGACGACGATGTAGTTGGCGGTCGTCGGCAGGCCCATGCCGAGGATCAGGCTGATGAACGCGGTGAACAGCAGCATCAGCATAAGGTTGCCGCCGGAGATGAACTCGACGAATTCGGTCATCACCAGGCCGATGCCGGTGAGCGTTACCGTGCCGACCACGATGCCCGCGGCCGCCGTGGCGACGCCGACGCCGATCATGTTGCGGGCGCCCGCGATCAGCCCGTCCAACAGCTCCCGGAGGCCCTGGGTGATCGCCCCCTGGACCTGCCCCCGGCCGCGGAACACCGCCTGGAGCGGACGCTGGGTGGCCACGATGAACGTCATGAACACGGTTGCCCAGAAGGCCGACAGCCCCGGCGAGAAGCGCTCGACCGTCAGACACCAGACCAGCACCACGACCGGCAGCAGGAAATAGAGGCCCGATTTGATCGTCGGCCCGGCTTCCGGAAGCTCGACCACCGCGGAGTTCGGATCGTCGACGATCAGCTCCGGGAACCGCGTCGCGTACCAGAGCAGACCGACGTAGGTCACCAGGATGAAGCCCAGGACGATCGAGAGCGCCATGTCGCCGTAGGCGACCTTGACCCAGCCTATGCCGTAGTAGACGGCGCCGGTCAGGATGATCAGGCCCAATACGGTGAAACCGAAGGACAGCAAGGAATAGACGAAGGGCCGCGAGGTCCGCCGCGGCAGCCCCCGCATGTTGGCCTTACAAGCCTCGAGGTGAACGATGTAGACGAGGGCGATGTAGGAGATGATCGCCGGCAGAAAGGCGTGCTTGATCACGTCGATGTAGGAGATGCCGACGTATTCGACCATCAAGAAGGCCGCGGCGCCCATGATCGGCGGCGTGAGCTGGCCGTTGGTGGAGGCCGCCACCTCGACGGCGCCGGCCTTCTCGGCCGGGAAGCCGACCCGCTTCATCAGCGGGATCGTGAAGGTCCCCGTGGTCACCACGTTGGCGATCGAGGACCCCGAGATCAGCCCGGTCATGCCCGAAGACACCACGGCCGCCTTGGCGGGCCCCCCGCGCATGTGCCCGAGCAGGGCAAAGGCCACCTTGATGAAATAGTTGCCGGCCCCGGCCTTGTCCAACAGGGCCCCGAACAGCACGAAGAGGAACACAAAGCTGGTCGACACGCCGAGGGCGATGCCGAACACGCCCTCGGTGGCCAGCCACTGATGCGACATCGCCTTGGAGTAGGACGCGCCTTTCCACTGAATCACCTCGGGGACGAAGGGCTGATCGCCGAAGAACACGTAGGCCAGGAAGACCGTGGCGACGACCATCAGCGGCGGCCCCAGGGCGCGGCGCGTGGCCTCCAGCAGCAGCAGCATGCCGATTCCGGCGACCCAGAGGTCCATGCCGGTCGGCTGCCCGGGCCGCTCCGATAGTGCCTCGTAGAACAGGAACAGATAGGCGCCGCAGAACGCGCCGACGACGGCGAAGATCCAGTCGTGACCCGGGATCCGGTCGCGCGGCGACCGCTTGAGCGCCGGGAAGGCGGTGAAAGAGAGGAAGATCGCGAAAGCGAGGTGGATCGAGCGGGTCTGGGTATCGTTCAGCACCGGCAGCCATTTCGCCGCCATGAACGGCAAGGGCGACGCGATCCACAGCTGGAACAACGACCAGGCCAGCGCCACGCCGGCCAGCACCTTGCCGACCGTACCGACCGGAGCCCGCCCGCCGGTATCCGCCGTGGTGAGCTCCTCCAGCTGGTCGTCGGCCGTCGCCTTGCCGGCAGTCTTGTCTTCACTCATATGTTTCCCCTCGTCGGCTCTGTGCCCGGCCACCGGCGCCCGCCAGGCCACCGGAACCTACATGAGCCCCCGCTCCTGGTAGTATCGCAAGGCGCCTTCGTGCAGCGGCGCCGAGAGACCGTCCTTGACCATCCCCCCCGCCTCCAGGCCGCCGAAGGCCGGATGCATCTTCTTGAACCGGTCCAGGTTCTCGAACACGGCCTTGACCACGGTGTAGACGGTGTCCGCGTCGAGCCTGGCGGAGGCCACGACCGTGGCCTTGACGCCGAAGGTGACCACCGGATCGGGATTGCCGCTGTAGATACCCCCTGGAATCTCCGTGTAGGCATAGAAGGGATTGTCCTCGACCAGCCTGTCGATCGCCGGGCTCTTGACCTCGACGATGACCGCGTTGCACAGGCCCGCCGCCTGACCCACGGACGCGTTGGGATGCCCGACCGTATAGACCATCGCCTGCACCCGGTCGTGGCACAGGGCCAGCGACTGCTGCGAGGCCGGCAAGTCATTGGCCAGGGAAAAGACGCTCTTGGTCCAGCCTTCCGCCTGCATGACCACCTCCATGGTGGCCCGCTGACCCGAGCCCGGGTTGCCGATGTTGACCCGCTTGCCCTTGAGATCCCGGAACATGTGAATACCGGCGTCCTGCCGCGCCACCACGGTAAAGGGTTCGCTGTGAACCGAAAACAGCGACCTCAGGTCGGGATCGGGACCGATGCCATCGAAGGCCCGCGTCCCCCTGACCGCATGGTACTGCCAGTCGGACTGGGCTACGCCGAGGTGAAGCCGGCCGGCCCGGACATTGGTCAGATTGAAGATCGACCCCGCGGTCGACAGCGGCTGGCAGGTGAAGCCATGGCGCACCGTCCCGGCATTGAGCAACCGGCAGATCGCACGGCCGACCTGGTAGTAGACCCCGGACTTGCTGCCGGTGCCGACGAACATCTCCGCCGAACGTACCGGCCCGGCGGCGAGCGTCACCAGCGCACCGAGCGCCACGGCCGCCACAACCCCGCAAGATGAACCGACTCTCAAATCCTGCCGTCCCAGAATTCCTGTCCGATTTCGAAGCCGGACTCCAGCCGCCGTTCTCGTTCCATCGCACCATCGCCGCCGAGGCAAAACGGGCGGAAAGCCATATCGCTTTCCGCCCGCGATCCCTTGGCCTTACATCCAGCCCTTCTCCTTGTAGTACTTCACGGCGCCGGGATGCAGCGGCGCGGACAAGCCGTCCTTGATCATCTGCTTGGGATCGAGGTTGGCGAAGGCCGGGTGCAGCTTCTTGAACTGGTCGAAGTTCTCGAACACCGACTGTACGATCACGTAGACCACCTCGTCGGGCACCCGGGTCGAGGAGACGAAGGTCGCGCCCACGCCGAAGGTCTCAGTATCGCCGGCCGTACCGGTGTACATGCCGCCGGGGATCGTAGCCGATCGGTAGTAGTCGTTGTCCGCGACCAGCTTGTCGATCGCCGATCCGGTGACCGGCACGAGCACCGAGGCGCAGGAGGTCGTGGCCTCCTTGATCGAGCCCGAGGGATGGCCGACCGTGAAGACCATGGCGTCGATCTTGTTGTCGCAGAGCGCCTGGGCCTGCTCGGAGGACTTCAGTTCGGAGGCCAGCGCGAAATCGCCCTTCGACCAGCCGAGCGCCCCCATCACCACGTCCATGGTGCCGCGCTGGCCCGAGCCCGGGTTGCCGATGTTGACCCGCTTGCCCTTGAGGTCGTCGAAGGTCTTGATGCCGGAATCGGCCCGCGCCACGACGGTGAAGGGCTCCGCGTGCACCGAGAAGACCGCCCGCAGCTCCTTGAACGGGCCCTGGGCCTCGAACTTCGCGGTGCCGTTATAGGCGTGGTACTGCCAGTCCGACTGGGCGACGCCGAAGTCCAGCTCGCCGGCGCGGATCGTGTTGATGTTGTAGACCGAGCCGCCGGTCGACTCGACCGAGCAGCGCACGCCGTGCTCCTTGCGGCCCTTGTTCGCCAGACGGCAGATGGCGCCGCCGGTCGGGTAGTAGACGCCGGTCACGCCGCCGGTGCCGATGCTGACGAACTGCTGCTCCGCCGCGGTCGCCGCGCCGGACGCCCCGGCGACGAGACCGGCGGCAAAGGCCAGTGCCACGGAGGTCAAAGCTACCTTTTTCATGGAGTACGTCTCCCTGCTGTTGTGCGCGAATGTTGCGCTCCGCGCATGATGATTCGAAACAGGCCGTGCCGGCTAGGCAACGGAACTTCCCGTCCCGGCCGCGGGGCCGATCTCAGGGCCGGTCCCGCCCGCCGTCCACGCCGCAAGATGGGACGCCGCAAGATGGCATGGCGCGCCGAACGTGGATGAAGCCATGATTGGGGTCCCCCTGCCAGTTTGTTTTAGGCGTTTCCGGCAGCCTGTGCGGTGTCCATTGAACACATGTTCGCCGTAAAAGACCACCCCAAATGACCGTTGCTACTTCCAGCCGCGTTCCCGGTAGTAGCGCAGCGCGCCCTCGTGCAGCGCCAGGCTGTTGCCTTGCGAGACCATGTCCGAGGGCTCGAGTTCCGCCAGCGCCGGGTGCTGTGCCCGGAAGGCGTCGATCTGCTCGAAAAGGCTCTGCACGATCCGGTAGACGGTCTCGTCCGGCGTCTTCTCGGAGGTCACGAGAGTGGCCCGCAGGCCGAAGGTCCGGACGGACCCGGGATTGGCCAGGTAGGTGCCGCCGGCGATCACGGCCCGCGAGTAGAACGGCCAGGTCGCCAGCAGCAGGTCGACCGCCCGGCCCTCGACCGGGACCAGCCGCGCCCGGCAGCGGTCGGTCGCCGCGCCGATCAGCCCGTTCGGGTGGCTGATCGGCATCAGAAAGGCATCGATCCGGCCGCCGCAGAGCGCCTCGACCTGCTCGCCGGCGGCCATCTGGGCGACCTCGGCGAAGTCCGTCTTCTTCCAGCCGAGCGCCTCGACCAGCACCTCTCCCGCGGCGCGCTGCACGGAGCCCGCCGGGCCCAGGTTGACGCGCTTGCCCTTGAGGTCCTCGAGCTTGGCGATATCGCTTTCCGGCGAGGCCAGAAGCGTGAACGGCTGCGCGTGCAGCGACAGCACCGCGCGCAAGGCCACGTTGGCCTCGCTCCCCGCGGCCTCGTCCTCCTTGGCCTCGCCCTCCCTGGGCTTGGCGCCGGCGTCCTTCTGACCGGCGTAGTACTGCCAGTCCGACTGGAGGAGCGCGAAATCCAGCTCGCCCGCGCGCAGGCGGCGCAGGTTGTCATCGGACCCGGCGGTGCTTTCGACCAGGCAGCGCAGGCCGTGGTCCTGGCGCGCCTGGTTGACCAGGCGGCAGAGCGCCCCGCCGGCGGGATAGTAGACCCCCGCGACCGGGGCTGTGCCGACGACGACGATCCGCTCGGCGCCGCGCGCGCCGCCGCCGGCCGCCAGGCCGAGGAAGAGGACGAAGAGAAAGAGTCTGCGCATGGACAAGGCTCCGGAGGTGAGGGGATCAGACGGCCATGCTTCGTCCCTCAACAAGCTCGGGATGAGGAGGTTCAGCATGAGTTGGCGGGGCGAGGAGAGGCGGCTCCACATGCTTCGACAAGCTCAGCATGAGGTGAAGTGCTGATTTGAAACACCCATCCTCATCCTGAGCCTGTCGAAGGATGAGGAGCGTTCGAAGAACGCATCTCGAAGCCTCATCCTGAGCCTGTCGAAGGAGCGGCCATCCCGCTGCGCCGGAGCGCCCGCGAGGCGAGGAGTCACGGCTTTCGAGTATTGGCATCGGACGGCCATCAGGCCGCCGCGGCCTCGGCCAAGGCTGCCTCCAGCGCGCCGGCCAGCTTGTCGACAATCTCGCTCACGTGCTCTTCGCCGATGATGAAGGGCGGCGCGAGCAGGACGTGGACGCCCAGCCGGCCGTCGATCGTGCCGCCGCCCGGATAGCAGATCAGGCCGCGTTCCATGGCCTCCTGCTTGATCCGCGCGGGCAGGCCGGCGGCCGGGTCGGGCGGCGTCTTGCTCGCCCGGTCTTGCACCAGCTCGAGGGCGAGGAAGAGGCCCCGGCCGCGGATATCGCCGACCCTTTCGTGGCTGCCGAAGCGCGCCTCCAGCGCCTGGCTGAGGGCCGCGCCCCGGCGCCGGACGTTGTCGAGCAGGCCCTCGGCCTCGATGGTTTGCTGCACGGCCAGCGCCGCCGCGCAGGCGGTCGGGTGGCCGATGTAGGTGAAGCCGTGCTGGAAGGCGCCGCTGCCCTCGGCGATCGCCCGGTAGACGTGGTCGCCGACCAGCACCGCGCCGAGCGGCTGGTAGCCGGCGCCGAGGCCCTTGGCGCAGGTCAGGAGGTCCGGCACCACGCCCTCCTGCTCGCAGGCGAAGAGCGTACCGGTGCGGCCCATGCCACACATCACCTCGTCGAGGATCAAGAGCACGCCGTGGGCGTCGCAGATCTCGCGGATGCGCTTGAAGTAGCCCGGCACCGGCGGCACGGCCCCGGCGGTCGCGCCGACCACCGGCTCGGCGATGAAGGCGGCCACGGTCTCGGGCCCGAGGCGCAGGATCTCGGCCTCCAGCTCGTCGGCGACGCGCCGGCCGTAGTCGGCCTCGCTCTCCTCCGGCCGCTGGTCGCGGTAGGCGTAGCAGGGCGCGATGTGGCTGGTCTCGATCAGCATCGGCCTGTAGGGCTCGCGCCGCCACATGTTGCCGCCGACGGCGAGCGCGCCCAGAGTGTTGCCGTGATAGCTCTGGCGCCGGGCGATGAAGCGGTGGCGCGTGGGCTGGCCGAGCTCGAGGAAGTACTGGCGGGTCAGCTTGAGCGCGGTCTCGTTGGCCTCCGAGCCGCCCGAGACGTAGTGCACGCGGGACAGCCCCTCGGGCGCCCGTTCGACCAGCAGGTCGGCCAGCGCCTCCGAGGCCTCGGTGGTGAAGAAGGCCGTGTGCGCGAAGGCGATCTTGTCGAGCTGCGCCTTGATCGCCGCGATCACCGCCGGGTGGCTGTGCCCGAGGCACGACACCGCCGCCCCGCCAGACGCGTCGAGGTAGCGCTTGCCGGCCGCATCGACGATGTACGGCCCCTCGCCATAGGCCGCCACGGGGTAGTCGTGCCCGGTTTGGCGATGGAAGACATGGCTCATGGTCTCGCGCCCGCTCACCTGGCGCCGGCGGCCGATCCGCCAAGCGCGTGACGAGCGCTAGTTACACTCCATTCCCCGGCTGTGCGCAAGCCTCGGGCGGTTGCAGGCGGGACAACCGACACCCTCCTGGTGTTGGAACCGGACATCATCGAACCGATGTCGGCGCAGGGCGAAGCGCGGCGGGCGCGGATCACGGGATCGCATCGCGGATTGGTGCCGAGAGGCGACACTCGCGCGCCCACCCGCCGGGTGCATTCCTCCAAGACGGACACAGATGGATCGCCGGCGAGATCCCGAGTCTCCGGATCGATCAGCAGGTACTCTTCCTGCGATGCCGACAGTGAAGGGCGGGTCCTCGTCCACTGTCATGGCATCTCCTCCGCGGCAGCACCCGGGGCAGATGCCGGGCAAGCGCCAATGAAAACCGGTCCGGCGCTTCATTCGGTGTGGATGAGCCATGCCGTCCGGTACTTCTTGATCTCGCCGGCTTTCAGGCGCGCCCAATAGGACGCCAGGTCCTTCTTGACGACCGGAAGCAGGATGTAGAGCCCGATGATGTTCGCGATCGCCATTGCGAAGATGGCGGAATCCGAGAAGTCCACCACGGGACCGAGGCTCATCGAGGAGCCGATGACCACGAAGATGCAGAAGACGAGCTTGAAGACGAGCTCCGCCGTCTTGTTCTCGCCCACCAGATAGGTCCAGCTCTTCAAGCCGTAATAGGACCAGGAGATCATGGTCGAGAAGGCGAACAGGATCACCGCCACGGCAAGGATGTAGGGAAACCAGGGAAAGACGCTCTCGAAGGCCGAAGAGGTCAGCTCCACCCCGCTCATCCCCGCCTCGTTGGAATAGGAACCAGTGATGACGATGACGAGCGCCGTCATCGTGCAGATCACTACCGTATCGATGAAGGGCTCGTGCAGCGCCACCAGTCCTTCGGTGATCGGCTCCTTGGTGCGCACCGCCGAGTGCGCGATCGACGCCGATCCGACGCCCGCCTCGTTGGAGAAGGCGGCACGCTTGAACCCTTGGATGAGCGCGCCGATCGCGCCGCCGGCGACGCCTTCCGGGCTGAACGCGCCGGTGAAGATGGCGGCGAAGGCGGTCGGCACTTCGGTGATGTTGGCAAGGATGATGACCAGCGCCGCCGTACAATAGATCACGGCCATGAAGGGCACGACCTTTTCGGTCACCCTGGCAATGGATTTGATGCCGCCGATGATCACGGACCCGACGATGACCGCGACGACCAGGCCGAACAGCCAGCCCTTGTCGGCCATGAAGCCGTCCTCGCCCCCGGTCACGTTCACGATCTGCTGGAAGGACTGGTTCGCCTGGAACATGTTGCCGCCGCCCAGCGCGCCGGCGATGCAGCAGACGGCGAAGAACACCGCCAGGAACTTGCCGAGGCCGGCCATGTTCTTTTCGCCCAGGCCCTTGCTCAGGTAGTACATGGGGCCGCCCGAGACCGTTCCGTCCGCATACACGTTGCGGTATTTGACGCCGAGCGTGCACTCGGCGAACTTGAGCGACATGCCCATGAGACCGGCCAGAATCATCCAGAAGGTGGCGCCCGGCCCGCCGATGGAGACGGCAATGGCCACTCCCGCTATGTTGCCGAGCCCGACGGTGCCCGAGAGCGCGGTTGCCAGCGCCTGGAAGTGGGAGACCTCGCCGGCGTCCTTGGGATCCGTATAGTCGCCCCGGATCAGCTCCAGGGCATGCTTGAAGGCGCGAAACGCAATGAATTTGAAATAGACCGTGGCAATCGCCGCGGCGATGACGAGCCACAGCACGATCAAGGGAAACTGCGTGCCGAAGACCGGCACGGAATAGAAGATCACGCTGACGATCGCATCGGAGATCGGCGCGATTGCCTCGTTGATGACGGCGTCGATACCTGGCTCTTGGGCTTCCTGCGCCAGCGCGGCCGGGGTCCAGAAAAACGCCGGCAAGGCGGCGGCAAGTTTATGTCTCATCAATGCCTCCCTAGGCTTATCGTATGAGTGGCCTCGGGCCTCCCGCAGGCGACCCGACGAAGTCGTCTGCGGAGGCCCGGCATAGGGCCTTATGGGTTCAGGGGACTACGGTGACAGGAACCGGCGAGATCTGCACCAGCGTTCCGGCAACGCTGCCGAACAGCAGGGCTGCCATCCTGGAAATGCCGCGCCTGCCGATGAAGATCTGGCAGGCACCGGTCTCCCCGGCCAAGTCGCTCAGCACCTGCGCCGGGTGCCCGTGCCGCACCAACCCCTGCACCTCGATCCCGGAGCTCTTCAGCGCGGCGACGAGAGGATCGAGAACCTGGGCCTTGGCCCGGTCGATCTCCTCCTCTCGCCGCTTGTGGCGCATTTCGTTCTCTTCCGGCGTATTGAAGGTGTAGGGCGACCACTCGATCACATAGGCCACCACGAGGCGCGCCTTGGCGGCCTTGGCCCGCGCCGCCGCGAATTCCGCCGCGCGCTTGCCGTCCTCGCTGCCGTCTATTCCGGCCAGCAATGTATCCGTCATGTCTTCCCTCCCGAGCATCGATACACCCTTATAGCATGGACTCCGCAAGAGCCTAGTTCTCCTAGCTGCCCGCCTCGAGGGTCATGGGAGCCGAACAAGAGGAACGTTGCGCGGCTGGAAGGTCAGCTCTCCGGCCGCGAACGGACGAGGTTCGAGGCGGCTCAGGACGGGCAAGAGTAGCCACGGGAGTGGTCATTCCGCGTGCCATACCCGAACTTGCCAGGTGGATTAGGTGAACCGGATTAGTTCGCATCCATTCTTCGCGCGGATACCGAGCACCAGACCTACCTCGCGCTCGCCCGTGTTTCCGTGGCATCATGGTTGACATCATCAAGCTGGATGCTCTTGATCCCGCCGATCATCGTTAAGCCCTTGCCGTAGATGTAGATGGCATCGCCGACCTTGAGACTTGCGTTGGCAATCTTGGCGACGACGATATCGTCGTGGACTGGGAGATCCCGATTAAGATGACCCGGAGATGAAGACTATTCTAACGTACCTGTCGATCGGTGTTTTGTTTGTCGTCATCGTGGCGGCCGTGCTCCTTTTTACCTCCTTGGGTGAGCGGCCCCTCACTGCTCTTTTCGCCGTCGGCGATGTCGAGGCCGTCGACTTTGCAGAGTTGAAGCTCACGGACAAACCGAACCAGTTCCTGTCGTGTCCGCCTGGTTTTTGCAGCGCCAACCCGCACGCCGACAGCCCGGTGTTCGACGTCTCCGTTGATCGGCTGCGCGAGCGTTGGCGCGAGGTTGTTGCAGTTCAGCCGCGTGTCGAATTCTTGGCGGAGGACGAGGAAGGCCAGCAGTTCGATTACGTTCAGCGTTCAGTGCGATTCCGCTTTCCCGATATCATTACGGTGCGGTTCATCTCCGTTTCGTTTTCACAATCCACGCTCGCCATTTACAGTCGCTCCGTATACGGGAAGAGCGACTTCGGCGTGAACCGCGAGCGGATCGACGCCTGGCTCAAACCTCTCCGCGAGGGACTGTGAACCAGGCCTGCCGGGCCGCACAATGTTGATTGGCGACATGTACAGCTATGCCCTATGGAAGCGGGTTGTCGGGGCGCTGGAAGAGATGCAGCGAACCCCGGCTACGTCCGGACTCGAGGGCAACCCGGAAGACATCGGGACGATTCCCAACATTCGCGGGCTCACGTCCGGAATCGGGGGTAAACTCACCGTGCGGCGGACGTATCCGCGAGGAGCGAGTCTAGCCAACTCCGGACTCCGGCCTGCAGTTGCGTGGTTATAGTTCCGTAAGCCGGTGCTGTTCGATCTTGTGGTTCCTTGTTAGAGTTTTACACTCGATTTGGCCTGAAATTTCCCTGGGCCGGGACGGCATAGCGATTTCATCCGACACGTGTCGACTTCGCTGGAGGATGGATTGGAGCTTTATGGACGTTGGCGAGAAGCAAAACTCCCTGCTGCTTGGAATTAAAAGGTCTTTGCGCCTGATTGGTGTCGTCGTCGTGTTCGGCGTGGTGGGTTGCGGCTCCTTGGGCCCGGGTCGCGTGCCAGGCGACAACTTCAGCTACAACGCGGCCATCGTTCAATCGGGGCGCGAGCAGATGCTGCTCAACCTGGTGCGAATTCGCTACCTCGAGATGCCGCTGTTCCTCAAGGTATCCTCCGTGCTCACGCAATACACCTACGAAGGCGACGTGGGCGTGGCCGGCACCCAAGGCATCGGTGCGGCGCCGAGCAGCATTACCGGCAGCGCCAACCTCGGCTATTCCGAGCGGCCGACCGTGACGTACCTGCCGGTCTCGGGCCAGGAATTCGCTCGGCAGATGATGTCGCCGATACCGACCGAGCTGTTCTTCGGCGCCGCGCAAGCGGGATGGCCCACGGACCTGCTCATGGCGATTGGGGTGCAGCGGGTCGGCGATGTCGAGAACATGTCCTTTGGGTCCGTCCCCGCTCCGGGAGACGTTGATCGGGAAAGACAGTTCCGAAAGGATCTTGAAAAGTTGGAACGGTTCCAGCGTTTGATACGAACGCTCGTGGAACTTGCCGATGAGGACTTGATCGAGGTCAGTCGAGGCAAGGGCGATGATTCGGAAACGCGGTATTTCGTCTTCGACAGGAAAGCCACCGGCAAGGCTCGCGACCGCCTCCAGGCGCTCAAGCGCGAGCTCGGCCTCGACCTCAAGACGAACGTCTTCCGCATCACCGAGCGCTACACGCAGCGACAGGCCGACGAGTTGACGTTTCAACCCCGGTCGCTGTTGGCGATGATGTCGTTCTTGGCGCGGGGCACCGTGGTCCCGAAGGTTCATCAACAGGAGGGACGGGTAATCCCGATAGGGGTCGCGACTGCCGGTGGCGTTGCGCCGCCGCCAATCCCGTTTCGCATACGCAGCCAGAAGGAGCCCCCCGCGCGCGCCTATGTTGCAGTCCGCTACCAGGATCACTGGTTCTATATCGAGCACGCGGACGTGACCAGTAAACGGATCATGCTGACCTTGTCGATTCTGTTGAGCTTACAGGCGCCCGACGTGGAGGCGGCGGCGCCAGCGCTGACATTGCCGACGGGGCCATAGAACCGGCGTGCGCGCACCTTGGTCTTCTTGTAGACCACGGGAAGGAGGGACAGGACGGTCAAGCTAAATAATGCAGGCAGGGGAGAAGTTTCTAAACAGCGGCATGTCGCTTAAGGGTCATACCCGGGCGTCAGTGAAGCGCCTTATCCAGGTCCGGAGTCAGGGGCGGAGCCGACGAAACGGGTCAAAACGTCAGCTTACCGTCCCAAACTCACCGTCGCCGCAGGCGCCTTGCGACAGCCG
>JAOUCL010000189.1 GCA_029859805.1 Rhodospirillales bacterium | reverse complement strand
TGCCGCGGAGAACGTGCCCGGCGTTCGCGGCGTCGAGAGTCACATCGGGCGCGTCCCGCCCTGGGCCTGGGTGGGTTGAGGCGCGGGCGAACGCGCCAAGCGCCGCGATCGGTTGCCCGGAGATCCTGGCGTTCAAGGACGTTGAATGCCGCGGGCGAGGCCCGTGCGACCGCCCGCGGCTTACGCTTCGCCGTAGTCCGTTTTCGGCATCCAGTCGCCGCGCCCGGCTGGCAGCAGGTCGAACAGGTGCCAGACCGGCGTGAACAGGTCGAGGCCGCGGAAATGTCCTGAGCCGAGAAAGGCGGTGCCCGTGTAGAAGTGACGGGTTCCGCCGTCGTCGCCGCGGATGAAGACGCTGACTCCTGGGTATTGCGCCTTGCCGTCCTCCGCCTCGACGCCGAAGTCCGCGTTGAAGGCGTTGTTGCGACTGGAGAGAAGCCGCAGACCGGTCCAGCCCTGCTTGTGCCCCCAGGCCCGGAACTTGCCGACCTGGGCCTTGGCGACCAGGACGAGGTCGGCCTTGTCGGCGACGTGCCGCGCGACCGCGCTGTAGCCGTCCGCCCACATCGAGCACATCGGGCAGGGGTGGTCGTCATCGGGACCGTACATGAAGTGCACGACGATCAGGTTGCTCCTGCCGTCCGAAAACAGCTCGGAGAGCCGCGTTCGGCGCAAGCCCGAGGCCCTCTCGTCGGCCAGGTCCGCCGGCCCCTCCTCGAATTCGTACTCCTTTTCCAGGACAGTGGCCGGCAAGCTCCGCCGCAGCGCGGCCACTTCCTCGCGCTGGTCCTTGAGCGCGGTCTCCGCCGCCAGCAGCTCCTCGCGCGCGCGCCTGTCGTCGTCGCTTTGCCATTCGAACGGGGTCGTGGACATGGGCTCTTCCTCCCTAGGTCGTCGGTTCCGGCCTTGTCTGGGGCCGGGCATTTATAGTTCGGGCATGCCCTCGAAGGCGGGCAGATCCGGGTCCATGGGGTCCCAGGGCTGCGCGCTTTCCGTGAAGATATTCATGCCGGGCTTGAACCACGAAGGGTCGTCCAGGCTCGCGGCCTTGATCACCATCAGGCCCGGCATACCCGAGGATTTGCCGAGCACCGGCGCGCCGCAGGTGGGGCAGAAGCCGTTGCTGGCAGTGTTTCCGTTGTCGGCCGGGTGGTCGAAATACTTGACTTCGCCGGTGATCGTGAGGGCCTCCTCGGGCACGGCGAAGGCCGAGACGTGCCCCGAACCGCTGGCCTTCTGGCATTGCCGGCAATAGCAGTTTCCGGGAAACATCGGTTCGGCGGAACATTCGTAGCGCACGGCGCCGCAGCGGCAGCCACCGGTATAGGGTGTGGTCATGGAAAAGAGCCCTCCTGTTCAACAACATTGCGTTGGGGTTCGATGGGTCACGCCAAATAGCTCTCGAGGCAATCCAGCGTACTGGTCCAGCCGCCTTGGTGTTCATCGCGCGCCTCGAGGCCGGCCAGGTTTTCATGGGTCAGCGAAAGCTCCGTGCCGCCGTCGACGTCGCGCAGCTCGAAGGCAACGCGGGTTTCGATGCCGGCATAGCCGCCTTTGCCCCAAATCCAGGTCATCACCAAGCGCTCCGGGGCCTCGATCTCGAGATAGGTGCCGGTCAGCGGATGAAAGCTGCCGCTATCGCCATGGAATTCGAGGCTGTATGCGCCACCGGGCCGCAGATCGAGTGAGATGACCTTCACCGTGCATCCCTTGGGCCCAAACCACCGGCCCAAGGCCTCGGCCTCGGTCAGGGCGCTGAAGACCGCCTCACGGGTCGCCGCAAGACGACGCGTGAGGTGCAGGACTTGAGGCTCAGGTTTCGGGTTCGCCAGGCTCATCGGAGTTCTCCTTGATTCGGGACAATGGGGCGGGGCCGCGCTCCAGGTAGCGGGCCAGCTGGTCCAGCTGCGCCTCCCAGAAGCGGCGGTATTCGGCGATCCAGTCGGCGGCCGCGCGCATCGCCTGCGGCTCGAGGTGGCAACGGTGCACGCGGCCGTCCCGCTCGCGCGCCAGCAGGCCGGCGCCCTCCAGCACCTTGAGGTGCTTGGAGACCGCGGGCAGGGACATGGCGTAGGGCTCGGCCAGCTCGCCGACCGAGGCCTCGCCCAGGGCGAGGCGAGCCAGGATCGCCCGTCGGGTCGGATCGGCCAGCGCCTGGAAGGTCGTGCTCAAAGGATCGTTTTGATATTTAACCATATGGTTAAATATAGGGCAGGCCGGTCTTGCCGTCAAGGGCTGGGGTCCGCTCGTCGTCAGCCCGGCCCCGGGGCGGCCAACGGCGAAGGTCTTGGAGCTACCGCGCGGCTAGGAACCGGCCCCGCAAAGCCTGGGGTTCCAATCGCTTTCGCCTCGCCACCAGCCGACCGTGTCGGCGCCCCAGAAGTACGGGCACCAGAAACGCGCGCGGTTGTCGTTGAATGCCCCGTGGGTCGTCGGGGGCTTGAAGAGCCGTTCACTCGCCTGGGAGGCGCCGCCGGAGGGGTCTTGGTCGCAGGCAGATTTGGGAACCTGGTTGCTCGACCAGGCGTCGTCCCAGCTGAAGACGCGAAACAGCATGTTTTCTTGCGCCTCTCTAGGGAAGACGTGCTTGGTGGCCCGCAGGTTGCGCCATTTTCCCATGGTACGGTCGATCACGGTCTTGGGTCCTTCGAACATCTCGTCGACCCACTCGAGCAAGCTGCCCGAGGGCAGGGCCCCGAAAGACTCGAGCTCGAGCGCGTCGTTCCGAGGATGGAGCATCAGATTGTAGAACCGAAGCGGCGCTCGGGCGGGCCTGTTCGGTGCTTTGTCATTGCAATTGCCGCGTGGGCAGGGCGCGTTGGCGCGTTCGATGATCGGCGAGATCGCGCGCGCGGTATCGCGGACGCTGGCCGCCGCGGCCATGAAGACGAGGTTTCTGTACGGCAGGTCCGGATGCTCTGGGATCAGTTCGTTCATCACGATGGAGCCCATGCTGTGTCCTATGATCGTCAGTTCGACGTTGCGCCAGCTGCTGCGGAGGGCCTCGTCCACCTCCGGATAGCAGGTCCTTCCGGCGGCGGCGCTGTTGGTATCGTCCCCGTCCTCGTCGATGCAGTATTGCAGCATGGTGAAGAAGCGGGCGAAGGCGCCAATGCCATGGGGAAAGCGCCGCTTGTCGTCTTCTATGGCGCTGATCTCACGGGGTTTGAAATCGTCGACCAAGTGAATGTTGTACTCGACGGGGCTGCGAACGGTGGTTCGGGTGCGCCGCACCATGTTTTCCCACATCGTCTTGCCGAAGGCGTCCACCAACGGCGTGGCAACGAAACGCACGGGAAAGAGCCCGTAGTAGGGAACGCTGAGCAGCGACGGGCCGGGGTCTTGGTCGGGGGCCTGCCCCGTCAGGAGGTTCTTCTCCGCGGTCACCTCGCAGTTCACGATGCCGAACTTATTGACGTCTGTCTTTTCGCAGACTTTGTCCTCGGATGCCGCCGCGTGTCCCGGGCCGCCGTCGTCCGCGGGCTCGGCGTCTCGACAGATCTCCTCGGCCCTGGTCAGAAAGAACTCCCGCTTGTCCGAATCGTCGAAGGGATTGCTGGCCGAGACGAAGCGCTGGAGCTGATTCATATAGTTGACCGGCGCCCTGACCAGGCCCTGGCCGATATCACCGAGCAGATAGAGCGGCGTGCTTAGGTACTGTGGGCTGCTGTGCCGGGTTCCATTCCGCACGAAGGCGATCTGTTCGAGGTAGGTGTCCAAGGCACCGGTCGGCCAGGCGAGGAAAATCGGGTAGTAGCCGTCCTCGAGCATGCGCGGCACCTGCACGGCGGCTTGTTCGTGCAGGACGTCGGCCGGGTTCAAACCGCCATTGAAATAGATAAGCACCTGTCCGTGCGTCTCCTCGTCGCGTGCGCTTTGCTTCTGCCACGCGAGGAAATTCCGATAGCAAAACATGATCCGCAGGAAATTCGGGCGAAACTGGTTCCTGGCCCCGCCCTTTGCCGGGTAGGCGACGGTACCCTGTTCGGAGGCCTCCAGGATATGGTTCTCGACGGCATAGCCCGGGTAGGGGCCGGGGTCCTGATTGCCGAAGTCGCAGGTCCTGATTTTGTCCAAGTGCGCCTTGTAATCGGCGTCGTCTTCGTTCAGCACCGGATAGTGCGGGTTCGCACAGGCGGTCAGGACGCCGGCCAGAAGCCAAGAAGCCAGACGCGCTCGCCTGCCGAACGCTGCTGCGCAGCGGCGAACGAGCCGATCTCTCCGGACCTTCCTCATATCCCCCTCGTTGGCGGCCTGACCGCCACGCCGCCCCCCGGCAACGCCGCCGCAAGAGGCCTCGATCGAGATTTGCAGTCTGCCGTCCGGGCAAGATCGACGATAGCACGATGTGGAGTCCAGCGACACCGTGGCTTCGCGGCCTGCCGCCGTCTGGCGCGACTGGCGCGCCCGTGCTATCAGCTAGGGTCAAGATCGGGACCGGTCAGCAGGGGGCGGCCATGCAGGACATCATCCGGCAGCTCGAGGCGAAGCGCGCGGCGGCGCGCGCCGGGGGCGGCGAGCGGCGCATTCAGGCGCAGCACAAGAAGGGCAAGCTGGGCGCGCGCGAGCGCCTGGAGATCCTGCTCGACGAGGGCTCCTTCGAGGAGTGGGATATGTTCGTCGAGCACCGCTGCTCGGACTTCGGCATGACCGAGACCCGGGTGCCGGGCGACGGCGTTGTGACCGGCTACGGCACGGTGAACGGCCGTCTGGTCTTCGTGTTCAGCCAGGACTTCACGGTCTTCGGCGGCTCGCTTTCCGAGGCCCACGCCGAGAAGATCTGCAAGATCATGGACAAGGCCCTGCAGGTCGGGGCGCCGGTCGTCGGCCTCAACGATTCGGGCGGCGCGCGCATTCAGGAGGGCGTCGCCTCCCTGGCCGGCTATGCCGAGGTGTTCCAGCGCAACGTCACCGCCTCGGGCGTAGTGCCGCAGATTTCCATGATCATGGGGCCCTGTGCCGGCGGCGCGGTCTACTCGCCGGCCATGACCGACTTCATCTTCATGGTCAAGGATTCGTCCTACATGTTCGTGACCGGCCCCGACGTGGTGAAGACCGTGACCCACGAGACCGTGACCCACGAGGAGCTGGGCGGCGCGGTCACACACACGACGAAGTCCGGCGTCGCGGATCTCGCCTTCGAGAACGACGTCGAGGCGCTGATCGAGCTGCGCCGCTTCATCGACTTTCTGCCGGCCTCGAACGGCTCGGGCGTGCCCCAGCGGCCCAGCGAGGACCCGGCCGGGCGCGAGGAGCGCTCGCTCGACAGCCTGGTGCCGGCCGACCCGTCCAAGCCCTACGACATGAAGGAGCTGATCGGGAAGGTCGTCGACGAAGGCGACTTCTTCGAGCTACAGCCGAGCTATGCCGGCAACATCGTCATCGGCTTCGGCCGCATGGAGGGCTCGACCGTCGGCATCGTCGCCAACCAGCCCCTGGTGCTGGCCGGCTGCCTCGACATCGCTTCCTCGATCAAGGCGGCGCGCTTCGTGCGCTTCTGCGACTGCTTCGACATTCCGATCGTCACCTTCGTCGACGTGCCCGGGTTTCTGCCCGGCACGGCCCAGGAGTATGGCGGCATCATCAAGCACGGAGCCAAGCTGCTCTTCGCCTTTGCCGAGGCCACGGTGCCCAAGGTGACGCTGATCACCCGCAAGGCCTACGGCGGGGCCTACGACGTGATGTCGTCCAAGCACCTGCGCGGCGACGTAAACTTCGCCTGGCCCTCGGCCGAGATCGCGGTCATGGGTCCGAAAGGCGCGGTCGAGATCATCTTCCGCGCCGACATCGGCGACACGGCCAAGATCGAGGCGCGCACCGAGGAGTACCGCGAGAAGTTCGCGAACCCCTTCGTCGCCGCCTCGCGCGGCTTCATCGACGACGTGATCTCGCCCCACGAGACCCGCCGGCGCCTGTGCAACGCGCTCGCCATGCTGCGCGACAAGCAGCTCGAGAACCCCTGGAAGAAGCACGATAATTTGCCGCTCTAGGGGACGGCGCGGGCCGCCGTCTGCGGCCCACCGGTCGCCGCTCGCCCCGGGAACGGCGAACGGCAGCTGCGTTGCACCCGTGCTTCAGCGTGTTTCCAGAATGAAGTTGGACCAAGGCCGGTCTGGCCAGCGCTCAGGTGACGCCCTGAGATCGCGCAGATATAACATACAGTAGATGTGAAATAGGTCTTTAATTACTAGATAATTTTAACTATGTGATAATAGTCGTACGTTATTTTTTGCAAGCGAATTGCGACCTTCACGATGTGTAAGCACGAGAGGAATCCATTAGTCATGACCGACCCGAAAGACTTCGGCCTGCTGCAAGGCACGGCCATTTCCGCCGCCGTTTTGGCCGGCATCGCGTTTACTGCGCCGGCGGCCAGGGCCGAGGTCACCCTCCAGGCCGCCGCGGCGGGCGCCCCCATCACGCTCGATGGCGATATCTCCGACTGGAACGGCGTGTCCGACATCACGGTGCCGCTCGCCGGCGATGGCGGCGTCGACGCCGTCGAGCTCCGGGCCGTCGTGCGGGGCGACACCATCTACGTGCTCGCCGTCTGGGACGATCCCACCGAGGACATCCTGCACAAGCCCTACGGCTGGGACGAGGCCAGCCAGTCCTACAAGAAGCTGAAACGGATGGAGGACCGCCTGGCGATCTCGCTCAGGATGTCGGGGAACTTCTCCCAGAACAAGATGGACGGCAGCGAGTTCGTGGCCGACGTCTGGCACTGGAAGGCGGCGCGCTCCAACCCGGCCGGCGTCGCGCACGACAAGATGTGGAAGGTTTCCCTGACGCCTTTCGAGAAGGGCAAGGACGTCGACGAAAAGGGCGGGGCGTTGAAGACCCCCGACGGACGGACGCTCTATATCGCCCGCCCGAGTGATGCCGGACCCCGCCTGTACAAGCCGGTCAAGTACGACGTCAAGCAGGGCGACGTCATGTCGCGCTACGAAGTCAATACGAGCCCCAGCGGCAGCATCGCCGACGTCAAGGCCAAGGGCGTGTGGCGTAATGGCCGCTGGTATCTCGAGCTCGCGCGCAAACTCGACACCGGCAACCCGGACGACGCGGTGATTCCGGCCTCGGGGTCGATCGAGATCGCGATCGCGGCGTTCGACAGCGTCGGCGGGGCAAAGCACAGCGTCTCCGAGACGATCGTCCTGAAAACGCAGGGCGGCTCGTCCTGAGCCCTCTAGGCGGGGGGAGGCCGCGCTGCCGCGGCCTCCCCCCGCCGAGTCCACCGCGGAGGTGAGAGGCATGCCCTCGGCCCAGCAAGATTCGCCCACCCCGTCCGATGCCGGCCCGCCGGTAGGGTCCGGCCGGCAGCAGGGGCGTAAAGGCCTGGGGCTGTCGCGCGCCGCGGCGATCGTCTGTCTCCTGTTCGCACTGGTCTTCGCAGGCGTGAGCGCGGTCACGGGCTTGCGTCTTGTCGGAATTCAAGAGCTCGCCGGCCGCACGCACAGCGAGGCCATCCCCCGCTCGGTCACGCAGCAGCGGCAGGCTCTGGCGACCGAGCGCATGATCCGCTTCGCCGAACAGATCCTCGTGGCGCGGGGTGCCGAAAGCCGGACCCCGATCCTCGCCCAGGCGGAGGAACTCGCGGCCGGTCTGACCGGCGAACTGGAGGCGGCCCAGCGCGGCAAGGTCGAACAGGCGCTTAAGCTGATCCACGATGTCGGAGTACAGGTCGAGGCCGCCGAGGCGCTGGAGGCCCGGACGACCGGGCAGCTTGAGCGCGCCGGCGCGCTCATCCGGGAGATCGACGAGAACCTCGGCTCGATCGCCGAGGATTCGGGATCGCGCCTGGAAGAGATGATCGACGGCCTCGACCAGGCCTCGGAAAGCGACCTCGGCAGGCTGCAGAACGACTTCGCGGCCAACTTGCGCGTACGCACGGCCAGCAGCAATCTGCTCGGTATCCTGCGCAAGAGCCGGGCCCAGCTCGTGGCCGCGGTGACGTTGACCGACAGCGAGGATTTGGGCACGGCCACGGAGCGCTTCGCGGCCCTGTCGAAGTTGCTCGAAGCCCGGGTCGGCGCGCTGCCGGGTGGTGGCGACTACGAGTACCTGCCGCCTCTGGTCGAAGAGTTCGTGGCCCTGGCCGGCGTGTTCGAACAGCGCGCCGCGTTCCTGGCCGAGCTCGGGAACGCGAAGGCGGCGAGCCGGCAGGCCAGGGCGGTGCTGACCGAGGTCGCGGCGTCGCTATCCTCCGATGCTGCGAAGCTGGCGAGCAACAGCGTGCGGAGCATTGCCGAGGAAACGAGGATCGTGCAGTGGACGGTGCTCGGCGCCTTCGGCTTCCTCGCGGCCTGTATCCTGGTCCTGGTGGCGGCCGGCCGCCGCCAGATCCTCGTGCCTTTGGTGAACGCGAGCCGGGCGCTCGATCTGCTGAGCCAGGGCAATGTGGACGCCCAAATGCCGGCGACGCGGCTGCGCGAGTTCGAAGCGATCAGGCAGTCCATCGACAGCTTCCGAACGGCGCTGGTGGACATGCGGAGCATGGCCGAGGAGAAGACGGCGCAAGCCGAGCTCGAGCGGCTGCGCGAGGCGGAGGAACAACGCAGGACCGAGCAGGCCGATTTGGACCGCAAGCGGGAGGAGGAGCGGCGCGAGGAGGAGGAAAAGCTGCTGGAGTCCGAACGCCTGGCGGAAGAGCGCGTCGCGGCCGAAAGGCACGCAGCGCTGGCCGCCCTCGCGGACAGGCTCCAGGAGAGCGTCGGCAGCGTCGTCCAAGCCGTCCGTTCGGCGGCGGCCGAGATGGAATCGACCGCCCAGGCCATGTCGGCGACGGCGGAGCAGACCAAGCAGCAGGCGGGCACGGTGTCGTCCGCTTCGCAGCAGGCCTCGTCCAATATGCAGTCCGTGGCCGCGGCCGCAGTCCAAATGGCGAAGTCGGTCGAGGAGATCGGCCGCGAGGTGGCCAAGTCCGCGACGATCGCCGGGCGCGCGGTGCGCGAAGCCGACACCACCAACGTGACTATCGAAGGCCTGGCCCAGGCGGCCCAGAAGATCGGCGAGGTGGTCAACCTGATCAGCGATATCGCCGAGCAGACCAACCTGCTGGCGCTGAACGCTACGATCGAGGCGGCGCGCGCCGGCGAGGCTGGCAAGGGCTTCGCGGTGGTCGCCTCGGAGGTCAAGTCGCTCGCCACCCAGACGGCCAAGGCGACCGACGACATTTCGTCTCAGGTGAGCTCCATCCAGGCCGCCACCGGCGGCGCGGTCGAGGCGATCAAGGACATTTCCGACACCATCGGGGAGATCAACGAGATCTCCGGGGTCGT
>JAOUCL010000025.1 GCA_029859805.1 Rhodospirillales bacterium | reverse complement strand
GAAAGAACATGCCCGCCGTCGGGCACGAGCGTGGCGTCGTGCACGCTGGGCAGCGTGATCTCGAGCGCGGGACGCGGCGAGAACTCGCCGTACTTGGCCGGGTTGAAGGCCTCTTCCAGGTAGCCGACCGACGGGGCGATCACCAGCCGCTCCCCAAGCGCTTCCGCCGGCAGTCCCTGGATTTCCGGCAGCCCCTTCAGCGCCAGGTTCAGCTTCGCGGCGCTGCCTCTCGTCCGTATGTTCGCGACCTGCCGCACGAAACCGGCATCCAGATGTTCCGCGCCGAGAAGGTCCAGAAAGGTGATTTTCGGGCCGGCGTTGGAGATCACCTCAGGGGCGCGGATGTCCTCGCCCGAGTCCAGGACGACGCCAGCCGCACGATCGCCCTCCACGAGAACGCGGGTCACAGGGGCCTGCGTCCGGATTTCCGCGCCAGCGGCCGAGGCCGCCGCCGCCAAGGCGTCGGCGACCGCGCCCATGCCGCCCTTCGGCACGGCCACCGCCCCCTGCACGCCGGCCGCCGAACCGCTCAGCCGGTAGAGCAGCGACAGCACCGTGTTCGGCGAACGCGGTCCCACGTGCTCGCCCAGCACCGCGTCGAAGGCGAGCGCGCCGACCAGCAACTCGTCCTCGATCTCGTCCTCGAAGAGATCGGCGACGTTCATCAGGACGATGCGAAGGAACTCCCTCATATCCGCCCGGCCCAGGCGCCGGATGGCCCAGCCGAGCTTGAGCAGGCTCTTGCGGTCGGACCACGCCGTGGTTCCCAGCCTGGGCGGCACTTCCGTGAGCATCGGCTTCAGCGCCTTCGCGTATTTCAGGAGTCTGGCGCGGACGCGGCGGTAGCCTGCCAGGTCGGCCTCGCTCACGCCCGGGCCATCGAAACGGGTCACCGAGGCGCCGTCGATCCGGAGGTGCCGGCCCGACCGCTCCAGCGCGACCGTCGCCAGCCCCCGGGCGGCCAAGGCGAGGCCGTGGCCGGCCAGACCGAGATCCTTTTCGATGGCCGGGTGCAGGTGATGAAGAAGATGGGCAAAGACCGGCGCCCGGTAGCCGGGCGCGATTTCCTCTGTCGCGGCGGCGCCGCCGACCTTCTCCCGAGCCTCCAGCACCAACACATTCCGTCCGGAGCGGGCAAGATAGGCCGCGCAGACGAGCCCGTTGTGGCCGCCGCCGATCACGATCGCATCGTATGTACCGCTCATCGCGCCATCTCCCGGACCGTCTGCTTCGCGCCGAGGTCACGGAGTATCTCGCGCGCGGCATTGGCGCCCGGCGCGGCCATGACGCCGCCGCCCGGGTGGGTCGACGAGCCGCACATGTAGAGCCCTTTCACGGGCGAGCGATATTGGGCGTAGCCGGGAACGGGCCGGTTGAATACGAGCTGATCGAACGTGAGCTCGCCCTGGAAGATGTTGCCTTCGGTCAGCCCGATCTCGTTTTCGATGTCCCAGGGCGTGCGGACCTCGGCATGCAGGATCAGGTCCTTGAAGTTCGGGCTGTAGTCGGCGATCTGATCGATCACCGTTTGCCCGAAGGCGTCCCGGTTCGGTCCGTCCCAGGGCTCGCCGTTCGCCAGCTCGGGCGGCGCGTACTGGACGAAGACGGTCATGTAGTGCTTTCCGGGCGGCGCCATCGTGGGGTCGATCTGGGTGGGAATCATCATGTCGACGTAGGGGTCGCGCGACCACGTCCCGCGCTTCCAGTCGTCGTAGGCCTTCTCCATGCGCTCGATGGAATCGGTGAAGTGCGTGTCGCCCTTGCGGAAGGGCGCGCCCTCGGGGAGCGCTGGAAAATCAGGTAGTCCGTCGAGGGCGATATTGAGCTTTCCCGAGGAGCCGCGGATCTTGAAACGCCGCACGCCCTCGAGAAAGTCCGCCGGGAGGTCCTCGCGGGCGACGCATTTGAGGAACGTCCGCTTGACGTCCATGTTCGAGACGACCGTCCGGGCGAAATGCGCGTCGCCGTTTTCGAGCGCGACGCCGACCGCGCGGCCGCCCTTGACCAGGACCTTCTCGACGCCCGCGCCCATTGCGATCTCGCCGCCGTGGGCCTGCAGGGCCAGGGCCAGCGACTTGGCGATCGAGCCCATGCCGCCGCGGGCGAAGCCCCAGGAACCGATGTTGCCGTCGACCTCGCCCATGTAGTGGTGCAGAAGGATATAGGCGGAGCCGGGCGAGCAGGGCCCCAAGGCGGTGCCGATGATGCCGGAGCCCGCGAGATGCGCCTTGATCACGTCGCTTTCGAAATACTCGTCGAGGAAATCGGCGATGCTCATGGTCCAGAAGCGGATGGTCTCGTACATCTGCGCTTCGCCGAGGTCGTGGAACTTCTTGCCGAGGAACAGCAGCTCCCTGAGGTCGCGCGGCTTGAAGGAGGTCGGGTCCGGCGGCGCGCGCAGAAGCAACGGCTTGATGAAGCGACACTGGCGCATGAGGTCCATGCTGTAGCGGTGGTAGGCCTCGGCATCCTTCCTCGAGTGCCGGGCGATCTCCCGATACAGCGCCTCATGGTCGTTGTGATAGGCGAAGTAGTCGCAGTCCTGCGTCAGCGTCACCCCGCCGTCGTAGGGGATGACCTGCAGGCCGTGTTTCGCGAGCTCGAGGTCGCGCACGATTTCCGGACGCATCAGGCTGCTGACATAGGAGCAGTTCGAGTAGATCCAGCCCGGGTGAAGCTCGCGGCTGACCGTCGCGCCGCCGATATAGTCGTTCCGCTCGACGACCAGCACCTTCAGGCCGGCCTTTGCCAAATAGCACGCCGTGGTCAGGCCGTTGTGGCCCGCCCCCATGACGATCGCGTCGTGCGCCTCCCTCATGCCGCAGGTCTCCGTCACTGCCCGCCGTCACCCGATAAAACTGACTGAGCGCTCAGTTAGTTTTATTGACACACTTAACTTTGTTTTCTATAGCTTTTCAAGTCGATTTTTCCTCCCCCAACGGCTTGAGGGAAGGTGATGGGAACCGCGATGGAGACGGCATCGCGCAAGAAGCCGGCTAGAAGCCAGGCCGAAAGGTCGGCCTTTCGACGCCGGCAGATCATCGCCGCCACGATCGATTCTATCGGCAAGATCGGTTTTGCGGAAACAACGCTGGCAACCGTGGCCAAGGAGGCCGGCGTGTCGCAGGGCATCCTGGTCTTTCACTTCAAGACCAAGGACGCGCTGCTGGAAGAAACGCTCCGCTATCTGGCGGACGAATATCGTGCGCTCTGGTCGAGAGCGCTTTCCGCCGCGGACGAGGGACCAGCCGAGCGGCTCCGCGCGATGCTGCTCGCCGACTTCGACCCGCCCGTTTTCACCCGAAAGAAAGTGGCCGTCTGGCACGCGTTCTTTGGCGAGGCCAAGGCACGGCCCAAGTACCTGGAAATCTATGGCGTGCTCGACCGGGCCCACTGGGAGGCGGTGGCCGGGCTCTGCCGGGAGTTGCTGGCCGGCGAACGCGGTGCCGCGGATGAAGACGAGGCGGCCGCGATCGCCTATGGACTCTGCGCGCTGAGCGACGGTCTGTGGCTGAACTTTCTGCTCACCCCCAGAGGCTTCGGGCGCAAACAGGCGCGCCATATCATGCTGCGTCAGTTGCGCGCATACTTCCCGGACCGTTATGAGGACGATGCGAGGACCGTGGCATGACCTTCACCCTGCCCGCGGATGCCCTGGACTGGCGGGACCGTATCCGCAAGTTCGCGGACGACGAGCTGATCCCCTGGGAGGTGCACGCGGAGCTCAACGCAGGCGAAATACCGGCCGACGCCGCCGAACGGCATCGGACCCTCGCCCGGGAGATGGGCCTCTCGGGCATGGATGCGCCCAAGGTGCGCGGCGGGCTGGCGCTCGGCGTGACCGCCCAGGTCGTCATCTGGGAGCAGCTGGGCCGGGTCACCAACGCGCTCGGCTGGTGCTTCAGCGAGGCCCACAGGTGGATGTTCGAAGCCTGCAGCGAGGACCAGATCGAGCGCTACGTGCTGCCGGTGATGCGCGGCGAGCGCCACGAATGCTACGCGATCACCGAAGCGGAGTCGGGCTCGGACGTGGACGGCATCCGCGCGACCGCGCGCCGCCAGGGCAACGGCTATGTGGTCGACGGAGAGAAGTGGTATGTGACCAGCGCCAACTTCGCCGACTTCTTCATCCTGCAGGCGAAGATCGAGGGCGGCGACGGTGCCCACGCGCTCTTCTTCATCGACAAGGACACGGCGGGCATCGAGTTGGTAAGCACGCCGGTCTTCTCCCACACCTACGCCCATCACCACCCCACCTACCGCTTTGCCGGGGTGTTCGTCCCGGCCGCCAATCTGATCGGCGCCGAGGGCGAGGGCATGACCTTCTCGCACGCCTGGTTCCGGCGCGAGCGGCTGATGATCGCCGCACGCTGCTGCGGCGCGGCCGCCCGGCTGATCGAGGAGGCGTCGGCCTTCGCGCGCGGCCGGATCGTCTCCAGATCGCCGATCTCCGAACATCAGGCCATCCAGACCATGCTGGCGGACAGCGTGACCGAGCACTGGGCGGCGCGTCTTATCACCTACGAATGCGCGGCCGCCCACGACCGGGGCGAGGACGTAAAGGCGCTCCACGCCAAGTGCTCGATGGCCAAGCTCCACGCGTCGGAAATGGCGAACCGGGTCGCCGACCGGGCGGTGCAGATCTTTGGCGGCCGCGGCTATATGCGCGAGAACGTGGCGGAGCGCTTCTTCCGCGAACTGCGCGTGGACCGCATCTGGGAGGGCACGAGCGAGATTCAGCGGCTTATCATCGCGCGCAACTTCATGAAGCGGGGTCTGCCGCGGCTTGCGGAGGCCGGCGCTTCGGGCTAAGCGTGAAGGCGGCGGGCGCCACAGGACTGTTTTGGGGGGGAGATCTCTTGAAACGACGCGAAGGACGTGCGGCCGGCGACCCCGGCGGGAAATACGCGGCCAGGACGGGGTGGGCGGGATGAGTGCCCGGGCCCCGCGCACCGAATCCGGCCCGCGCCGCTTCGCCGGCTTCCGCGCCCTGCTTTCCCGCAGCGACGCTGTTCGGGGCTACGTCCTTATTTCCCCCACCTTCATCGTCATGACCGCGTTGATGGTCGCGCCGGTGGCCATGGCCGTCGTTTACAGCCTCTGGACCCAGTCGTATCTGGACATCGACAAGACGCTGACCCTCTCGAATTACGCGGAAGCGACGACCGAACGCATGTATCGCGTGCTGCTCGGACGTTCGCTGATGATCTCCGGGCTGGTGACCCTGGTCACGGTGGGGCTCGCCTATCCCATGGCGTACTTCGTGGCCTTCCACGTCAAGCGGAACAAGCTGATCTGGCTGATCATGATCACCGTGCCGTTCTGGACCAGCTATCTGCTTCGGGTCTTCGCGTGGAAGATCATCCTGGGCTTCAACGGGGTCGTGAACTCGGGGCTGAAGGGGCTCGGCCTGATCGACCAGCCGCTGCAGTTTCTGCTGTACAACCCCACCTCCGTCGTCATCACCCTCGCCCACGCCTGGGCCGCCTTCGCGATCCTGCCGATCTACGTATCGCTGGAGAAGATCGACCGCTCGCTCCTGGAAGCGGCCACGGACCTGGGAGACGGGCCGGTGCGGCGGTTCCTGCGGGTGACCTTGCCGCTCTCGCTTCCGGGCATCATCGCCGCGTCGCTCATCATCTTTATCCCGACCGTCGGGGACTACGTCACGCCGGCCCTGGTCGGCGGCGCGGAGGGCCGGATGATCGCGAACATCATCCAGGCCCAATTCGGGAAAGCCAACAACTGGCCCCTGGGCGCGGCGATCGCGATCAGCACGATGGCCGTGGTGACGGTGATTTCCCTGGCCTACGTCTGGCTCACCCGCAAGGCGACGGAGCGAATCGCATGAAGGACGTGAGCTATATCCACCGGCCCAACCGGCCGTTGGCCGTATACGCGATCCTGTACCTCGGGTTCCTGTACCTGCCCGTGCTGTTTCTGCCGCTCTTCTCCTTCAACGACGCCACGACCATTGCATTTCCGCTGAAGGGATTCACGCTGCGCTGGTATGAACAGCTGGCCGAGATCCCCGCGCTCCACGGTGCGCTGCTGAACAGCCTGAAGGTGGGCGCTGTCACGGCGGTGGTGAGCACCTTCCTCGGCATCTTCGCGGCCAAGGCCGTGACCCGCTACACGGCACCCGGCCTGCGCCCGGCTATGGCGATCATCATGGTGCCGCTGGTCATCCCCGAGGTCATTCTCGGCACCGCGCTCCTGATCCTCGTGGTGCAGCTGGGCATGGAGCTGTCGCTCGTCAGCATCACC
The DNA here is from genome assembly GCA_029859805.1 of Rhodospirillales bacterium. GTDB lineage: Bacteria > Pseudomonadota > Alphaproteobacteria > Kiloniellales > JAKSDN01 > CAMYKD01. Next base: position 21,019 of record JAOUCL010000025.1, on the reverse strand, counting down.
GTCGGCCACATCATCGTGACGGTGCCCTTCGCCGTGGCCATGCTGATCTCGCGCTTCGAGGGCTTCGACAAGAGCATGGAAGAGGCCTCGAGCGACCTCGGGGAGAACGCCTGGTGGACCTTCTGGCGGGTCACCTTTCCGCTGGTCTTTCCAGGAATTCTGGCGAGCCTGCTGGTCACCTTCACGATCTCCTTCGACGAGTTCATCATGGCATTCTTCCTGTCAGGGACGGAGACGACGCTGCCCGTCTACATGTGGAGCCAGTTGCGCTTTCCCGCGCGATTGCCCAGCGTGCTCGCGCTCGGCGCGCTCATCCTGCTCGCTTCGTTCTTCGTGGTGACCTTCGCTGAGTGGATCCGGCGGCGGGGCGTTTCCAGGTCCCAACCGGGGCTCTAAGAGATGACCGACGACACGCCCTTCATCGCCATCGACCGCGTTTCCAAGTCCTTCGGGCCGGTCGTCGCGGTCGACGACGTGACGATCAGCATTCGCCGCGGCGAGTTCTTCTCCCTGCTGGGGCCGTCGGGATGCGGGAAGACCACGCTGTTGCGCATGATCTCCGGTTTCGAGACGCCGACGGCGGGGGAGATCCACATCGACGGCAATCCCATGTCCGCCGTGCTGCCGCACGAGCGTCCCACCAACATGGTGTTCCAGAACTACGCCATCTTTCCGCACCTGGACGTGCGCGGGAACATCGCCTACGGGCTTAGAAAACACCGTCTATCCAAGGCCGAGGTCGACCAGCGCGTCGGCGATACGCTGGACATGGTGAAGCTTTCGGGTTTCGAGAACCGGCGCGCCACCCAGCTCTCCGGCGGACAGCGTCAACGAGTCGCCCTGGCCCGGGCGCTGATCATGCGGCCCAAGGTGTTGCTGCTGGACGAGCCCCTGGCGGCGCTCGACAAGAAGCTCCGCGAGAACATGCAGCTGGAGCTGCGCTCGCTGCAGCAGTCGGTGGGCATCACCTTCATCCTGGTCACTCACGACCAGGAGGAGGCGCTCACCATGTCCGATCGGATCGCGGTGATGTCCGAAGGGCGGGTCGAACAGATCGCGAGCCCCGGCGAGCTTTACGAATCGCCGAACTGCCGGAACGTCGCGTCGTTCATCGGCGTCATGAACTTCATCGACGGCACCGTACGCGGTCTCCAGGGAAAATTCGCGATCGTCGAGACGGCGGCCCTCGGCCAACTGAAAGCCCCAGTCGCAGGTCCCTTCGTCGTGCCGGATGCGCCCGTTGTCGTGGGGGTCCGGCCGGAGAAGCTCCTGCTTTCGGACTGCTCGCCGGAAGGCGGAGCGAACGGCATCGCAGGAACCGTCACAAATGCCGCCTACTATGGCGAAAGCACCTATTTCTATGTCGACGTCGAAGGCTGCGAAGAGCCGTTCATCGTATCGACAAAGAACGACCTGCGCGACACCAGCCGGCAAAAGCCGCCGCCGGGCCGCATCTGGATGAGCTGGCGCGACGAATCTATGGTGCTCCTGCCTCCGGAGTGAGGGGCGGCGGCCACGATAAGTCGAACCCTAGGAGGAAAAACGGAGCGCCGGGGCTATACCGGCGCTCCAATGCTTACGCAGGGAAACTTAGAAACCGGCTTTGATCTTCTCGAACTCGGCGATCATCTTTTCCTTCAGGGCCGGGTTGATCGCGCCCTGGAACAGGCTGTTCTTGATGAAGGCCCGGAAATCGCCGAAGCCCAGCGTCTCGAGCGATTCCTTGCTCGCCGCGCTGAACGCCTCCCCGTTGGCGTGGCCGTAGCCCCAGGCCTCGATCATGTACTTGCCGCTCTGCGCCTCCATGAAGGCGTTGATGTAGTCGTAGGCATGGTCCTCGGAGCCGGGTGCATCGTTCAGGAGCACGAAGCCGCAGACCCAGGTCGAAACACCTTCCTTGGCGTCGAACATCATCTCCACGGGCACCCCTTCGCCCTTCAGGTTCAACAGCGACTCGTTCCACGCCAAGGCCGCGACCACCTCGCCGGCGGCGAGCGCCTGGTTGAGCTGGGTGGCGTCGGACCAGTAGAACCGCACGTTCTTCGCAACCGCCCTCAGCGCGTCGGTCGCGGCCTTGAACTGCGCGTCCGTCATGTTCAGGTGGTCCTTGATGCCGGCCAGCAAGGCGGCCATCGCATAAACGTCGTCCACGCCGTCGGGGATCGAGATGCGCCCCTTGTAGGCAGGGTCCGTCAGGAACTTGATGGACTTGTTGTCCAGCTTTACCTGGTCTGTCCGGTAGATCACCGCCGTGTTGCCCCAGTCGACGGGCACCATGTAGACCTTGCCGTCGATCTCGACCCCGTCGATTTTTCTCAGCTCGGGAATGACATTGTCCCAAGCCTTGATGCGCGAAGTGTCGATCGGCTTGATCAGTCCCGCGTCCTTCCACTTCTTGGTGCTGAGCGTGCAGGGGTGGGCGATGTCGGCCCGGTAGCCCGCCCGGAGCTTCTGGAAGCCCTCCTCCTCCTCAACATAGAAGGCGTATTTCGGCGACCCGCCGTACTTCTCCGTGTAGCTCTTATGGAACTCGGGGTCCTCGTAGCCGGACCACTCGAAGACGGTCAACGGCTCGGCGGCAAATACGGAGCCGCCGGAGACCATCGCCACCGCGGCGGCGGCAATGAGCACCATGCTTCGGACGAGTGCCCGCCCGGCGGTGGGCAGATCGTTCACCAATCCCCTCTTGATCATGAATGCCTCCTTTATTTTCTTGGCCACCTTCCTACGGTAGCCGGTTGCGGATCGATTGCGAAACCAAACTTTTCGCCCGGGTACGTTCCCCCGGCGCGAGTCATCCTGTAGCTCCTGGCTTCATGGCGGAGCGCGGCAGCGCGACGGGGAACCGGTCCCGGATTCTTGCATCGAGCTTCGGGTCCAGATGGTCCGGATAATGGGACGCGAGAATTTCCCTGGCCTTCGTCCGGGCCCGCTCGAGGATGTCCTGCGAACCCGCTTGCACCCAGGTGTCCGGAGACGTCCGGTCGGCGAGCTCGGGATAGAGGAACTCGGATTCCATGCATCGGAGGGTGTCCGCGTGGCCGAGATAATGTCCGGCGCCCAGCGCGACGCTTCCGATCGCCTCGACGCTGAGCGTTTCGTCCGTCACCTCGATGCCGCGGATCGCGCGCTGTGCCATCCCCAGCATGTCGTTGTCGATCACCAGCGCCTCGAAGCTGCAGCCCATGAGGCTTCCCAGCATTCCGGCCGACTCGACCACCCGGTTGGCGCCCGCCAGCCCGGCCAGAACAGCGGTGATCCCCTTTTCATAGCCGGCCTGGGCATCGGGCATCTTGGAATCCGTCATCGAGGCCGCGACGGATGTCGGCAGATCGTAGAAGCGGCCGATCTGCGCGGCCGCGGCCATCAGGACCGCCTCCTCGCCGCTGCCGCCCGTGAAGGCCCCCGTGCGCAGGTCGGATACGAAGGGCCAGTTGGCGAAGGACATCGGACAACCCGGGTTGACCATGTTTACCACGGCAAGACAGGCGAGCCCCTCCGCGACGACTTGGACCAAGGCGCCGGCAAGATAGGCAGGTGCCGTCGCGCCCGCCTGGGGCGCGACCGCGATGTCGCTCACGAGCCCGAGCCGGCTGGTCTCGACGAGAACCTCCAGACTGTCGTGCGCGAAACGCAGGGGAGAAACGATCGGGCAGCCGCCGAAGGAGAGGAACGGCCGTTCCCGGAACCGCCCCTCGCCGCCGAGGGCCATGTCGAAGAGCGCGATGGCGGGCCGTATGTTGACGGCGCTGTTGATCGCCATCTCGCAGGGCTTTTGCGTTCCCGCGACCGCCACATAGGCGACGTTCAGATCGTGCGTGCCGACGTCTTCGAGATCGGTGGGGACCACGGTCTGGCCGAATTGATGGATGTTCTCGAGCCTGTCCACCAGGCGGCAGCAGTCGTAGAGATCGACCAGCGTGGACGGCCGATAGCCGCGCGCCTCGACATCGAATATGGTCACGGCTTCGCCGCTGGTGGCGTAGTAGACCCGGTTGCCGCCGACCTCCAGGTCGGCATGGGCGGGATCGCGACTGTAGACGACGTACTCGCGCGCCGCGCCGGCCAGGATGTCCTCGACCAGGGCCTTCGGGAAGGTCAACCGCCCATGCTGGTTGACCGAACAGCCCTTCACCCGGGCCAACTCCTCGACTTCGGGGGTCGAGTCGGCAATGCCGGTCGTTTCCAGGACACTCAACGCGGCACCGTGTATCCTGTGGAGATCCCCGTCGCTCAAGGGCTTGAAGGTCCCGCCCGGCAAACCGGGCCACACCGCCCGATCGGACCCGCCGGCCGCCCTCATTGCCCTGCGCGCGGCGCGTCCGCCTTCCCTGCGTCGTCCTGCAGGCTGTGGCCTGTCGCCTGCAAGTTGATCGGCACGCATGGGCGTCTCCTTACGACCGCTCGATCTTTCCTGTCCCCGACCGGGCTGTGGCGCCCCTGATGACTTGGCCGGCGATGCTGTTCTCCGGACGCCCTCCTCCAAGACTCCGAAACCCGGAAGGTACGGCACAGTCGTGGATGCGCCACTGCGCGCCTCGTTGTTAGACGAACCGCCTCCAGCTGTCCACAGAGAACTGTATGAACGTACATTTATTTTCTTGTTTCTTTGCCGGCGAACCTCCCCTATCTTGACGGAACGTGAGAATGGCCACTGCTTCGATACGGCCAGGTACGGAGGAGCATTTCGGTGGTTCGTCGCGCAGACAACGCCACCGTTCCATTCCGTGCTCCGAAAAGGCTTCGACCGGCAATGACACAGACAGCCGTGCAGACCGACCTTCGAAACGGGCCGCGCATCCGGGAAACAAAGAAGGCCAGACATCGGCTTCAAATCATCGAAGCGACCATAGAGTCGATCGCGCGTTTCGGCTACGCGGGCACGACCGTCTCCACCGTCGTCCAATTGGCCGGCCTTTCGCGCGGCATGGTCAACTTGCATTTCGACACCAAGGAGGTCTTGTTCGTCGAGGTCCTGCACCATCTTTTCGATCAGTACCGGCGGTGTTGGGAAACCGCCGTGGACGGGGCGGGCCCGGGAGCCTGGAACCAGCTGACGGCCATGATCGACGCCGACCTCGCGCCGGCCGTGCTCAATCGCCGTACCATGGCCGTGTGGTTCGCCTTCCGCGCCGAGACGAACGCGCATCCGACCTATCTCGAGCTCTACGATTCGCGCGACCACGTTCGCTCCCAGCTGACGGAATCGCTATGCCGCGAACTCGCGGACAAGTCCGGCTGCGATACGGACCCCTACGAGATATCCTATGGGCTCAACGCCATGATCGAGGGGTTTTGGACTGACTATTTCCTGCATCCCGAAGACTTCGATCGGGAGTGCGCGAAACGAATCTGCCTGTCGTACCTGGACGCGAGATTTCCGCTTCGGGCAGCGTCAGGTTGAACCGCCGTCCGCAACCGATCGGAGCGGATGAGATCTCGCCAGGGGAGAGGAAGAGTGGCGGACCAGGAACATCAGGACGAGTACGACGACCAGCTGATCGCCATGCTCGAGCTCATCTGGGGCGAAGGCTTCCTTTCCCCCGGCGGCCCGGAGGCGGTTCGCGAGATCGTCAAGGGCCTGGACCTCGAGGGCAAGTTGGCGCTCGACATCGGCTGCGGTCTGGGCGGGGTAGATATCATTCTGGCCCGAGACTACGGGGCAAAGGTGATCGGCCTCGATGTCGAGCAGGAGCTGGTCGAGCGCGCCCGCGAGCGCGTGGCGCGTGCCGGCCTTTCCGGACAGGTGGAGGCCAGGCTCTGCCGGCCCGGTCCACTGCCGATCGAGAGCAGAACCATCGACGTCGTCTTCGGCAAGGACAGCTGGATCCACATCGAGGACAAGCGCGCGTTCTTCACCGAGGTGTTCCGCGTCCTGAAGCCGGGCGGCCTGCTTGCCGCGGGCGACTGGATGCGCGGCGCCCGGCCCTACAGCACGGACATGGACTATTTCTTCGAACTGGAAGGGCTGACCTACCATATGGACACGCTGGAGAACTACGGCGCGATCCTGAACGACTGCGGCTTCGTCGAGATCTCCCTGGAAGACATAACCGAGGAGTACCGCGCCCAGGCCCACGGCGAGTACGAGGCGATGAAGGGGCCGCTCCGGGACCGGATGCGAGACACCCTGGGCGCCGAAAAACAGGCGCACTTCGTCGAGAACTGGCGCGCGCTCACCATCGTGCTGGACAAGGGCGAACTACGCCCCGGCCGGCTCCGCGCCCGCAAGCCGGGCTGATACCAAAGGCCCTCGATATTGACCCCTTTGATGGCGGCACGGTTCGACGGGTGATTGTCCCTTGCGGCGTGTCTCGTCTAGACTGGCGCCAAAACGGCCCCCTGCGCAGGCGGGCCCCGGCCGCGCCCGAGGAGGAGGACGATCGATGATCAAAGGGCTGCACCATAACGCTTACCGCTGCCGCGATTCCGAGGAAACGCGCCGCTTCTACGAGGACTTCCTGGGCCTGCCTCTGGCCGACGCCTTCGAAATCACGGAGACGAAGACGGGCCGCAAGACCAGCGTCCTGCACAGCTTCTATCGGCTCGGCGACGGGTCGTTCCTCGCCTTCTTCGAAGCGCCGGGCCGCCCCTTCGAGTTCAAGGCGCAGCACGACTACGACCTCCACATCGCGCTCGAGGTCGACCGCGAAGCCCAGCATGAGCTGTTCGAGAAGGGCAAGGCCGCCGGCATCGAGACCCGCGGCGTCGCGGACCACGGTTTCATCCACTCGATCTATTTCAGGGACCCGAACGGATATGTGATCGAGCTGGCCGCGCGCACGGACTCGGCCGCCGGTTATGCCGCAGAGGCCGAACAGAACGCACACGGCGCCCTGGCGCGTTGGCAGGAAACCAAGTCGCCCCCGAAGTGAATCCCTTCGGCGTTGGATCGGTCGGTCGCGGATTCGCCACTGGCGATCAGTTGAACGGCGCCGCACGCTCGAGCAGTTCGTCCAGGTTCGGCTCGTTCGGGTTTCTCGGCTTGCCCGGATGGATGATGCTGACCTGGCAGCTCTCGGCCGCCTCCACCAGCTGCCGATAGGGCCCCGCATCCAGATCCGCGATATAGGCCTGCATGTTCTCGTCGTAAGCGAAGAGCTTGCCGTTCAACTCGGTGCACTCGTTGCAGGTCGTGCAGCGGGGTGTTTCGATGTAGGGCTCGTCCGAAGGCGCTTCGGCCGCCACCTCGACCTCGATCGTCGCCTCTACGGGCGCAGCGGGCGGCGGCGCGGCGACGGCAGGCGATGCGTCGCCGGCCGGCTCGGCGCGCTTCGCCAGCTTCGCGAGCTCCTCGGCCTTTTTCTGCTCCCAGACCTCCCGCTCCCGGTCGAGCAGCTGCCGGGCGTGGGAGTTGTTGATCCCGCCGAGCTCCTGGAGGCTGTGCCACATGGCGCCGCAACGACGCGCGGCGCGGATCAGTTTGTCGTCGACGACGACCCTCTGAAGCCGGTCGTTCTCGTCGACCATGAGCACATAGGGGATCTTGTCCGGTGCGTGCCCCTCGGCCAGGTCGAGATGTTCGACCACCGGAATCATGTCGTCGTGCCAATCGCTGCGGGCGACCGGCACACGATCCGCACCATGGCGCCCGTCGCACAGGGCGAAGTCGACGAATGTGAAGGCCACCGTCTCCGAGGTACCTTGGAAATCCCGGTCCTCGTACATCATCCTGTGGACCGGCCAGTCGGCCTCGGCCTGCGGATTGTCGTCGATGCGGAACCGCAAGGCCCAATCGGGGCCCGCGGCAGGGTCGTAGGCGAAGACCGGGAAGGCGCGCGACTCTTCGGCCGCGCCCGCCAGAAGATAGGGCGTCACGCCGGCGACGCGCGGCATCGCGCCCGAGAAAACGCTGAACAAGGCGGGGCCATCGCGTCTCAGCCCGTTCACGATCTGCTCTCTCTGCTTGTACAAGCTGGCATTGGTGGCCTGGAGAACGAAGGCTTTGTTGAGGCCGAGGGCCATGGTTCCGAGCTCCAGACCGCCGACCGACGACGTCTGGCCTGCGCTGAGCGACAGGTTCCGCAGCAGGTCGTCCGTTTGGACCAGGATCTTTGCCGGCAGGTCCGAGTTGAGCAGCTCGAAGATTCGCCCGGCCTCCGCCGGGTCGATGCGTTCGCCGCGCAGGCAGATCAGATAGGATGGGAACAGCGCCAGATCGTCCGGTCCGAGCGCCCCTTCGTCGAAGCGCTCGAAAAACGGCTCGTGCCTGGACTCCCGATACAGGTTCTGGATTTCCAGCTCCGCGATGGACATGGCCTTGATGACCTCGACCATCTCGGGCAGCCGGCCCCGGAATGCCTCGAGTGCCACCGCGCAGCTGTCGAAGACAAAATCATAAAGCGGTTGCCGGACGACCGTCTGCTCGAAGTCGTGCAGCGGCGCATGGAACCTCTGCGCCTGGAGAACCGTTAGGGCCGCCTGTACCCGCTGCCGGCGACTGTCCGGCAGCAGATCTCCGGTGCGTTCCTTGGCCAGGATGCCGGACATCGCGGAGAAGTCGAAGGCCTCGTCGTAGGCGGTTCCGACGGAGGCCCTGAATATCTCCGCGGACCGCGCCTCCTCCGTCTTCATGTAGTCGGCCCTCAAGATGTCGGAGAGCTTGAGGACGAGGTGCTCGATCCGTTTCTTGACCGCATGGATCTTGGCGGCCTGGACCGCGTTCCAGCCGCGGGTGATGAACCGAGTGGGCGTCGCTTCGTCGCAGTCGAGGACCTCACCGTCGACGTGCAATGCGTTGCGGGCACGCTCCAGACTATCGCGCAGCAGATCCCGGGCGGCCTTCTCGGTTCGGGTGAGCAGGCTTTTCTCCGCAACGTCCCAGAGATCGAGGAGTGAGGCGCCGCCTTTTTGCGAGACGAGGCCCCGCAGCTCTTCCTCCAGCTTCAGGACATGTTTTCTCAGACGTTCGCCGGCGGCGCCCTGGGGGGCGATCTCTCTCAGAATCCCGTCGACGATATCCGAGAGCGACTGCGCGAATTTGCTACCGGCAGCGCTCTCGACCAGCACCACGGGGTAGTCGTACCGGAGTTTCGTCAAGTCGCCGTATCCAGCGAAGAGCGCCGGGCGAAAGCTCCGCTCCCCGGCGTCTTCCGCTTCGAGGGCGGGCTTTATCCCCGTCACATGAAAGCTGGTAAGCTTCGAAAGATTCCCGTTCATGTCGTCGTCCGATTCATGCTCTTTCCGTCCGGCCTCGAAGCCTTGCCTGCGGGCCATTCCTCCCGGGGGTTCCAGGCGCATCCGATCCAGCCAGCGTCGCGAGTCACTCCGAAGGCCAGATCGTGAACTTGTCGAACTCCTCCTCGAGCACCCCCTTGATCACATCGGGCGTATGCAGCCGGTCCACCATGCGGACGTCCTCGTAGCAAGGGACATCGCTGTCCCGGTACAGGATCCCCACGGGGATCTGTTCGGACAGCGAGGCGATCTCCCGGGCCCGATGCAGGTCGCCGGGGTCGTGGGCCTCCTGCTTCCGATAGACCTTGGAGAGGCCGGCGCTGAGCTGGACGCCCTTCTCGTGCGTCAGCAGAAGCATCTTATCCGGGTTTTGCACCCAGGGATCGAACTGGTGCGGCATGAACTCGGGACACCTCTGCAGAATGCGCACGAAGGAGAAGCCCTTGTGGTGGTAGGCCTCGGAGATGATGTCGTAGAGCAGCTCGGGAATCCAATCGACCGCCTGGGCAACGAAGGACACGTTCGCGACCCCCAAAGTAACGCTCAGCGGATTGAGCGGATCGAGGTATGTGCCCCTGGGCGTGGTGTTGCTCTTCACGCCGCGCGGCGATGTCGGCGAGGCCTGCTTCTTGGTCAGACCGTAGATCTGATTGTCATGCATCAGCACGGTCATATCCATGTTGTAGCGGATCGCATGAATCCAGTGCGCGGCGCCGATGCTGCAGCAGTCCCCGTCGCCGGTCGACACGAAGACATGGAGGTCGGGCCGCCTCAGCTTGATCCCCTCGGCGACCGGCAGGGCCCGGCCGTGGAGGCCGTGGAACCCGTAGGCGTTCATGTAGTGCGGGAAACGGCTCGAGCAGCCGATGCCCGACACGAACACGGTCCGTTCCGGCGGCAGCTGCTCGTCGCGGCACAGGCGCTGGACGGCCGCGAGGATGCCGTTATCGCCGCAGCCGGTGCACCAGCGCGGTGGTATGTCGCCCCGGTAGTCGTCGAGGGTATAGCCCTCGGCCATCAGCTTCAACAGGCACTCGCTGACGGGAATTCCCATGATCGTCACCTCTTGTTACGGCAGTCGCTCGAGAACGGCCCGCACGATTTTGCCGGGCTTGATAGACTGTCCCTTGACCTCGCCCCAGCAGTCGACGTCGACCAGGAACCGCGCACGCAGGAGCAGGGCCAGGCCCGCATAGCGGCGGCTATCCTCATCGAAGACCTCGCTGTCCAGGCTGTCGCTCCAGGTGTTCTCCACCGTCATCACCTTGTCGAACCGGCGGAACATGTCCTTCATGCCCGAGGGCATGGGCTGGAGGAACTTCAGGTGCAGGGACGACACCCGCTTCCCATCCGCGCGCAGGCGTTCGACAGCCTCCTCGATGGCGCCCTGCGTGCTGCCCCAGCCGACGATCAGCAGATCGCCGTCCTCGTCGCCGAAGATCGCAGGGGCCTTCAAGGTCTTCTGGAAGGTGGCCAGCTTCAGGCTCCGGTTGCGGATGCCCTCCTGGTTGATCTCCGGGTCGTAGGCGACGTGGCTCAGACGGTCGTGCGCCAGGCCGGTCAAGCAGTGCATGCCGTTGGGCTGTCCGGGAATGAACCTGGGGGCCAGGCCGGTCCGAGGATCCCAATCGTAGGGGCTGGCACCTTCCGGAACCGCGCTCTGGTCGATCGGCGGGGCGAGCCACTGCTCGTTGAAGTCCGGCCGCGGAAACGGCTGCTGAGCGGTCGCCAGACTGGCGTCGGTCAGCACCATGACCACCATGTTGAAGGTTTCGGCGATCTTGCGCGCCATGATCACGGAGTAAAAGCAGTCCTCGATCGTCGAGGCCGCCATGACCACCTTCGGCGCGTCGCCGTGGCCGCCGAAGCAGGCCGACAACAAATCGCCCTGCTCGGCCTTGGTCGGCTGTCCGGTGCTCGGTCCGCCGCGCTGCACGTCGACCACGACCAGCGGGATCTCGCTCATGACGGCCAGGCCGATTCCCTCCTGCTTCAGGGACAGACCCGGGCCCGAGGTGATGGTCACGGCGCATTTGCCCGCGTAGGAGGCGCCGATCGCGAAGGCGCAGGCGGCGATCTCGTCCTCGGCCTGATGCACGACGCAGCCGACCCGCTCGAAGATGTCGCTCAGGTAATGCGACGCCGAGGTGGCCGGCGTGATGGGGTACATGGCGCAGACCTCCATGCCCGAGGCCAGGACGCCGAGGGCGAGGGCGGTATTGCCGTTCATCACGATCTGGGGATCCTTCGGCTTGGAGGCCGGGATCGCGTACTTGATGTCGAGGTTCTCCTCGGCCCAGTCGTGGCCCGCCCCCAGCAGCTCGAGGTTCAAATCGATGACCTTGGCGTCCTTCTTCCGGAAGACGAAGCGGATTTGCTCGCGGGCCATCTCCAGGTCGAGGCTGTAGATGCTGCAGAGCAGACCGAGGACGAACATGTTCTTGCCGCGCCGCGGATCGGGGACGTACTTGACGCACTCGCTTTCCATCGGAATCTCGTGGACCTTGTAGCCTTCGGCCACGAGCTCGTCGTAGACATGGGCGTAGGAAACGGCGATCTCGGCGTCGGGATCCGTGCGCCACTTATCCTCCAACAGGATTATGCAGCCCGGCTTGAGCTCCTTGGCGCGGTAGCGCCCGAGCAGCACCTGCTCGTTGAAGGCCACCACCAGGTCGGCCTCGTCGCCGCCGTTGGTGACCCGCTCCGAGGCCACGCGAATCCGGTTCCCGCTGGCCCCGGCGATGCTGCGCGCCGGCGGCTGGATCTCGGCGGGAATGATCTCGACGGTCCAGATGCCGTTGCCCATGCGCGCCGCAACCGACCCGAAGGACTGGCCGCAGCGCTGTGCGCCTTCACCCGAGTCGCTGACGATCTCGACGACGTGCTCCTTGAGCGTCACCGCTTGCTTGGCCGCTGCGCGCGACCCTCGGCGTTGCCCGGTCTTGCGGGGCGACGCGGCTTTCGGCTTTTCGACCCGCGCGCGTCGCACTTGCTCTTGGCGGGGTTCTTTGAGCGTCTGTCTGTCCATTGGGGGCCTGTCCTGATTGATCTAGGCGAGGCGGATGCGGGCGAAATTTCTCTCTGCCGCGGGGATGCCGAACAGCGTGCTTTCGCTGCCGCTCCGCTCCGAGAGATAGACCGCCGCGGTGTCGCGGATTCCGAGGTAGGCCTTCATGCTCCGCGCGGCCTTGCGTCCCGCGCCCATGGCCAGGATGACCGTGGCCGCGCCGGTTACGATGTCGCCGCCGGCGAAGACGCCCGCCAGGGAGGTGGCGAGGGTCTCGTCGGTCTCGATATAGCCCCACTTGTTGAGCTTGATGCTCGAGGTTTGGCCGAGGATGGGATTGGCGTTGGTGCCGATCGCATAGACCACCATGTCGGTCTCGAACTCGTACTCGCTGCCCTCGATGGGGACGGGGCGCCGTCGGCCCGAGTCGTCGGGTTCGCCCAGCTCCATGCGCAGGCAGCGCATCGCACGGACATTGCCCTCGCCGTCGTCGAGGATCTCGACCGGTGCCGTCAGCCAGTGGAACTCGATGCCTTCCTCTTCGGCGTGGTGCAGTTCCTCCAGCCGCGCCGGGCTCTCGTCCCTGGTGCGGCGATAGACGCAGTAGACCTTCTCGGCGCCCAGCCGCAACGAGACCCGCATCGCGTCCATCGCCGTGTTGCCGGAGCCGATCACCGACACGCGCCTGCCGAGATCCAAGGGCGTGTCGTAGTTGGGGAATTTCCCCGCGTTCATCAGGTTGCAGCGAGTCAGCAGCTCGTTCGCGGAGAGCACACCATTCAGGGATTCGCCCGGAATTCCCATGAACTTCGGGTAGCCGGCGCCGGTCCCTATGAAGACGGCGTCGAAGCACATCTCGTTGCGCATCTGCTCGATCGTGAACAGCCGCCCGACCAGCGTGTTGCACTCGATCTTGACGCCCAACTTCAAAATGTTTGCGATCTCGGCGTCGACCACGTCGTTCGGCAGGCGGAATTCTGGAATGCCGTAGCGCAATACGCCGCCGGGCTCGTGCAGCGCCTCATAGATCGTAACGTCGCAGCCGGCCTTGGCCATGTCAGCGGCGCAGGCCATTCCGGCGGGTCCGGAGCCGATGATGCCGATCTTGAAGCCGTTGGGCTCGACGTAGGGAACGTTGCTCCAACCCTTCTCGATCGCCTCATCGCCGACCCAGCGCTCCAGCCTGCCGATGGCGACCGGCTCCAAGGTGTCGCCGACCGGGCAGACGCCCTCGCACTGGTCCTCCTGGGGGCAGACCCGGCCGCAGATCGCCGGCAGGAGATTGGCCTCGCTGAGGATCTCGTAGGCGCCGTGATAGTCCTTGTCGATGATCTTCATGATGAAGGCGGGAATATCGATGCCGACGGGACAGCCGTCCACGCAAGCCGGCGCCGGACAATCGAGACACCGGGCGCACTCGATAAGGGCGTCTTCCAGACCGAAGCCGAGGGCGACCTCGGCGAAATTCTCGACCCGTTCCGCCGGATCCTGCACCGGCATGGGCGCACGGTTTTGCGGAATGGTCCGTATCGTCTTCTTGGGCATCTCGTCGTCCCCGCTCGGAGCGCCGCTAGCCGGCGACTCCCTGATCTCTGCTCAGCTCGGTCGCCCGGTCCCGGCTGCCGCGCTCCCGCTACCGCCGCGTTCTGCGACGGTGTCGGGGGTGTAGGGCTCCTGGTTCAGGCGCTTGCAGTTTTCCTGCCACTTCTCCATCGCGCGCTTCTCCTCCGAGACGAAGCGCCGCAAACGGTTCATGAGGTCGTCGAAGTCGACGTCATGGCCGTCGAAGTCCGGGCCGTCGACACAGGCGAACATCACCTTTCCGCCGACCTTTACCCGGCAGCCGCCGCACATCCCCGTGCCGTCGACCATGATCGGGTTCAGGCTGACCATGGTCTTGATGTCGTGGGGACGCGTCGCCTCGGCACAGGCCTTCATCATGACGGGCGGGCCGATGGCGACCACTTCGTCGATATCCGGGTGCTTGTCTATGGCCGCTTCTATGCCCTTGGTGACGAGCCCCTTGATACCTACGGATCCGTCGTCGGAGCAGATGATCAGCTCGTCGCAGCAGGCTCGGAACTTGTCCTCCCAGAACACCAGGTCCTTGTTCCGGAAGCCGACGACGCCGATGACGTACGCGCCGCCCTCCTTGAACGCACGCGCCTGAGGATAGACCGGCGCCACGCCCAGTCCGCCGCCCACGCAGACCACCTTCTTGGCGTCGCCGATATGGCTGGGCAGGCCCATGGGACCGACCACCCCGTGGAGCGCGGTCCCGACCCGGCAGATCTGCTGCATCTCCTTGGTAGTCTTGCCGACAGCCTGAATGACCAGGGTAACCGTTCCCCTGTCGCGGTCGAAATCCGCGATGGTGAGCGGAATGCGCTCGCCGTGCTCATGCGTGATGACGATGACGAACTGCCCCGGTCGTGCCGCCTTCGCCATCGCCGGATGACGAACTTCTAGCAGGAACGTCACGTCCGAGAAATCCTCTCGGGCGACGATCTCGAACCCCGGCGCGCCTCTTGCCTCGTGTCCGGGCTCGGGGCTCTCGGGTTGCTCTTCGGTCTTGGCTTTGGGCTTACCGCTCTTACGTGCCAAGAGCAGCCTCCATCTGTATGCGAATTAGCGTTAAGGGATTCTGGCTGAGGAACCTTACTGGCCGGTAAATTACACTCCTCTATCGACCATATGGGCCGAAACCACTCGAACGGCAATGACATACATCAAAAACCTGGCGAAGCCAGACGCCTCCTCTCCAGAGTCCCGCCAACGCAGGTCTCTCTGCGTTGCAAAGCCCCGGTTGCGCCTTGTAACAGACCCGACCTGGCGGCAGCGAGGGAGATTTGTCCCGGACGTCGGGATTTGTCCTGTTGCGTTCCCGCAACGGGCCGTTTACTTCCATTCGGCCGATGCCCCATGGCCGTCGGGAAAGGGAGACAGCGCCGCCATGAAAGCAGCCGTGTGTCACGAGTTCGGCAAGCCGCTCGTCGTCGAAGAGGTCGAGATCGCCTCGCCACAGGCCGGCGAGGTCAAGGTCAAGCTGGCCGCCTGCGCGATCTGCCACAGTGACATTCTCTATATGGACGGTGCCTGGGGTGGCGTCCTGCCTGCGGTCTACGGTCACGAGGCGGCGGGTGTTGTCGAGGAGGTCGGACCCGGTGTCACAGGGACCGAACTCGGCGACCACGTCGTGGTCACCCTGATCCGCTCCTGCGGCCGCTGCCACTTCTGCTCGCAGGGCCAGCCCGTCATGTGCGAGACGACTTTTCGCCTGGACGAGGCCGGACCGCTTCGCTCGAAGGACGGCGAGGCCATCCATCAGGGCCTTCGAACGGGCGCCTTCGCCGAGCGTGTCGTCGTGGACGCCTCGCAGGTCGTGCGGATCCCCAAGGACCTGCCGCTCGACAGCGCCTCCCTGCTCGCCTGCGGCGTCATCACCGGGCTGGGTGCCGTCGTCAACACCGCCGAGGTCCGCCCGGGCAGCACCGTGGCGGTCGTCGGCACGGGCGGCGTCGGGCTGAACAGCGTGCAGGGCGCGGCCCTCGGCGGCGCCAGGACCGTCATCGCCATCGATCTGTCGGACGACAAGCTGGCCGCGTCCAAGGGCTTCGGCGCCACCGACACCATCAACCCGGCCAAGGAGGACGCGGCGCAGGCCGTGCACGCACTCACCGAGGGCCGGGGCGCCGACTACGTCTTCGTCACCGTAGGCGCCAAGGCGGCGATCGAGCAGGGCTTCGCCTTGCTGTGCCGTGGCGGCACCCTGGTGATCGTGGGCATGCCGGCCTCGGGCGTGACGGCGGCGTTCGACCCGGCCACATTCGCCAACGAAGGCCAGCGTGTCCTGGGCAGCAAGATGGGATCGGCGCGACTGCAGGTCGACGTGCCGAAGCTGGTGGACCTCTACCGGCAGGGCCGTCTCAAGCTCGACGAGCTCATCTCCGGCCGGTACCCGCTCGAGGAAATCAACGAGGCCGTCGCCTCCGTGAAGCGGGGCGAGGCGCTGCGCAACGTGATCCTGTTCTGACCTGCGGCGAGGGTCCCGTGAAAATCCGGAGCATCGAGACGTTCAGCAACGAGTTCGTCGGCATGGTGCGGGTCAGCACCGGCGACGGCGCCGAGGGCTGGGGGCAGGTCTCGCCCTACAATGCCGACATCACGGCGCTGGTCCTGCACCGCCAGATCGCGCCGCACGCGCTCGGCCGGGAGGCGCTCGACATAGACGCGCTGGTCGACGCCATCCCCGAGAAGGAGCACAAGTTTCCCGGCTCCTATCTTCGCCGGGCGCTGGCGGGCCTGGACACGGCGCTCTGGGACCTGCGCGGTAAGCGCGAGGGCAAGAGCGTCTGCGAGCTGCTCGGCGGCCGGCCGCGGCCCTTCCCGGTCTATGCCTCCAGCATGCGCCGGGACATCACGCCCGAAGACGAGGCGGAGCGGTTCGTCCGTCTCCGGGACGCGCAAGGATACGGAGCCTTCAAATTCCGCGTCGGCAGGGAGTGCGGCCACGACCAGGACGAATGGCCCGGCCGCAGCGAGGCGATCGTCCCGGCGGTCCGCAAGGCCCTCGGCAACGACGTATCCCTGCTGGTCGACGCCAACAGCTGCTACACGCCCATGAAGGCGATCGAGGTCGGCCGGATGCTCCAGGACAACGGCGTCCGTCATTTCGAGGAGCCCTGCCCCTACTGGGAGCTGGAGTGGACCCGCGAGGTCACCGAGGCGCTCGACCTCGACGTGACCGGCGGCGAGCAGGACTGCGACCTGCCGACCTGGCGCCGGATGATCGAGCTGCGTGCCGTCGATGTCGTCCAGCCGGATATCTGCTATCTCGGCGGTCTGACCCGTACGTTGCGGGTGGCGAAGATGGCGCAGGCGGCCGGACTGCCCTGCACCCCGCATTCCGCCAATCTGTCGATGGTCACGGTGTTCACGCTGCACATGATGGGCGCCCTAGAGAACGCCGGGCCCTATGTCGAATTCTCGATCGAGACGAGCGAATACTACCCCTGGCAGGACGGCCTTTTCAGCCCGGCCCTGCAGGCGCGGGACGGCAAGGTGCAGATCCCCGACGCACCCGGTTGGGGCGTCGAGATCAACCCGGCATGGCTCGCCACGGCCGAGCACCGGATCAGCGCGCTCGACTGAGGGGACGAAGGGAAGGACAGGACAGCCGCTCATGAAGATCACCGACGTCAAGACCTATGTCGTGGGGAACCCGCCGCCCCATTTCGGCGGCCAGTACTTCATCTTTCTTAAGCTCACGACGGACAGCGGCGTCGAGGGCGTGGGCGAGGTCTACGCCGCGACCTTCGGCCCGCACACGGTCGCGCAGATGATCGAGGATGTCTGCGCGCGCCATGTGATCGGCGCGGACCCCTTCAAGATCGAGCGGCTCTGGCGCGAGGTCTACGGCCGGGGCTACAGCCAGCGCCCGGACGTCTCGCTGGTCGGCGTGCTCAGCGGCATCGAGATGGCCTGCTGGGACATCATCGGCAAGGAGCTGGGCAAGCCGGTCCACGAGCTCCTGGGTGGGCAGGTCCACGAGAAGCTACGCTCCTACACCTACCTCTATCCAAAGGAGGGGGATAAGGTGGACGTCTACGCCGACCCGGACCTGGCGGCCGAGCGCGCGGCCGAGTCCGTCAAACAGGGCTTCACCGCCGTGAAGTTCGATCCGACGGGACCCTACTCATCTTACGACCCCCGACAGCCCTCCATGGAGGTGCTGGAGCGCTCGGAAGCCTTCGTGAAGAAGATCCGCGAGGCGGTCGGAACCGCAGCGGATCTGCTCTTTGGGACCCATGGCCAGTTCACGGCCTCCGGTGCGATCCGGCTGGCAAAGCGCCTGGAGCCTTACGAGCCGCTCTGGTTCGAAGAGCCGACGCCGCCGGAAATGCCGGAGGAGATGGCGAAGGTCGCGCGCCAGACCAGTATTCCGATCGCGACCGGCGAACGGCTCGCCACCAAGTACGAGTTCGCCCGCGTGCTCGAGACCGGGGCGGCGTCGATCCTGCAGATGGCGTTGGGGCGGGTCGGCGGCCTGCTGGAGGCCAAGAAGATCGCCGGCATGGCCGAGGCCCACTACGCGCAGATCGCGCCGCATCTCTACTGCGGCCCCGTCGAGGGCGCCGCGAACGTCCAGATCAGCGCGTGTTCGCCCAACTTTCTGATCCTGGAGAGCATCCAGACCTGGGGCGGATTCCACGGCGAAATCCTCAAGACGCCCATGCAGTGGCAGGATGGCTATGTCATCCCGCCGAGCGACCCGGGCCTGGGGGTCGAACTGAACGAGGAGGTGGCCGCAAAGCACCCCTACACCGGCACAGCGCTTCATTTGGAAACGCTGGAAAGACCGGTCGGCGTCACTGGTGAAAGCTGACGGCGACGGACCCGGTCCAGGGGACGCGATGAAAGGGCAATGCGGGGGAGCATACCGATGAGATATGCGTTCATAGGCCTTGGCAATCTCGGCAAGCACCTGGCCGCCAGCTTGCTGCGCGCGGAGTTCGAGGTCACGGTCCACGACCTCGACAAGCAAGCGGCGGAGAGCCTGATCGAGATGGGCGCCGGCTGGGCGGCTTCGCCGAAAGACGCGGCCGAAGCGGCTGACAGCGTGATCACCTGCCTGCCGTCCCCCGCCGCCGCCGTCGCGGTCCTGACCGGCGAGAACGGCGCCTTCGAAGGCCTCGGGGCGGGCGGCACCTGGATCGAGATGAGCACCAACGACCAGCACGAGGTCGAGCGCCTTGCCGGAATCGCCGCCGGACAGGGCATCGCGACCCTGGAGGCGCCGGTCACCGGCGGCGTCCACAAGGCGGCCTCGGGTGAAATCACGGTCCTGGTCGGCGGCGAGGAGGCGGTCTACGAGGCGCACCTGCCGGCGCTCCGGGCGATGGGCGGCGCGGTCTTCCACATGGGACCGCTGGGCAGCGCGTCGGTGATCAAAGTCATCACCAACATGCTCGCCTTCATCCACTTGGTCGCCGCGGGCGAGGCGCTCATGCTGGCGAAAAAGGGCGGCCTCGATCTGAAGCAGTCTTTCGAGGCGATCCAGGCGAGCTCGGGCAACAGCTTCGTCCACGAGACGGAAAGCCAGGTGATACTGAGCGGCAGCTACAATATCGGCTTCACCCTGGATCTCGCCTGCAAGGATCTCGGCTTCGCCCAGCAGTTCGGCCGCGAGTTCGGCGTTCCGCTCGAGCTGGCGGGGCTGACCGAGCAGATCTTCAGACGCGCCCAGGCCCGCTACGGGGGCGACGCCTGGTCGCCCAAGGTGGTCAAGCTGCTCGAGGACGCGCTCGGCACGGAGCTGCGCGCGCCGGGGTTTCCAGAGGTCCTGGAGGCATAGAAGGACGAACGATCAGGCGGGATCGATTGGCTTGGTCAGGACCAGTTGTTGCGCTGGCGCGAACCCGTTCCGGCCGAGAAAGCCCAAGAGCGGAAAGTTGTTCCAAGTGACCCTCGTCCGGACCCGTTCGACATGCAGCACGTCCAGGTTGGCGAGCAGTTGGGAGAGCAGGGCCGTGCCGACGCCGTGATGGCCAAGCCCCGGTTGGACGCCGATGGTGTCGATGACCGCCGCCGATTCCGCCCGGCCGTACTCCCCGTAATCGACCCGGGCCATGATGAAGCCGGCCACCTGTTCGTCGACTTCGGCGACCAGTGAGATTCGCACGCCGGTCTCGCTCATCACCTCGCGCAGTTTGGCCTGAAAATAGGCGCGGCGATCGCGCCCGGTCAGCTTGGCGTCGATTCTGACGATGCTGTCGAGGTCGTCTTCGCGCAGGGATCGGACCGGAATCCGATCGCGCGACAGCGCCTCGAAATCGTCGCCCTCCGGGCCGCTGTAGTCCGGCACGCCGGCGTCCAGACGGGGCGTCGTGATCCCGGGATCAGGTGTCGTCGCCATGGGTCTCGCCTTTCCTTGGGTCGATGCCGTTTCAGAGGTTGCGCGCCGTCGCGCGTTCGAGCACCTGGCTCGGCGCCAGGACAAAGCCGGACGCGCCGAAGAACTCGATCAGCCCGCCCTCGCCCCAGTCGACCTGGGTGCGCAGCTCGTCGATGCCGCGCTTGCGCGCGTATCTGGTGATTTCCTCGAGCAGCAGCGTCCCCTGCCCGTGCTTCCGGCTGTCGGGATCGACCGCGATCACGTCGATCACGGCGACGTGCCGGTCGTCGCCGAACTCGCCCGACTGCACGCGGGCGATCGAGAACCCGATCAGCCGGCCCTCCGCGTCCTCCGACGCCACGGCGATGAAGCCGCCGCCGTCGGCGAGCGCCGCCTCCAGCCGTTTCTGGAAGAACACCCGCCGCGTCCGGCCGGTGAGCCGCCTGTCGATCTCGACGACTGCCTCGAAATCCTCCGGCCTCAAGGGCCGAAGGTGGGATTCCGCTTCTGCGCCCATGCGCCCCTCTCCCTGAGCTCCCGCGATCCGTCGCCCAGCCGTGCTGGACTAAAGAGATAATTCGGTACTATATTGCGTATTTGTTCGAACGTCAATCGATCACGGCGCGCAGGCGCCGATGGCGGCGGCGGGTCGGGTGGCGTAGAATGCCGGCGCTTGCGCGCGGTCGAAGGAGGAGCGGGTCTTGGGGAAAGAGACTGGGGGTTCGGCGAAGCCGTCCGCCTTCAACGTCACGCGCCGGGTAAAGTGGGGCGACTGCGACCCCGCCGGCATCATCTACACGCCCCGGGTTCTCGACTATGCCATGGAAACCCTCGAGGCCTGGAACCGCGAGGTCCTGGGCGTCCCCTGGATGAAGCTCAATTGGGAAATGTCCATGGGCTGGCCGACGGTGCGCGCCGAGCTGGACTTCCTCGCCGCGCCG
>JAOUCL010000472.1 GCA_029859805.1 Rhodospirillales bacterium | reverse complement strand
TATTTGTCTGCGGGCCGGTTTGGCGATCGCTCGGTTTGTTCGTATACGAACGATTGAACGAAAAGGATAATTCAGCCCCGATCGGCGCCGTCGGGCAAGGATCCGAACGCAATCGGAGAGTGTGAAATCGCGACCGGGCAAGCGTTGTTCGAGCGGTCAGGATGGAGAATCAAGAGCCGAAGACCCGGGTCGAACTCGTTGATCCGCCGGCGAGAATCCGGGTGGACACTCAACTCCACGGGAAAGGACTGTGGGAGACCGGGTGCAGTCGGCCCTCGGCGTAGCGCGCGAAGCGGAAGGGACCGAGCAGTGCGGAACCACCGCCCAGCAGCTCCTCGGCGACCAGCTTGCCGACCCCGATCATCTTGTAGCCGTGGTTGGAGTCCGCGATCACGAACACGTTCTCGCGGAACCGGTCGAACACCGGGAAAGAGTCCGGCGTGAAGCAGCCGAGTCCGCCCGAGGGCTCCTTCTTGTACTTGCCGATCTGCCCTTCGAAGCGCTTCTGGCAGAAGGCCAGCGCCGAGCACCACATGTGGGCGAAGTTGTCGTCGACCACGAAGTCCGGCGAGTCCGGACCGTAGGGGTCGACCGCGACCTGGTCGGCCGGCGCCTCGACCTTCTGCGGCATGGCGCCGCCCTGGACGCCGCCGAAGTTGAAATCCGGCTTGTAGTAGATGCCCCACATCTGTTCGGTGATCAGCGAGCCGTCGACGTCGGAATGGAGGGGCGCGTCGGTGTCCACGTGGATCACCGGCGGCATGGCCCCGTCGTTGGTCTTCTGCAGGTTCGGGTCGACCCCCAGCGTGCCTTCCTCGAGCGCCCAGTAGCGCCACATCGGGATGTCCTGGTGCAGCCTGCCGTCGCGGCCCTTGATGGTCACGGTCTTGGGCAGCTCGAGTAGAGCCCAGAGCCGGTTGATCCAGGGGCCCACCGCGACCACGACCTGATCGCACTCGATGACCCCCTTGCCGGTTTCGACCGCGGCGACAGCGGCTGCGGCATGGCCGCTCCGAAAACCGGTCACTTCGACGCCGGTCGCGATGCGCACGCCCAGGTCCTCCGCCTTCTTGGCCAGACCGTAGATCGCGGCGGTGTTGTTGGCGTAGCCGCCCCTTTTTTCGTGCAGCACCGAGGTGATGCCTCGGGCCTGCCAGTCGTCGAACAGGCCCTTCATGTAGGTCTCGGAGGGACCAGCGCCCTCGACGAAGACCGACTCGTAGCCGATCGCCTTCTGCTGCTCGTGGATTGCGGCCACGTCGTCGCGCATGGCTTCGGGGCTGATCTGCATGTAGCCCACGGGGTGATAGCTGAAGGCCGCGGGATCGCTCTCCCAGACCTCGACGCACTGGGCCATCAGCTCGCGCATGGCCGGCTGGTAGTAGTTATTGCGCACCACGCCGCAGGCGATCCCACTGGCCCCGGCGGCGATCGCGGTCTTGTCGAGCACCAGGATGTCCTTGCCGCCGCCCTTGCCCTGGCCCTTCAGCCTGGCGGCCAGGTGCCAGGCGGTTGAAAGACCGTGAATCCCGGCGCCGATGACGACGGTCTTGACGTGCGAGGGCAGGGCCATGGGGGAAGCTCCTTGTCCGGCTTTGATTGCGGTTGACCGCCTAGCAATAGCCCAGCGGGCACTCGGATCATGGCGCCAAAGCGACAGCCACCGGCGGCGAATCGACAACTTCGCGTTCAGGAAGGACAGAAAGCGTCAAGCCAAGGCTTTCGGATGCCCTGCTCTGACGATCCCCTCGACCCCGGTCGTCAAGAGGGCCCGGCCTTGGGCAGCCGGGCCCTCGTCTTTATTGGCTCCGCGGGTAGGACTCGAACCTACGACCCGGTGGTTAACAGCCACCTGCTCTACCAACTGAGCTACCGCGGATCAGGGGCACCCGGACTCCTGCCGGGATGCGCGGCGACCCGGCCTAGCGGGCGGGCGGCGGGGTTATAACAAACCGTCGAGAGCCCTGCAAATTGTTTGGTGCGGCGAATGCTTCGCCTCACCTCACCTGCCGGTCACCGCGGCAAGTAGGCACTGGCCGACCGGCAGGAAGTACGAATTCGGCATATGGAACCAACGCAGGAACGCGGGCGTGGAGATCGTGCCGGACAGCTAGCGTTCGAGGAGCACCCGGCCCGCCGGGTGACTCCGGTCCGGCAGGCAGGTCTGCAACGCCAGTTCTATCATGGCAAATCGCTCCTTGGCGTGCAGCAGCGACCCTTAGGCTGTCCCGTTAACGGTCGGTCAAGGCTAGCGGGCCGCCGCGGGCCGCGCAAGCCGACGACCCGGCCCGATCTCAGACCGTGGTTAATCATACCTTGATACTTTGCGGCGTAGAAATTGGCCACGGTCTTCGGCTTCTCACCGCACCCCCTAGAGACCGAGTTTCGGAGAAACCGGAGGACACCAGTCTATTTCTTGGAAGTCATGAGGGAGATCATGTGATGAAAACGGCTGCTTCCAAGGTCGGGATACTGTGCCTGGCCGCCGGTCTGCTGGCCGGTTGCGAGTCGGTCAAGGAGATGGCCGCGACATCCACGGACACGGTCAGCGGATGGTTCGCCGGATCCGACGGCAACTACATAGCTCGGCAGGTCGGCGGCGACTTGAGCGAGGACGATGCGCTCGCCATCGAGAAGGCCTCGGCCCGGGCGCTGGAATGGACCCCGGCCGGCAAGGCGGTTACCTGGAGCAACCCCGAGACCCGGACCCGCGCGGTCATCACCCCCGGCAAGA
>JAOUCL010000188.1 GCA_029859805.1 Rhodospirillales bacterium | reverse complement strand
AGAACTGGCAGGTCATGATCACCTCGCCGCCGACCATCATCTCCGTCACCTCGTCGCGTGGGAGCGAGCGCAGGATCCGCTGCAGGCGCTCCTGCGAGCAGCGGCAGCCGGTGGTCAGCGGCCGCTCTCGGTAGACCCGGACACGCTCGTTGTGAAACAGTCGGAACAGCAGGTCGTGGTCCGGCAGCGCCGGGTCAAGCAGCTCATGCTCCGTGCAGCTCGCCATGAGCACCACGGCACGCCGCCAATTGTCCTCCTCGTCGTTCGCCAATGCGGCGGCGTCGGCCTCGGCCTCGGTCTCGGGCAGTTGCTGGAGGAGCAGGCCGCCGGCCCGCCAGCTGCCGCCGATGCGGCCAGCGGCCAGCTTAACCGCCGTCTTGAGCTGCTCGGATTGGCGGAAGTAATGCTGCAGGCAGTCGGCCAGCGTGCCACCGCGCAGCTCGACGATGCCCTGGTATCGCTCGGTGTGCGGGCCCTGGTCCACCGTGAAGGCGATGTAACCTTCGCCCAGCAGGGCCCGCGCGCCGGCGCCGTGGCCGTCGGGCGCCGCGGCCGGCCCGGCGAGGCGCGCCGCGTCGAACTCGGCGTAGGCGCGCATCTCGCCCTCTGTCGTCATGTCGACCACGGCCAAGCCCACGGGTCCGTCGCCCTTGGTCTGCAAGGTGAACACGCCGTCGAACTTGAGCGTGCTTGACAGGACGCCGGCCAGGGCCAGCATCTCGCCCAGCAGCACCGCCACCGATGGCGGGTAGTCGTGGCGCGACAGCACCGTCTCGACCAACGGCCCCAGGCGGACCAGCCGGCCGCGCAGGGCCGGCACCTCGAGCACGAAGGGCTGGATCAGGTCGCTGACGGCCGTCAGGCGAGACACCAGAGCAGAATCCCCTTCTGCGCGTGCAAGCGGTTCTCGGCCTCGTCCCAGACCACGGAGCGCGGACCGTCGATCACCGAGGCCCTGACCTCCTCGCCGCGGTGTGCCGGCAGGCAGTGCATGAATATCGCGTCCGGCTTGGCCAGGGCCATCAGCCGGTCGTCGACCTGGTAGCCGCGCAGCAGGTTGTGGCGCGCCTTGGCGCCGGCCTCCTCCTCGGCGTCGCCCATCGAGACCCAGACGTCGGTTACCACGGCATCAGCGTCGGCGACCGCGGCCTCGGCCTCGGGTGTCACCACGATGCGCCCGCCCTCGGCGGCGGCCCAGTCGAGCATTTCCTTGGGTGGCCCAAGCGGGTCGGGACAGGCCAGGCGCAACTCAAAGTCGAAACGCACCGCTGCGTGGATCCACGAGGTTGCCATGTTGTTGCCGTCACCCGACCAGGCGACGACCCGGTCCTTGATCGGCCCGCGGTGCTCCTCGAAGGTCATGACGTCGGCCATCAGCTGGCAGGGATGGGTGCGATCGGTCAGGCCGTTGATCACCGGCACGCTGGCGTGCTCGGCCATTTCGAGCAGCTTCTCCTCGGACGTCGTGCGGATCATGATCGCGTCGACATAGCGCGACAGCACGCGGGCGGTGTCGGCAACGGTCTCGCCACGGCCGAGTTGGCTGCTGGCTGGCTCGAGCACGATAGCAGCGCCGCCGAGCTGTTGGATGCCGCGCTCGAAGGAGACCCGGGTGCGGGTCGAGGGCTTCTCGAAGATCATGGCCAGCGCCTTGCCGGCCAGCGGCCGCTCGGCGCCGCCTGCACGCTTGCACGCCATTCCCCGGTCCAGGATGCCGCGCAGCGTGCCGGCATCCAGCCGGTCGAGGTCGAGAAAATGCCTCGGTCCGCTCATGTCACGCCGCCTCGGCCCAGCCGGCCGAGACCCGCTCGAGGATGGCCAATGCCTCCGCCACCTGCGCCTCGCCGATGATCAGCGGCGGCACGATGCGCACCACGTTCTCGGCGGCCCCGACGGTCAGGAGCCCCTCGTCGCGAAGCCGGGCGACCATCTCGCCGGCCGGCACGACGCACTCGAGGCCGAGCATCAGGCCGCGGCCACGCGATCCGGCCAGGACCGCCGGGTGGCGCGCGGCGAGCTCCTCCAGGCGCGCCCGTAAGAGATCGCCGGTTTTTTGCACGCCCTCCAGGAAGCCTTCGGCCAGCATCACGTCGAGCACCGCGTTGGCCACCGCCATGGCCAAGGGATTGCCGCCGAAGGTGGAGCCGTGGGTGCCGACGGTCATGCCGACAGCGGCTTTCTCCGTGGCCAGGCAGGCGCCGATCGGGAAGCCGCCGCCGAGGCCCTTGGCTAGCGCCATCACGTCGGGTGCGATTTCCGCCCACTCGTGGGCGAAGAGCTTGCCGGTGCGGCCCATGCCGCATTGAACCTCGTCGAGGAGCAGCAGCAAGCCGAACTCGTCGCAGACCCGGCGCAGGGCCTTCATGTAGTCGATCTCCGCGGCCCGGATCCCGCCCTCGCCCTGGATCGGCTCGACGAGGATGGCCGCGGTCTCGTCGTCGATCGCCGCGCGCAGCTCGTTCATGTTGCCGAAGGCGACCTGCACGAAGCCCGGCACCTCGGGCCGAAAACCTTCGAGATACTTGGGGTTGCCGGCGGCCGAGAGCGTGGCCAGGGTGCGGCCGTGGAACGAGCCTTGGCAGCCGATGACCTTGTAGCGCCCCGGATTGCCGGTATCGTCGTGGTACTTGCGGATCAGCTTGAAGCCGCATTCAAGCGCCTCGGCCCCGGAATTGCTGAAGAACACGCGCTCGGCGAAGCTCTGCTCGCAGAGCCGCTCGGCCAAGCGCTCGCCCGCTGGAATCCGGTAGAGGTTCGAGCAGTGCCAAAGCTTTTCCGCCTGGTCCTTGAGTGCGGACACCAAGTGCGGGTGGGAATGGCCCAGCGCGTTGACCGCGATGCCTGCCGCGAAGTCGAGGTAGCGCCGTCCGTCGGTTGCAAAGAGGTACGGGCCCTCGCCACGCTCGAAGGCGAGCTCGGCGCGCGCATAGGTCGGCATCAGGGCTTCGCTCACGGTATCCTCCTCAGCGTGTCCGCCAGGTGGGGCAATTCCCCAGCCCGGCGCCGGAAAAAGGCGGGCACTATTCGCGCAAAGGCCCGCCCTGTCAACCGAACCTCCGGCCCGGAAACTTGGCACGGGCCAAGCCCTCGGCGCTCTCGCAGGGCGTCGGCAGACAGAAAAAATTCCTTTTATTTTCAGATCCTTATTTCCCGATCACCGTAAACGTTTCATGAACGTTTGTGTGGTAGCATAAGGTGTGGCGAAGTCTCGGAGAAAAATCGCCACACCTTATGTTGCCGCGGAGGCTTGGAGGATGCTGCGAAGCGTGACGATCCTGTTTGGTTGGGGCTGGGCGCTCCTGAACGGCGCTGCCTACACCCTGGCCCAGCCGGATTATCTCGCACAACTGGATCCGGTCGCCCGGGCGATTCCCGGGTTCGACCGCCAAGTTGCTGCGCTCGCGCTCATCCCGGTGATCCCCGGGCTCGACAGCCAGACCAACGCGCTCGCGCTCGTCCTGGCGGGCGTGGTGGTCGCCCTTTTCGGCCATGCCTGGTCGGCGGGAAAGCCGACCTCGCGCCCCAAGGTGGCGCAGAGAATTTCCGAAATCTCCAACGCGATCGTCAGCTTTGCCAGGGAGCGGGAGCACGACGATTTGGGCGTCGGAGTGACCGGCGATCCCTTCTTCGATACCGAGGACCAGGCCGCGCAGACCAGGGAAAACCTGGCGCTCTATGAAAAGCAATTCGGCGCCGATGTCCATTGGGCGCGGTCCGCGCTCGCCCGCTTCGGCGTTACCGACGCGGCCTTCGACGTGTCCTGTGAGGATCCCGGCGATACGACGGGTATCCGCATCCTGGGCGCACACCTCGGGACCCTGGCCAAGCGTCTGAGGCGCTTGAGAAAATAGACCTGGGCGCTTACGGCTTGATCTTGTATCCCGTAGCGAAAAGCCGCCAGAGCAGAAGCCACAAGAGTAGGATTGGGCCGCCGAGCAGCAGGGCGCCGGGGAGCAGCGCGGTCTCGGCGTAGCCCGTAAGCGCGTAGCGGACGCCGCCGACGGCGTGGAACACGGGATTGAGGGCGATCAGCGGGCGCGCCGCCTCGGGCAGGCTGGAGAGCGTAAAGAAAGTGCCCGAGAGGAAACCCAAGGGCAGGATCACGAAGTTCTCCGCCATGGCGTAATGCTCCCACCTGTCGGCCCAGAGGCCGATGAACGTGCCCAGCAGCGCGAAGAGCAGCGCCGCGGCCAGCGCGAAACCCACCAGGGCCCCGAGGTCGTGGAGGCGCAGGTCGGCGAAGAGCCAGCCCAGCCCCAGGATCGCCATGCCGGTCATGAGCCCGCTGGCCACGGCCGGCAGGACGTAGCCGGCCAGGATCTCGAGCGGCGACAGCGGGGCGGCCAGGATGTCGCCGATCATGCCCTCCAGCTTGTCGTCCAGCACCGGAAAGGCGGCGTTCTCGAAGGCCGCGTGGGCGAGTTGGAACATCACGATGCCGGGCACCAGGAACTCTGCGAGCGCTATGCCGGGCACCATCTGGCCGGCCCCGCCGGCGGCCAGCACGAAGACCGCGAGGAGCAGCAGGCTGGAGATGCAGGGCCCGCCCAGGGTGTGCCAGGCCATCTTGAAATAGCGCCAGACGCCGCGCCAGACGAGCGTCCGAAGGCCCCGCCAGTTGACCGCGCCGAAACGCCGGGGGGCGGGCAGCGCCACGGCCCGGCTCAGGGCTTGAGCCGGTAGCCGGTCGCGATCATCCGGTAGGCGAGCGTCCAGAGCCCCAGGTTGACCGCGGCCATCAGCAGCACACCGACGAGAAGCGACCCGTCCGCATGGCCGATGAAGCCGTAGCGGAAGCCGTCGATCATGTAGAAGAAGGGGTTGAGCAGCGCGACGACGTGCCAGCTCTCGGGCAGGCGCTCGATCGAGTAGAAGGTGCCGGACAGAAAGGAGAACGGCGTGATCACGAAGTTGGTGACCGCGGCGATATGGTCGAAGCGCTCGGCCCAGATGCCGCCGATCAAGCCCAAAAGGGCCAGCATCAGCGAGGCATTGACCGCGTGATAGAGCACGAAGAGCGGGGCGTGGATCGAGAGCGGCACGAAGAGCGACATGCCGAGCCCGACCGCGAGGCCGACCAGGAGGCCACGGGTCACGCCGCCGCCGGCCACGCCCAGGGTAAGCTCCCAGGGGCTCAAGGGCGGCATCAGCAGATCGACGATGTTGCCCTGTACCTTCGAGATGACGATCGAGGACGAGGTGTTGGCAAAGGCGTTCTGAACCATGGCCATCATGATCAGGCCGGGCGCCAGGAACTGCGCGAAGCCGACACCGCCGACCTGCTGGACCGACCGGCCCAGGGCCAGCGTAAAGATCGCGAGGAACAGCAGAGTCGTGATCATCGGTGCCAGCAGCGTCTGGGTGAAGACGTTGAGGAAGCGGCGCACCTCCTTCACGTAGAGGGTCCAGAGGCCGCGGCCGTTCACCCGGCCAATCAGGCGCGGCGCGGGCGGGTGCTGCAGGGTCGAGGGAGCATGCATGGCGTTTCACATAAGCCGACGGAGCGGCCGAAGCAAGGCACTGGCAGGAACGCGCCGGGCCATGCCATGCTGGACCCGCGATGATGGATTCGAAGGACGGATCGGAGCAACACCGACGGCGGCAGCGCGGGCCGCGCAAGGCGACGCCAGACTATCTCGAGAAGGCGGCGCTGTTCTACCTGGAGCGCTATTCCGCCCCGGCGGAGCACCTGCGGCGCTTGCTCCTGGCCAAGGTGGCGCGCTCGGCCCGCGTCTACCAAACCGACGCCGAGGCCGGGGCGGCGGCCGTGGACGAGCTGATCGCGCGCCTGACACAGGCCGGGCTGCTCGACGATGCGGCCTATGCTATGGCCCGCGCACGTAGCCTGGCGCGTCGAGGCGCCTCGGCCAGGGGCATTCGCGGCCGGCTGCTGCACAAGGGCGTCGCGCCGGATCTGATCGACCAGGCTCTAACCGGCCTCGCCGAAACAGCGGGTGAGCCGGAGTTGGCTGCGGCGCTGACCTTTTCCCGGCGTCGGCGCCTGGGCCCCTATCGGGCGGCGGCCCGCGCCGAGCGCCGCGAGCGCGATCTGGCGGCCCTCAGCCGCCAGGGCTTCGACCTGGCGCTGGCCCGCCGGGTGATCGATGCGCGCGACATCGAGGAATTGGAGGAAGAAGCGGGGGTCACTCCCAGGTGAGGGATCGCTTCGCCATGATGCCGTGTGCCGCTCTAGAGCCGCACCCAGCCGGTTCCCTCGTGGCCGAACGAGAAGGCTCGGGGGTGCAGGACCTCGACCAGGATCTCGGCCGATTCCGCCAGGCGCGGGCCCGGCCGATTGAAGTACCGGTGGCCGTCCAGAACGTAGACCCGGCCGGCCCGCACCGCGCGCAGTTCGCCCCAGCCGGGCTGCGCGATCAACGGCGGCAGCTCGTCCAGGGCCCGTTCGATGGTGAAGCCGCAGGGATGCAGCAGCAGAACCTCGGGGTCGGCTGCGGTCAGCTCCTCGAAGGTGATCCAGTGCGAGGGTGCGCCGCGCCGGCCTAGCAGCTCGCGCCCGCCGGCTGCGGCGACCAGTTCGGGCATCCAGTTGCCGCCCGCCATGAGCGGGTCGATCCATTCGATCGAGACCGCGCTGGGTCGCTCGTCCGTGCCTTCCAGGCGGGTGCCCAGCGCCTTGAGCCGCCCGGTCAGTTCGGCAATTAGCACGGCGCCTCGTTCCGGGACGTCCAGCGCCTCGGCGACCCGCTGCAGGTCCTGCCAAACCTCGGTGAGGCCGACCGGTTTGAGGGCGACGATGCGAGTCTGCGGGCCGGCCCAGTCGGCCAGCGCCTCGGCTACCTGAGCCTCGCTGACCGCGCAGGCCGCGCACTGGGTCTGGGTCACGACCAAGTCCGGCCGGAGCGCGCGCAGCTCCTCGGCGTCGACCAGAAAGACCGATAGCGTCTGCTCGACCAAGTCGCGAATCCGCCGGGCGATCTCCCCGCCGGGAAGCGCCGGGTCGAGCTTGGGCCGGGTCAGTGCCGGCAGGTCTGCCACCTGCGGCGGATGGTCGCACTCGTGAGAGCGGCCGACCAGGCTATCGCCAAACCCGAGTTCGGCGATGATCTCGGTTGCCGCCGGCAACAGCGAGACGATGCGCGCGGGAGCCTCGGGCGCGCTCATGGCTTGGCCGCCAAGAGGACGAACAGCCGGTGCGGCACGGCTAGCGGGTCCTCGGGAAATCTCTCGGCGAGCAGCGCGGCCAGCGCGGCATCGAAGCGCGCGACCGCTTCGGCGGACAGCCTGCCGCCGACCCCGGCGCTCGCTCGGATCCGGCCGCGCCAGGCCTCGTGTCCATAGGGCACGGTCAGGTCGCAGCTACAGGTCTCGATCTCCGCGAAACCGGCCTCCGCCGCATCGGCCAGCCAGGCGGGATAGAGCCCGTTGCCACCGCCCAGGCGCCAATCGGGATTGTGCTGTTCGATCAGGGCTTCGGTTGCCGCCACTACGTTTGTCCCAGACGGGATCCAGTCGAAATGGCAGATTACCAGATGGCCACCGGGTTTCAGCAAGCGCCAGGTTTCAGCCGCCGCGGCCGCCCGCTCGAACCAGTGCCAGCACTGGCCGGCGGCGACCAGGTCGAAGGCCGCATCCGGCAGGCCCGTGGCCTCGGCCCGGCCGGCCAGGAACTCGACGGCGAGTTCCTCCGCCCCGGCCAGACGCCGCGCTTCGGCCAGCAGGGCCTCGGCCGGGTCGAGCGCGACAACCGCTGCGCCGCGCCGGGAGAAACCACGCGCGAGCGTTCCCGTGCCGGTCCCGAGATCCAGCACCCGTCGACCGGCGAAGCCGATTCCGCGCGCCGCCAGTTCGTCGAAAAGCCGCTCCGGGAAACCCGTGCGGAAGCGGGCGTAGTCCGCAGCGGTCCTACCGAAATCAACCTGCATGGCGTTAGCCTTGCCCTCGCGCGCCACAATTAGACGTTTTGCTCGCGAAGATGTAATTTTGCACAACCGCAACCCCATCGTAAACTCGGGTCAAGCAAACTGGGAGGCAACAGGATGAAAAGTGTCTTGCATCTTGCCGCGGCCGCGGTCGTCGCTCTTGGCCTGGCCGCCGGGGGCGCACAGGCGGCCGGCGGCGGCGATGACGATCCGCCCAAGAACAAGGATTTAGTCCGGGCTGCAGCGCTTGTCGACAAGGGCAGCTATGCCGAGGCGCTCCCGCTGCTCGCAAGGGCCGTGGCGGCCGAGCCGAAGAACGCGGATGCCTACAACTACCTGGGCTACAGCCACCGGAAGCTGGGCGATACCGAGGCCGCGCTCGGCTTCTACCGCAAGGCGCTCGAGATCAAGCCCACGCATCTCGGTGCCAACGAATACCTGGGCGAGCTCTACCTGGAGCTGGGCGACCTGAAGAAGGCCGAGGAGCGCCTCGCCGTGCTCGACACTGCCTGTTTCTTCGGCTGTGACGAGTACAGCGATCTCAAGGAGGCGATCAAGGCCTACAAGAAACGGAATGGCGGATGACGCGCCGACCCCAAATCATCCGGCCTCTACAGCTGCTGCGGCAGGCGCCGACGCAGGGCTCAGTGCGCGCGCGTCGACGACCATGTGCACGGCCAAGGCGCCGCTCCGCCCCCTGAGCGCGATCTCGCGGCGCGGGAAGGCGGCCGGGTCGAGGCCGGCGTGTGCGGCGACGGGTGCCGAGAGGACGAGTTGCACGTCCAACTCTTTGGTCAGCGCTTCCAGGCGGCTCGCCGTGTTGACCACGTCACCGATCGCGGTCAGTGCGGTGGCGCGGCCGTAGCCCATCTCACCGACGATCACCGGCCCGGCATGAATGCCGATGCCGATGCGTAGGGGGCGGGCGAGTTCGCTCTCAAGCGCGGCGTTCAGCTCGGCCAAGCGCTCGGCCATGCGCCGGGCGGCTTCGAGCGCGTTTCGGCAACCCTGGCCGACGCCTCGCTCGATACCGAAGAGCGCCATGACACCGTCGCCGATGAATTTGTCGATCCGCCCGCCGGCTTCCTCCACGGCCGTGCCCATGGCCGCGAAATAGCGGTTCAGCAGGAACACGATGTCGTAGGGCAGCTTGTCCTCCGAGAGCGCCGTGAAGCCCCGCAAGTCGGCGAAAAGGACCGCGACCTCGCGCTCGTCGCCCTTCAGATAGCCCGCGCGCGGCCCGGCCTGGGCCGGGTCGGCCGAGGGCGTCAGCAATGGCGTGACCTCGGCGTCGGCGTGGGGCCGGGTCTGGCAGGCGAGCCGCACGTCGGGCGCCGCGCCGACCCGCGCAAGCACTCGTGCCTCGGCCTCGCCCGGCGGCGGCAGCGCGTCGAGGCCGCGGCCGACGCGTACCCGGCAGGTCGAGCAGCGCCCGCGCCCGCCACAGACCGAGGCGTGCGGGATGCCGGCGCCACGGCTGGCCTCGAGGACCGTT
>JAOUCL010000024.1 GCA_029859805.1 Rhodospirillales bacterium | reverse complement strand
AGGCCGGTTGGTTGGAGAGCGTCTTCAGCTTTATCAAAGGGGCGCCGGAACGCTTCATATCCAGCCCCTACGGCATTCGAAAGGACGCCAACGACCGTATCTATGTGGTCGATACCTTACACAAGGCCGTGCTGGTCCTGGATCCGGCGGCCTCAGGCCACTATTGGTTCCCGGAAGATCCGCTCGAGGGCTTCGAAAACCCGATCGACATCGCGCTCGGGAGCGATGACCGCGTCTACGTGTCCGATTCCCAGGCCAACGTCGTCCATGTCTTCGGCAAGCGCGGCAAGAAATACCTGGGGCACTTCGGCAGCGATGTCCTGCAGCGGCCGACCGGGCTCGCCTTGGAAAAGACCACGGGCAATCTCCTGGTGGTCGACACCCTCGCCTCGCAGATCGTCGTCTTCGACACGGCAACCCTGAAGGCGAAGAAATTCGTCGGACGCGAGGGAACGGCCCGGGACGCGTTTCACTATCCGACGAACGTCGCAATCGCCCCGGACGGAAGAATCTACGTCACCGACTCGCTGAACTTCAGGGTTCAGGTGCTGGGCCCGGATTTCACGTTCCTGAGCGCATTCGGGCAAGTGGGCGATTCCCCCGGCGATTTTGCCAGGCCCAAGGGCGTGGCCGTCGACAGCGAAGGTCACGTCTACGTCGTCGATGCGCTCTTCGATAACGTCCAGATCTTCGACCGACAGGGCCGACTGCTCCTGGCCTTCGGATCGCCGGGCGCCGCGCCCGGCCAATTCTGGCTGCCGAACGAAATCCTCATCGATGCCGAGGACCGAATCTATGTCTCCGATGCCTACAATCAGAGGATCCAGGTGTTCCAATACTTGAGAGAAGCAGGAGGGGAACAGTGACAGTCGACCTGAAATCGCTCTTTGCGACGCTGTTCTCCGGCGCCCTCGCTCTGTGGGCTGGCGACCTGGCCGCGGAAGGCATCGTCGGTTCCAAGCACAACCTGTCGGTTACCGGACCCGGCCCGATCAAGTCCACGGTCGAGGAAGAGATCTGCATCTTCTGCCACGCCCCCCATCGCGCCAGGCGTGACGTTCCCTATCTTTGGAACCGGCCGGACTCGACGGTCAATTACACGACCTACGACAGCTCCACCCTTTTTGCGACACCGGGCCAGCCCACCGGCGGCGCCAAGCTTTGCTTGAGCTGCCATGACGGTACCGTTGCACTGGGTGCGGTGCTCACCAGACCGGCCGAGATCCCCTTTGCCGGAGGCATACGCTTTATACCGGAGGGGCCGAGCCTCTTGGGCGCGGACCTGTCGGACGATCATCCGATCTCCTTCGTCTACGACGACTCCCTGGCCGCCATCAACGGCGAACTCGCCTCGCCCTCGACTCTGACCGGTCCGGTCAAGCTGGACAGCGACGGCCTGCTGCAGTGCACCGCCTGCCATGATCCGCACGACGACACCAACGCGAAGTTCCTGGTGGATCCCAACCAATTCTCCACCCTCTGCACGACCTGCCACCTGCGCCTGGACTGGGACATAAGCACCCACGCCCAGTCCGCGGCCACCTGGAACGGCACTCCGCCCGATCCTTGGCCGCACAGCGAGTTCTCGACGGTCGGGGAGAACGGCTGCGAGAACTGCCACAGCCCGCATAACGCAGGTGGGCACGCCGGGTTATTGAACTATCTTGTCGAGGAGGACAATTGCCTGACCTGCCACAACGGCAATGTGGCCTTCAGCGATATCGAATCGGAACTCCTGAAAACCGAAGCGCACAGGGTGCAGGACTTCGTGGGGATCCACGATCCGACCGAGGACTTCACCACGCTGGTCACCAATCACGTCGAATGCGTCGACTGCCACAATTCCCACCGCGTCAACGGCCTGCCGGCCTCGCCGCCGCGGGTTCCGGGCGCACTGGCGGGCGTAAAGGGGATAACGGTTTCCGGTACGCAAGTGGAGGAAGCGAGCTTTTCCTACGAGGTCTGCTTCAAGTGCCACGCCGACAACAACGTCCTGTCCTTCTTGGAAATCTCCAGGCAGATATTACAGGTCAACACGCGTTTTGAATTCGACATCGCCAATCCTTCCTACCACCCGGTAGAAATCATAGGCCGGAACCCGAACGTGCCGAGCCTGCTTTCGCCATATACGGTCAACAGCGTCATCTATTGCACCGATTGCCACAATAGCGACGACAGCCCGGCGGTCGGGGGGGTCGGGCCGAGCGGCCCGCACGGCTCGAGCTACAGGTTCCTGCTGGAGCGGAACTACACGACGACCGATTTCACCACGGAGTCGTCATTCGCCTACGATCTCTGCTACAAATGCCACGATAGGACCAGCATCTTGGGTAACGAGAGTTTCACCGCGCACGACAGTCACATCACCGGCCAACAGACGCCGTGCTCCGCCTGCCACGACCCGCACGGCATCAGCTCGATGCAGGGTACCGAGCTCAACAATACCCACCTGATCAACTTCGACATCAACATCGTCCAGCCGAACGGGGCCGGCGAGCTGCGCTTCGAAGACAAAGGCATCTTAACGGGCGAGTGCTATCTCACCTGCCACGGCGCAGAGCATGCCCCCGGTCTGGCCGCCTTCGACTACCCCTAGCCTCGCGCAAGGGTAAGCCCGCGCGGCCTCGGCGGGTGCGCCGGACGCGTCTCTGCGGGGTCCAGGCTTGACCCGGGCCGAAGCGCGGGTCCGCGCTCCGAATTAACCGGCGATTCACCCGTCAAACGCATACTAATCAGCTACTCGTACCATACTCGGCTAAAAAGCCCGACACCTTGGCCGCTGCGCCGGGTCGGGTGCTGATTGGGTCCGAGGGGGCCCGCTTGACGGCGCCTCCCAAGCAGCGGACCGCGCCAACGGCCGAGTTGTCCCGGAGGTTGCATGCCACGGATGCTCGATTCCGGCCGCCACAAGGCCGCCCTGCCCGGCAGACGCACTAGGACCCGCCTAGCGGCGGAAACGCGACTCCAGGCATCTCACACCGACGCGCAGGATGCGCGTGGGACACCCCATGCCAAGGTAGAGGCGCGAGATGGCCGGGTCCGCGGGTAGCGCCTGGGCGCTCTTTCTGCTTCTCCAGGGGGCCGTATCGGGTTGGATGCCAGTGGACCCTGGGGCAGGCCCCAAAGATCTGCACCTCGGGTTGCTCTGCGAGAGCTGCCATCTCGCAGGGCGCGATGCCACACCCGCGAACGCCGGGAAACTTACGACGACCCAGGAAGGGATGTGTGGTCGTTGCCACCGGGGGGGGATCGAGGCCAGCCATCCCAGCGGCTTCGTCCCCGAGCGGCCCTTGCCCGAAGCATTCCCGCTCGACGGGAACGGCCAGATGACCTGCAGCACCTGTCACGACGTCCACGAGACAGCGCCTGGACGGCTGCGGTCGGCGGAAAAAGGCCGCGTCTTCTGCCTGTCGTGTCACAGCGCCGGGTTCTTCGAGAGCATGCCGGAGGCGGGGTTGTCGCTGATGGTCTCCGGCCATCTCGACGCACGGACCGAACCGACGTCGTCGACCGACCCCTATACGATGCAATGCATCCAGTGCCATGAAGACAGGATCTCCCTGCCGGGGGACGGCACCCGGGGGGCCTTCGGCGCGTTCAACCACCCGGTCGGCGCGACGGTCGGACTCAGAATGGTCGGCCGCTGGGGTTCGGGCGGGCCAGGGGGCACGGTCCTGGCGCCCAACGGCCGGGTGAGCTGCGTCTCCTGCCATCGCGCGTACAGCCGAGAGCACGGCGCGCTGGTAGAACCTGAGCCCGAGCTTTGTTTTGAATGCCACGACAAATGAAGCGGTCGTCAGCCTGCAGACCCTTCCGGCACGACGATGGCGCGGCAGTTTCGCGGCGAGGAAAAGTGTGAGCCTGCCCGCCGAAACGGCATCGCGCACGCTTCGGCGCACGATGCCGTCCCGGGATCTTCACCATGTCTCCCGGGTCCGTATCCCGGACCCGGGAGACATGGTTACTACGCAATCCTTCCTAGAGCGACGAGTAGTATGCGGCCAGATTGGCGATGTCCGCGTCGCTCAATTTCTTGGCCAGCATGTTCATCATGCTGTGCTTCTTGGCGCCCGACTTGTAGTCGTTCATAGCGGCGACGAACGCCGCTTCGTCCTTGCCGGCGAGCGGCGGGTTCTTCTTCACGCCCTTGCCGTCCGCGCCGTGGCAACCGGCACAGCTCTTGGCTTTCGTCTTACCGGCGGCGGCATCACCGGCGGCCTGTGCCGTACCCGCCACGCCCAAGGCCAAGACAGCGGCCGCAGCAATCAACCAAGTCCTCATCATCTGCATTCTCCTTGAAGTTCGAGTGTAAAAGCGGTTATCGGGGATGTTCTGGCGATACTGGACAGGGCATCGGTGCCCCGGATCACAACACCACGCAGTACCCTTTGGCAAGTTCGTTCACGGCCCTTGTGGCATTGGCGGTTCCCCCCCTTGACCAATTGCCCCCGCAACGAGGGGCGACAAGCGGATGCGCATTGTTTGCGCCAGACGCGCATATCCGATGGCGTAACGCAATGTTTCGGTCGCTCGGTTTCTCACACCTTGGCCGGGCAGGGCGACTCAGTTGTCTCTGGCGCCCTGGCTGACCCAGAAGCGGAGCAGGAGCCGCTCGCACTTCGACATTCTCTTGCGGTTGTGGGGCATGCGCAGCGACGGATCCGTTCGCCCGTCGATCACGGCGATCAGGTTGCTCGTGAAGGCGCTTCCCGGCACCACGATCGGGCCATGCTTGGTGCCCTTCATGAGCCCCTTGTAAGATCGGAGGTCAAGGCCGCTTTTCTCGTAGCCGGGCCCGCCCGGCTGATGGCATTCCAGACACCTGAGCTCGATGACCGGAAAGACGTCCTCCGTGAAGCTGATCACGTCCTGTGCGATTGCGTCGGACGACCAGGTTCCGGCCAAGAGCATGGTAGAAAAGATAGCACCCCGAGCGAGCTTGCCAATGCGGCACCGAGTGATCATGGTAACTCCCCTTTACTGAGCCATTGTTCCAGTGCGGACACGTCGCTCGTGGGACCGTAGCAGAAACCGGCACCTAGCGTAACGGATGATGCCCGCTTCATGATACGCAGACCTTTCACAAGTCATCCCCCCCGGATACTCTGTTCGTGGAGCAAGAGGTACCAAGCCACCCTAGGGAATAGTCTAGTTGGTGCCTGGTGCAACGCAATTGATCTATGTCAAGACGTTGCGCGAGTGAAGCGGCTAACTTCCGCCGGGCAAGCTGGGCCCTGTTTATTGGGTTCCGCTGCCGCCTCCAAGGCAGCGCGCGATGGGGGAAGGTGGATCTGGCTGCTCAAGCCGCGTGCAGGAGGTCACCGCTTAGGGCAAAGTGCCCGGGTGTGAGATCGGGGGTAGCTGAACGGGTCGGTTCTTGGTGTGCCCAGGAAGAGGGGAATTAGAAGATGCCTCAAGTTCACAGGATGTTTTTCCATTACTCGGAGTTCCCGCTCAGCATGCGCACCCTCTTCACGGGGACGCTCTTGGTACTGGGTTTGGCCTATCTCTTCGCGATGGTGCACCTCTACAATTCGCATTCCGGGCGCGACGGCAGTCCGGGTATGTCGGTAGACGACATTGCGATCGCCTATAGCGGGAGCGATGATGCGACGAAGCTCGAGGCGGCTCTGTTGGGTCCGATGTCCGGCATGCTGCCGACCGACGAGAGGGGAGACATCGTCGGCTGGGTCCGCCGGGGCCTGGACGAGAAGGAGTACGACAACCGGATCAAGCCTATCTTCGACAAGCGGTGCCTATCCTGCCATGACGGCAGCAATCCGCACATTCCCAACGTCGATGGCTACGAAGAGGTCGCCAAGCTGGCCGAGGTGGATACCGGGATGGACGTCTTCACCCTGATCCGCGTCTCCCACATCCACCTGTTCGGCATCACCTTCATCTTCTTCATCATGGGCCTGATCTTCAGCCATGCCTTCGTCCGCCCGGTCTGGTTCAAATCGCTGGTCGTCGCCCTGCCCTTTCTCGCCATCATCATAGACGTCTTGTCCTGGTACGTGACGAAGGTTTTCCCGCCCTTCGCCTATGCCGTGATCCTCGGCGGCGGGCTAATGGGATTGAGCTTCGCTTTCCAGTGGGTGGTCTCGATGTACCAGATTTGGTTCTCGAAGTATTCGGTGGAGAAACCGGTGGGCGAAGCAACCACGGTGTGACACGCCAAGCGGACCGGTCTGCGAAGGTAGGAGGGTTCGCGGGTAGCCAGTTGATGCGGCGAGAGGCAAGGAAATTCAAAGACATGTTCGAAAGAGTGACGATGAAGGCTGTTTTGGCAAGAGCGTTCTGCACGACGCTACTGAGCTGTGCGGCGCTCGCCACGGCCGCGGCCGGCAATGTCGAGGCCGGCAGAAAGACGGCGGCCCAGCACTGCGTGACCTGCCACGGTCAGGATGGGACAAGCGACTCACCCGAAGTGCCGCATCTGGCCGGTCAGCATGCCGACTACATGTCAACAGCATTGCAGCAATACAAAGACGGCAGGCGCGTAAGCGACTTCATGGTGGCCATGACAGTGGCCGTCAGCACGCTCAGCGGCGAGGAGATGTCCAACGTCGCGGCCTATTACGCCAGCCTGACGCCCTTTACCCAGGTCGCGGCGCAGGCCGCGAAGAGCGACGCGCCGCCCGAGGAGGAGGATCCTTTCGCGGCCGTCAAGGCGATGACGGAGGCCTGTGCCGGCTGCCACGGCGAGGACGGCAACAGCGACCAGCCCGGCAGTCCCGGCCTGGCGGGTCAACACGCCGAGTACATGGTGGACGCGTTAAACGCCTACAAGACGGGATCGCGAAAGCACGACATGATGCAGGCGTTCGTGGAGCCGCTCAGCACCGCCGAAATCCAAGAAATCGCGTTCTACTATGCCGTCATGAAGCCGCTACGGGCAGAGACCCCGATGGTCGGCGACTCTTTCGCCGGGCGGGCCCCTGCCGCGGCCTGTGCCGTGTGCCACGGCGAAGACGGCAATGTCGAGGACCCGAAGACCCCGAGGCTCGCGGGTCTGGACTCGGAGTATCTGGCCGCCGCGATCGTGGCGTATCAGGACGGCGCGCGAGACCACTCTGTGATGCGGGACGTCGTGGCGGCACTCGACAAGACCGACATCGCCAACATGTCGGCCTTTTACGCGGCGAAGGCCCCCAAGGCCCTGCCGGTGCTCAAGCCGCTCACGACCAAGGAATGGGCCGAGAAGTGCAACCGGTGCCATGGGCCCGGCGGCAACAGCACGGACCCGCGATTCCCGATCCTGGCCGGCCAGTCCCAGTCCTACCTGATCAAGACGCTGAAGCACTATCACGGCGGCGAACGC
Source organism: Rhodospirillales bacterium (assembly GCA_029859805.1). Lineage (GTDB taxonomy): Bacteria > Pseudomonadota > Alphaproteobacteria > Kiloniellales > JAKSDN01 > CAMYKD01. The sequence continues at coordinate 20,074 of JAOUCL010000024.1, read as the reverse complement.
GGCGACCCCATGATGTTCGCGATGTCTTTCGCGATGAACGAGGCAGATATCCTCAAACTGGCCGCCTACTACGCCAGGGGCGCCGCGCAATAGGGACCCGCATGGGCCTGGGCCGGGTCAGGTGCATAAGGATGCAGAAGGTCGTGAAACCGGATCGTATCCGCAACCCCGCAGGCCCGGTCGGCGGAGCCTCCTCCCGGTCCGACCTGGGGCTGGCCATGGAGAAATTCCCGGGACCGCCGTGGGGCGATTGGTCTTGCTGACCGCACCTACCGCAGACCCCTGCGGGGTCGCCGGCGACGTGTGGCGGCTTGACCGCAAGACCAAGCCCAGTGGAACATGATCATGCGTCTGCTGGGAAAGCTCTCCCCCAACCGCAAGCTGCGGCTCATGGTCTTCCTGGTCAGCGGCCTGCCGCTGGTCCTGGCGGGCTTGGTGTTCATCGCCTACGAGGCGACGGTCGACTACTCGGCGACCCTCCACGAACTGACGCAAAAAGCCGCCCACATCGCCAAGCATGTCGGTACCCCGGTGGAATCCGATGATGTCCTCGCGGTCAAGCGGGAGCTGGCATTGTGGAGCATCCACGAGGACGTCCTGGCGGCGGCGATCTATGACGCCAACGGCAAGCTCATAGCGCGCTATGTCAGTGCGGGCGCAGGTGACGCGTCCATGCTGGAGAGGCCCTCGCCCGGCACCCGATTCGAGGGCACGCGCGTGACCGGCGTGGTGCCGATCCTGACGAACGATCGGAGGGTCGGGGCGGTCTCCCTCAGTGTCAGTCTGATGCAGGTCTACGAACACGTCGCGTCCATCATGCTGGTGGGGGCGCTGGTCATGACGGGCGCCTTCGCCTGGGCGTTCTTGCTGGCACGTCGGTTCGAGCGCCGCATTGCTGCCCGCGTACAGCGGTTCGTCGGTGCCGCCAAGGCGGCCTCCCTCGATGACGATTATTCGGTGCGGGTCACCAAGGACGAGGCCGACGAACTGAGCGAGTTGATCAGCCCGTTCAACGCGATCCTCGCGGAGGCCGAAGCAAAGAACGTCGAACTGACCAAGGCGAAAGAGGCCGCGGAAGTGGCCGCACGCGCAAAGTCGCTTTTCCTGAACAACATGAGCCACGAGATCCGCACTCCGATGAACTCCGTGATCGGCGCAACGGATCTGCTGCTGACCGCCGAGCTCACTCCCAAACAACAGGCCTACGTCCAGACCATCCGGAACGGCGGCGACGTGCTGCTCAGCATCATCGATGACATCCTGGATTTCTCCAAAATGGAGGCCGATGAAATCGTCCTGGAGAAGGTGTCCTTCGAGATTGGCGAGGTGGTCGAGACCGTGCTGGATTTGCTGGGCCACCGCGCCTATGCCAAGGGCATCGAGCTGGTGTGTCTCGTCGAGGTGGACCCTTCGATCCGGGTGACCGGGGATTCCTACCGACTGCGCCAAATACTGATCAACCTCGTCGACAACGCGGTCAAGTTCACCAAGCGCGGAGAGGTGGTCTTGCTGGTGACACGGGGCGAGGACAGCCACGGCGAAGAGGCACTGCGCTTTTCCGTGCAGGATACCGGGATCGGAATCTCGTCCGAGGAGAAGGAGCGGCTGTTCAAGCCCTTCAGCCAGGTCGACGAATCGACCACTCGCCGCTTCGGCGGCAGCGGCCTGGGTCTGGTGATCTGCAAGCGCCTGGTGGAAAACATGGGCGGCCAGATCGAATTCGAGAGCGTGCTGGGCAAGGGCTCCACCTTTTCGTTCGATCTACCCCTGCACAAGCTGCAGGCGTCGACCGGCGAATCGCGTGAGGAGGCCCCCGATCTCCAGGATCGGCGGGTCCTGGTGGTCGACGACAACCCGACGGTCCGGCGCCTGCTTGGGAATTACCTGGAATCGCTGGGAATGCGCCCCGACACCGCGGCCGGGGCCGAGGACGCGAAGAACTGTCTGTGGCGGGCGACGGCAGAGGGCGAGCCCTACCGGTTCGTCGTCATCGATGTCGACATGCCCGGCACCGACGGTCTGTTGCTGGCCCGCCAGATCCAGGCCGACCGCGATATCGGGGAGGCCCGCCTGGTCGTGCTGGCTTCGGCAGCGCACCTCCTCGATGAAGACGCCCTCGCTCGGGCAGGCCGGGTGTCCTGCGTCCAGAAACCGGTCGTTCAATGGCGGTTGCGGGAGAGCCTGCTTGGGGCGCCTGGTTGCGACGTAGTCGGCTCCGCTCCGCGGGTGGCCGAGCCGCCGGCCGCGGAGGCTGCGCCGGCCGCAAATGCCAATGGGGCCCAGGCCGTGCGCATTCTGGTGGCGGAGGACAATCCGCTGAACCGGGAAATTCTGCTGGACATGCTGAGCACCTTACATTACCGGGCCGACGCGGTGGAGGACGGCCTCGCAGTGCTGCCGGCCCTGGAGGCCAATCCCTATGACATCGTCCTCCTCGACTGCCACATGCCCGGCAAGGACGGCTACGAGGTCACGCGCGAGATCAGGGGTCGGGAGAACGGTGACAAGCACACGGTCGTCATAGCCATAACCGCCAGCGCGGTGGCAGGCAGCGATGGCCGCGCCCGCTGTCTGGAGGCCGGCATGGACGACCACCTCGGCAAGCCGCTGCACCTGGATACGCTGGCGGCCAAGTTGAAATCGTGGCTGCCGAAGGTTGCCGGGAATGGCTCCGAAAAGGCCGAGCCGCACGACGCCGGCAGCCCGAACGGTGGCACGCTCGACCCCCGGGCCTGGGCCCATCTGCGCGCCAAGGACAGGACCGAGCGCCTCGCCGTGATGGACAGATTCATAACCCTCTTCGTCGATGACTCGGAATCTCGTCTGCAAACCATGCGCGTGGCCCTGGACGGCCGGAAACCGGACCTGCTCGGCCGGGAGGCCCATGCCCTGAAAGCGGGCTCCCTCCAGGTCGGGGCAACCGCCATGGTGGATCTTTGCGGGGCGCTCCAGATGGCGGCGCGTGCCGGCTCATTGGATGGGGCGGACACCACCCTGAGCCGCTTGGGCAAAGAGTTCGAACGCGCCAAGCAGGCCCTGGCCGCCGAACGGACAAAGCTGACCTAGCCCGAGGTGATTTCCGGGTCGACCATGCCGTGCTTGATCGCGGCCATGACCGCTTCCGTGCGATTCTTTACGGCAAGCTTCGCCAGTATGGAGCTCACGTGAAACTTGACCGTGCGCTCGCTGATGTGCAGGGCATCGGCGATGTCCTGGTTACTTTGGCCTTCGGCCATCAGCGCCAGGACCTGCCGTTCCCGCCCGCTGAGCGGCTCCGGCAGCGTTCCGCTCGGGCTGGACTCGCGGCGCATATGCTCCAGCAACTTGGTCGTGACCGTCGGTTGAAACACCGTCTCGCCGCCGTGTACCACGCGAATCGCCCTGACGAGCTCCTTGCCGCCCATATCCTTCAGCAAGTAGCCCTGAATCCCGAGGTGTACGGCCTCCACGATCCGCTCGGTATCATCGTATCCCGTGTAGATGATCACGCGCGCGGCCTGATCGACGGCTCGTAGCGCGCGCAGGGCATCCACGCCGTGCGCCTCGCCCATCTCCATGTCGAGCACGGTGACGTCCGGTTCGAGCCCCCGTATCTTCTCGACAACGTCGTACGCGTCACTGGCCTCGCCCACCACGGCGAAATCGGGCTCTGCCTCGAGCATTTGCGTGAGACCGAACCGGACGACCGGATGATCGTCCGCGATCAGGATTCGAACCAGTTCGCCCATTTCCGATACCCCGAAACGCCGGTCGCCGCCTTGGCCATGGGCCCGTCGCGCGGCTCGAGACCCGCTTCCGCGAGTATAGCAGCAGGCGTTGATGGCGGCCAGTTGGCCGCTCCATGGAGGCGCCGCATCATCCTGCCGCCGCTGGCCGGCAGCCGCATTCCCACGCGTCGACCCTGTACCAAAGTACAGTCATGGCAGTACCTAAGTACAGTATTAAAACCCTTCCTTCGGCCGGTTACATTTCGCTTGTACATCCATAGACTGCGCCGTGATCAAACCTACCGGTTCCGGCCTGTCAACTTGCCAAAAGGGGCCCGCCATGCCAAAGCACGGTATTCGGCTCATTCTTCTGATGATTGTAGCCGCTGTGGTGGTGGCCGCCGCGAAGTCGTATTTCACAGACGATTCCTTCTACCGCTACGGCCACTACCGGGCTGACTCGGTGGTCGAAATCGCCGCGCTGACCCCGCAATACCAGGGCACGGATTATTGCCAAGGGTGCCACGAGGAGCGGCATGCCGACTGGTCGGCCGGCGTGCACGCGACAGTAGTGAAGTGCGAGGTCTGCCACGAAGCGGCCCGAGAACACCCGATTTCCGGCAAGATGACCGTTCCGACCGATACGGTGCGTCTGTGCACCCTGTGCCACGAGGCCATGCCGACAAGGCCCGCGGCCCAGCCGCAGATCGATGTGGCCGAACACGCCGGCACAGAGCAATGCATCGCCTGTCACAACCCGCATTCTCCCAAGATCGGCGGGGTCGCGGGCGGCCCGGCCGGGGCCGACGCCCTGGTGGCCCAGTGCTCCGGCTGCCATGGGGAGGACGGCCTCGGCACCGAGGACTCTCCGCCCTTGGCGGGCAAGCAGGCCGAATTCCTGGCCCAGCGGATGCGCGACTACAAGACCGGAGCGGCGGAGAACGCGATGATGAACATGATCGCCGGGGCCCTGGACGATCAGGACATCATGGACCTGGCCGCGCACTACGCAGCGTTGGGCGGCGAGTAAGGCGATTTGTAACCCGCGAGTGAGGCCGGCGACAAGCTCGGCGCTTTATGGAGGAACGAGGTCGTGAAGCGAAAGAAAGCCCCGCCCAAGACCGAACGGCGCGCATTTCTCAACATGATCGGAAAGACCGTCGTTTCCGCAGGCGCCATGCTGGGCGCCGGGAGCCTCCTGGACAAGAAAGAGGCCGCATCCGCGCAATCGTTTCCCACGGCGGACTACGACTGGACCAAACACCGTTGGGCGTTCGGGGTAGACGCCACTCGCTGCATCGGCTGCCTGCGGTGTGCCGAAGCCTGCAAGGCCGAGAACGGCACCAATCCCGACGCCCATCACTTCCGTACCTGGGTCGAGCGTTATGTCTACCTTGAAGGGGAGGAGCGTGCGCGGGTCGACAGCCAAGCCGACCCGCAGAATATCGCGGCTGCCGGGGCGGAGGGAGTCTATCGCTTCGACAACCGCTATAAGGACGAGAAGGTGGACAAGGCCTTCTTCGTGCCCAAGATCTGCAACCATTGCACCCACCCGGCCTGCGTGCAGGTCTGTCCGACCGGCGCCACCTACAAGACCAAGGACGGTGTCGTGCTGATCGACGAGAAATATTGCATCGGCTGCGAATACTGTGTCCAGGCCTGCCCCTATGGCGCCCGGTTCTTCAACACCGAGACGCAAACCTCCGAGAAATGCACCTGGTGCTACCACCGCATCACCAAGGGGCTGCAACCGGCCTGCGTGGAGGTGTGCCCGGTCGGCGCGCGCATCTTCGGCGATCGAAACGACCCGGCCAGCCCGATCAGCGAATTTATCCGCAACAACCGCGTGTCGGTGCTCAAACCCGAGACGGGGAACGCGCCGAACTGCTTCTACATCGGGATCGATAAAGAGGTGCAATGATGGAGCATGTATTAAACGTCTCGCCCTACACCGGCTACGTCTTTCCCAACGAGACGGTGTTCCCGTGGTCGGTGATGATCGCCGTCTATCCGTACATGACGGGCTTGGTCGCCGGCGCCTTCTCGGTCTCGAGCTTCTATCACGTGTTCGGCATGCAGACGTACAAACCCTTGGCGCGGTTCGCTCTGCTGACCGCGCTGAGCTTCATGATCTTCGTGCCGCTCCCGTTGCTGCTTCATCTGGGGCATCCCGAGCGGGCCTTCAACGCGATGATCACCCCCCATTGGACCTCCGCCTTCGCGGCCTTCGGCTATTTCGCCGCCTTCTATGTCTGTCTCCTGGTGCTGGAGTGCTTCTTCGTCTTCCGCGAAGACAACGTGGCCAGGGCCAAGAACGCGACGGGACTGGGGAAACTCTTCTACGGCGCGGTCACGCTCTGGTCGGACGACGTCTCGCAGAAGGCCCGCACCTATGACCACAAGTGGCTGTTCGTCCTGGCCGTGATCGGCGTTCCGGCCGCGCATGGCTTGCACGGCTATGTCGGGTTCGTCTTCGGCTCCTTGAAGTCGCGCGAGTGGTGGGGCTCTGACCTTATGCCGGTAATCTTCCTGTTCTCGGCCGTCGTCTCGGGGTTCGCCCTCCTGATCGTCCTCCACGTGGTGACGTCGAAGTTCCGCAAAGTCCCGATCAACCTCGACTGCGTGAGGGGGCTGGCCGGCTCGCTGTGGGGCTTCTTGATGTTCGGCGTGCTGCTCGAGGGCGTGGAGTACGCCAATGTCATCTACAAGGCCCGTGAAGGCATAGAGCTGATCCTGGTTTTTGTCTCGGGACCCTTGTTCGTCCCCTACTTCGTCCTGCAGTTCGGCATCGGCGCTTTCCTCCCGATCGGCATACTGGCCTTCCTGATCTTCGGAAAGGTCGGAGGAAGGACGCTTGTAGTCGGGGCCGTCGTTTCGGCTTTGCTGGTCCTGATGTCCGTGTTCATGATGCGGTGGAACGTGGTGATCGGCGGTCAAATGATCTCCAAGACCCTGAAGGGTTTGTTGAGCTATACCCCGCCGCTGCTCGGCCGCGAGAGTCTCTTGGCCGCGGTCTTCGTCATGGCCGCTCCCTTCGGTCTGCTCTGGGTGCTCACGCAGCTGTTTCCGCCGTGGGATGATGCCGACAAGCAGGCCATGCCAAAGGCGGCCGACAACGAAAAGATGCCGCTGCTGGCTGAATGACACGAACCAGGAGGAACGGCGAATGCCCATAAGATATCCGGAGGGTCCGATGGGCGCCCTGATTGCGGAAGGAATCAAGCTGTGCATGGCAACCCTATCCGGATCACCCGGTCGTCGATGGTGTGATCGACTGCCGCGGGGGCTGTCGCCGCCCGGCCGGGAAGGGTGTCCGAAGGTCATCCAGTTCAGTCTGGCAAGAACGGTACGATCGGTCTTGGTCCGGCAGCTAGCCTCTCCCGTGTGTTTGTGACGACGTCGCTGTCGGCTTTGCTGGTCTGCCCCCTCGAACGGGCCCCGTCCCGAACGTAGGAGTGAGGGGCCCCATAGGAGGGCCAAGTGGCACGTAACAAGAAGCACAGCCCCGAGCAGATCATCGACAAGCTCAGGGAGGCGGAGGCCTTGTTGGCGAGCGGATGCACGGTCGGCCAAGTCTGTGCCGCGCTCGGCATAACGAAGCAGACATTCTACCGTTGGCGCAAGGGGTACGGCGGCCTCAAGGTCGACCAGGCCGAGCGGCTGAAGGAGCTGGAGCGGGAAAACACCCGGCTTCGAAAAGCGGTCGCCGACCTCACGCTGGACAAGCTGGTCCTGAAGGAGGTCATCGCGAAGGACCGCTGAGCCCGAACCATAGCCGGAATCCTGGCGGCCACCATCACAGGGCGCGCGATGCGGCGGGTCCATGCCACAACGGCAAGGGCGCCGGACCAAGGCACAGTCGTCGGGACATTGCCCTTCTTATCTGGGGTGTTGGCCGAATCAGGTGGCACCGAGGCGTTTCGACCGGGTTGCGGCGCAAGGCTTGGCGACGATGGCCGGTTGGATATTCGGTGCCTTGGGTGGCCAGGCAACAGCAAGCGGACAGTTGGCACAGGTGTGCCCACCGCTCGTATTGTCGGGGCAACGGTCCGCGCAGGCCTGCCGCAAGGTGCGAAGCGGCCTATCGATATATGGGCTGCATAGATTATTGCTACACTGCTTCATGCTAATAAAATAGCTTTTTAAGGTTAATAATTTCCTAACAAAATCTAACAAAATTAACTAGGTAAATTTACGTGGTTATATCTCGCTCTCATGGAGTAAGCCGGGCTGCTCGGGACACCGCTCGCTATGGTTCCTGACCCGGCCAACGACACGAGGCAACCAGCGACGGCCCGCGCCGGAGCTTGTTCCAAACGGCCTCGCCAGGCATGATCGATTTGTTGGCGGAATTCCTCGATTTCCGGCGACCCGCCAAATCGCGCTGTCTTGGTTTCGGTCGCCGCAGAGCGTTATGAGGTATCTAGAATGCGTTCCTGGCTGTGTCTCGCGCCTCTTCTGGCGGTGCTGGGGGGGTGCTTGGCGAGCGAAGACGCTCGCGTCGATCCGCTTGTCCCGCCGGGGCCGCCCTGGGCGTCCACTTCTGCTCTGGAACATCCCCTGATGGGTCGAATCTGGCAGCCCGCGGAAAACCGGTTCGCCGAGCCTGAAGCGGTCGTGGCCGCCCTATTGCAGTCCCCGTTCGCGCTGCTCGGGGAAAAACACGATAACGTGGACCATCACCGCATCCAGGCTTGGCTTCTGGGCCGCATGGTGAGAGGCGGCCGGCGGCCGGCGGTGGCTTTCGAGATGTTCGACACCGACCAACAGGACGCCTTGGCAGGGTATCTGGCCAGCCACGGCAGGGATGCCGCCGGCCTTGGCGAGGCCGTGGCTTGGGCGCGGAGCGGCTGGCCCGACTGGGCCATGTATCAGCCCATCGCGCAGGCGGCGCTCGACGGCGACGCCCCGCTACTGGCGGCGAGCCTGCCGCGCCGGACGGTGCGGGCGGTCGCCAAGGATGGGCTCGAAGCCCTCGGCGCGGCCCAGGTGGATTCGCTCGGTCTCGACCGGCCCTTGCCGCCCCACGAGGCCGCCAACCTGCGCTTGGAGATCGTCGAGACCCACTGCAATCAGCTTCCGGATTCGATGGTCGACCCGATGGTGACGGTTACGGTCGCGAAGGACGGCCATATGGCCGACGCCTTGGTGCGTGGAGCAAGCCTGCCGGGCAGGGACGGGGCTGTCCTGATCGCCGGCGGTGGCCACACCCGCACCGACCGGGGTGTGCCCTGGCACCTGCGGCGCATGGCGCCCGAGAAGCTGGTGACGTCTATCGGCCTGATCGAGGTCGAGCCGGAGGAAAGCGACCCGGCGGCCTATGCGGCCCGGTTCCACGGCACCGCTCTGCCCTTCGACTTCGTCTGGTTTACGCCGCGCGCGGACGAGGACGATCCCTGCGAAGCTTACGCCGAGCAGCTCCAGCGCGCCAAGGAGCGCCACCTAAAGAAGCAGTCGGATTAAGTATTTCGCGGGTCTTGAAGGGTCCGGGGGAAGGCGCGGACAGGGCGCCTAAAGGCCGAGCGCGATATGCTGCGAGGGCATCTCATCGAAACCGGCGAGGCCGTATAGCGCCGGAACGTTCTTGAGGATGACCAGATTGGGTTTCGGCAAATCGATGTAGCCGAGTGTCTTGAGCTGTTTGAACGCGCGGCTCACTGATTCCACAGTCTGCCCGAGGTGGTCCGCGATATCGGCGCGGGTCATGGGCAGGGAAACGGCCGGATTGATGCCGCCGTTCAACGGCCAACGATGGTTGGAGACCAGCAGAAATGCCGCCAGCCGCTCGCCCACGCGTCTGCGCCCGAGCAGCGTGATGTGATCCTGCTGAGCTTCGATTTCATCGGTTGCAGTGATCAGCAACCTGAAACAGAGGTCCGCGTGGTCTTGAAGGAACTGCAGGAACTCCGTCCGATTGAAGGCACAGACCCTGACATCGGTTATGGCTTCGGCCGTGCAGTGCGCGCCCGCCTGCCGCTTGATTCCGCCAAGGACATCGCCCGGGCCGAGAAACCCGGTGATCTGGCGCTGGCCGTCCTGGAGCAGGCGATAGAGCTTGACCATCCCCTCAATGACGAAGAATACGCGTTCGAGCCGGGTATCCTGTTCAAAAAGAAGACTATCCTTGAGGAAGAGGGCTTTCGAGGACATGGACCGAAGCTCGTCCAAATCATTTCCCTCAACCTGGGCACAAAGCGCAACGTGGCGTATAGCGCAATTCTCACAGCCGTTAGGCGCCCCGTGAGCATCGCAGCAGAACCCAGCGCGTTCTTCCGTCACAGCGTCCATAGACCTGGTAAGCATCTGTTTTCCAAAGAGGTTATAGTGCCCTCAGGCACCAGCTTCCCCCTTTCATAGCCCGTCCAGCAGCACTATAACATTCAAACACCTGCTATCGAAAGGACGTTCGTTATCGCACCGCACAAGATTCTTCCGTTGCTCGTCTGCCTCATCGGAGTTCCCGTTTCGGGATCGGCGGCAGAGAGCCTCGAGGTCTTCGTCGACCGGGTCATTGCCGTTTATGGCGGCAAGGATGCACTGTCGCGCGCCCGCACCGTGCGGCAGACGGGCCAGACGGTGTCGTTGACGCGGGGCGGGGCCACGGCCACCCTGACCCGCGTCTTCCAGCGCCCCGACAAGTTGCGCGTCGAGATCGCCTTTCCGGGGGAGCAAGTCGAGGTCCGCATCCTGAACGGCACACAGGGTTGGCGCCGGAATTCCGAGATTTCGGGCCCGATGTACAAAGCCATGCTGTTGCAGGCGGCCCGAATTGCCATGCCGCTGCTTCTGCTCGAGGAAATGGCAAATCTGAAGGACCTGGGGACGGAGGCCGGGCCGGGCGGCGCGTTATTCCGCGTTCTGCAACTCCCGTTGCGCTCGGACCTAGCCCTTTTTGTCTTGATCGACGTGGAAACCGGCCGAATACGCCACTCGCGTGGGTCCCTCTATGCGGACGAGCGCCCGATCATGGAATTCGCGACCACCTACGCGAATTTCCAAAGCTGGAACGGCATTCTGGTTGCCGGACGGGAGGAGCAGTATGCGATGGGACGCCACGTCGGCCATACCCGAATCGAGAAGGTCGAGGTCCTAGCCTCCGTGGCCCCCGAGGACTTTCGTCCCTGAACTCCATCTAGGGGCGTTGGCATGCCGGACAGGGAAGATCTGTGCCGACACGGACCGGATCTCGCCTGGGGACGGAGACGCAATGTTTCTGATCTATGTCAATTACAGCAATGTGGTTTCGAATATAGTATTCCGCCCACAGCGGAGGGAGCCCGACGAGAGCCGGATACGCCGGTTCTCGGATTGCCTCGATACGGGCCTCCCCTTCCAAATTAGGCTCTAAAGATGCACAGGTTTGCGAATCCGGGGAGATTTATTCGGCTATCGGGTCGGGTATTGCCGTGGAGTATCGGGGTTACGTTGTTGTGTTTGTCGGTAGGGTTGTATCTGAGTTTGTTTGTGGCTCCGGCGGACTATCAGCAGGGTGAGAGCGTGCGGATCATGTACGTGCATGTTCCCTCTGCGTGGATGGCGTTGTTTGTTTATTCGAACATCGCGATTGCGAGCGGGATAGCGCTGATCTGGCGTCATCCTCTGGCGGACGTTGCGGCGAAGGTTTCGTCACCGATCGGGGCTGGTTTCACGTTTTTGGCTTTGGCGACGGGGTCGTTGTGGGGCAAGCCGATGTGGGGGGCTTGGTGGGTTTGGGATGCGCGTCTGACGTCGGTTCTGGTGCTGTTTTTCTTGTATCTGGGTCACATGGCGTTGATGAACGCCTTTGACGACCCTGGCCGGGGCCGCAAGGCGGCGTCGGTTCTGGCGCTTGTGGGTTTCGTGAACGTTCCGATCATCAAGTTTTCGGTTGATTGGTGGAACACGCTGCACCAGCCGGCGAGCGTTCTGCGCATGGAGGGTCCGAGCATCCACGCGGAGATGCTGTGGCCGCTGCTTCTGATGGCGGTGGGCTTCACGTTCTACTACGTGACGCTATTGCTGGTGCGCATGAAGAGCGAGCTGCTTGCGGCGCGGACGCGGGCGCTCCGGCTGACGGCGCTGGAGGCGGGGCGGGGCGAGGGCCGCCGGGGCAACCGTCCTCGCGCCGAGCGTCCGGCAGCGGTGTCCTCGTGACGCCGGCGTGAGCGGAGGGAGAGCCGATGGAACAGATCGAGAGCTTCTTGGCCATGGGCGGCTACGGCCTCTATGTCTGGCCCGCCTATGGGCTTACCGCCGCGATCATGGTCGCCTTCCTGATCTCGACCCTGCGCAGCCTGCGCAGCCGCAAACGGGCGCTGAAGGCCCTCGAGGCAGACGCACCCCAACGCCACCGCCGCACCACCGCCTGACCAAAACACCGATGATACGGACCCAGGCCCGGAGGGCGCTATTGCGTCAAGGCGAGTGAGTCGATGCGGCGCTTGACGGTTTCGTAGGGGAACGTGCCGGGGTCGAGCTGCACGAGCAGTCGGCCCCAGAGCGCGGCGGCAGCTGCCGGGTTCCGGCCCTGCGCCTCGGCGAGCCCCAGATACCAAAGCGCCCGCATGTTGTTCGCGTCGCGGCCGAGCAGATCGCGCATGGCCCCCACGGACTCGCCGGGCAAAGGGTCGATTTGGTCCGGGGCGGCCAGGGTCGCATCGGCGTAGCTCAAGACCAGATCGATGTTCGCAGGGTCCAAGGTCACCGCGTGCGCCAGAGCGGACTTCGCTTTCTCGGGCTCGTTCAACACAACATAGGAACGGCCCAGGCGGCTCCAACCCTCGACGTCGCCGGGATCGTCCTCCAGGCGTTCGGCGAGCCGGGCCACCATGCTGCGGATCATGTCGGTCTGCTCGTCGCTGGTCATCGATTGCATTGCCGCGAGATCCTCGGCGGATGGCTCGGACGGCCCGGACGGTTCGGCTGGTGCGCGCCGGCTGGGGGCAATGGAGGCCAGGTCGATATCGAAATCGGCCGCGGCGCGCTCTATGTTCTCGCGCAGATCCGGCAGCCAGGGCGTTCCCGGATCCACTTCGGCCTCGAGTGCCAGCCAGATCTCCAGTGCCCCCCGGCCGTCGCCGGCCTGGGCCCGGGCCAGTCCCAGATAGAACCTGGGACCGGGATTGTCCGGTTGGGCGCGGCTAACCTCCTCCATCACCTCGCGCGCTTCCGGGGTGACGATCCCGCCGGCTGCGGCAATCAGGGTTTCGCCATACGCGCCGGCCAGATCAGGCCGGTTGCCCGAGAGGTCCACCGCCCGCCGGTAGGCTCCGGCCGCTTCCTGGTACCGTCCGGCCGAAAGGTACGAACGGGCCAGCAGGGTCCAGCCCTCCAGGTTGTCGGGTTCCGTTTCGAGCCGTTCGGCAAGACGATCGATCGCCGCTGCCATGTCGGAGCCGACGTGCTGAGCCGCGGCGGTCGTCTCGTCCTCTCGGGCGGCAAAGGGATAACCCGGCTCGGCGGGGGATCCCAAGGCCAGATATAGGACGACGGCGCCAAGGGGCAGGCCCGCCGCCACGAGCGTCGCGGCGGCCCACCGGGCGCCCTGCCCGGCCAATGGATCGCTCTTCTCTTGGGCCTGCGCCTCTGCGGTGCCGGCGGCGGCCAGCATGAGGCGAGAGATTTCCGCCTCCGCGGCCTCGGCTTCCGAAGGCGTCAGTAGACCGCGCTCGAGGTCCCGCTTCACTTCGGCGAGACGGTCGCCGTAAATTGCCGTCTCCAGCGCCGCACGCGATAAGGTGGCCCTCTGTCGTCTCACCAAGGGCAGCAGGAGCGATACCAGAACTCCGGCGGTCATCGCCGCCAGGATCAACCATAGGGTCATGGCTTGCGATCTTCATCCATGAGTGTCTCGAGCCGCGCCCGTTCCTCTTCGGTGAGGGGCGGGGGCGGCGTTTCGGCGGGGGCCGCCTGGCGACGCCGGTAGAACACGACGAGACCCAGGCCCGCGATCACGAACAACAGTGCCGGACCGAACCAGAGGGCATAGGTCCGCGGGCTGACCGGCGGGCGCAGCAGGACGAAGTCGCCATAACGGGCGACAATATAGCTTAGCGCGTCCTCGTTGCTGTCCCCGGCCGTCAGACGCTCGCGCACCAGGACACGCAGGTCGCGGGCGAGGCCGGCGTTGGAATCGTCTATCGACTGGTTCTGGCATACCAGGCAGCGCAATTCCTTGCTGATCTCTCGGGCACGCGCCTCGAGCGCCGGATCGTCCAGCATCTCCTCCGGCTCGACCGCAAAGGCCGGACCGAGGCTGAAGGCCAGTAGCAGGGCGGCGAACAGGGCTCTCATTGCTGCAGATTCCGTACCAGCGGCAGGATGGTCTCCTCGAGCACCTCCGGCGAGAGAGGCCCGACGTGTTTGAAGCGGATCGTGCCCTCGCGGTCGATGACGAAGGTCTCGGGCACGCCGTAAACGCCCCATTCGATCGCCACGCGGCCGTCACCATCGACACCGATGCGCGTATAGGGATCGCCGAGATCCCTGAGCCAGCGCTTGGCGTCCGCCGCCTTGTCCTTGTAGTTGATGCCGTAGATCGGCACCTCGCCTTCCTGGGCGAGGTGCATGAACAGCGGATGTTCGACCCGGCAAGGCCCACACCAAGAGGCGAAGACATTGACCAGGGAGACCTTTCCGTTCAAAGCCGCCGTCGCAAGCCCCGGCTTGTCGTTCGACAGCGGAGGTAGGTCGAAGGACGGCGCGGGCTTGTCGAGCAGGACCGACGGCACGATGCTCGGATCGTGCTTTAGGCCGACCGCGAACAGCACGGCAATGCCGATCAGAAGCACCACCGGCAGGACGAAGAGCAGGCGTTTGTTCAAGAGCGGGCCTCCGGCTCAAGTCCCGGCTGGGGCGGAGCCGGTAGGCAGCGCCTTGACGGCGCGTCGGCGCGTCGGGGCGCCCACCCGGTAGCGGCGGTCGGTCAGCGAGACGACACCGCCGATCACCATGAATATCGCGCCGGCCCAGAGCCACGGCACCAGCGGATTGTAGTAGATCCGCACGGACCAGCCTCCGTCCGTCTGACGGTCGCCGAGCGCCGTGTAAAGATCGGCGAACAAGGTGGTGTGGATACCCGATTCCGTGGTCGGCATCCGTTGTACCGGATAATTCCGTTTCTCCGGATAGAGCCGCACCACCTCGCTGCCCGCGCGGGAAACCAGGAAGGTGCCCTGCTGGCTGGTGTAATTCGGGCCTTGGACCTCGGACACCTCTTCGAGGGTAAGCTGGTAGCCCGCAACCTCGGCGGTCTCGCCGGGGTGCATGATCTGAATAGCCTCGACCTGCCACGCGCTGGAGCCGACGATGCCGGCCACGACGATCCCCACCCCGGCGTGGGCCAGGGTCATGCCATAGGCGGCGCGCGGCAGATTTCTGGCGCGATGCAAACTGTCGGCCAGGGGAATGCGGAACAGCTTGAGGCGTTCGGCCAGCTCGACCAGCGCTCCCACCACGAGCCAGGTGGCGAGCGCCATGCCGAAGACGGCCAGGATCGGACCGCCGAACTTGACGTACCAGACAACCAGCAGGACCACCAGAGCGGCGCCGGCGGCAAACCAGAGGCGCTGCAGCACGCCGAGCAGGTCGCCGCGTTTCCAGGCCAGGATCGCGCCCATCGGCGCGGCGGCCAGGAGCGGCACCATGAACGGCCAGAAAGTCGCGTTGAAATAAGGCGCCCCCACGGAGAGCTTGGGCGCCCCGATCGCATCGATGAACAGCGGATAGAGGGTGCCGATGAAGACCGTCGCAGTGACGATCGAGAGCAGGAAGTTGTTGAGCACCAGGCCGCCCTCGCGGCTGATCGGCGCAAAGGTGCCGGTCGCCTTGAGGGCCGGACCGCGCAGGGCATAGAGCGTCAGCGAGCCGCCGATGGCGATCACGAGCAGGGCCAGGATGAACACGCCCCGCGTCGGGTCCGTGGCGAAGGCATGGACCGAGGTGAGCACCCCGGAGCGCACCAGGAAGGTCCCGATCAGGCTGAGCGAGAAGGTGATGATGGCGAGCAGGATGGTCCAGCTCTTCAGAGCGTCGCGCTTTTCCACCACGATCGCCGAATGCAACAGGGCGGTGCCTGCGAGCCAGGGCATGAAGGAGGCGTTCTCTACCGGATCCCAGAACCACCAGCCGCCCCAGCCCAGTTCGTAGTAGGCCCACCAGCTGCCCAGCGCAATGCCGAGGGTGAGGTTGCACCAGGCGGCCAGCGTCCAGGGCCGCACCCAGCGGGCCCAGGCGGCATCCACCCGGCCCTCGATCAGCGCCGCGACCGCGAAGGAAAAAGCCATCGAAAAGCCGACGTACCCCAGGTAGAGGAACGGCGGGTGAAAGGCGAGCCCCGGATCCTGGAGCAGAGGGTTCAGGCCGCTGCCGTCGAGCGGCGGCGGGATGATGCGCTCGAAGGGATTCGATGTCGCCACGATGAAGGCCAGGAAGCCCAGCGCGATCATGGCCTGGACCGCCAGGACGCGGGCCCGCAGGCTGGCCGGCAGGTTTCGCCCGAAGGTCGCGACCCCGGCGCCGAAAATGGCCAGGATCAGGATCCACAGGAGCATCGAGCCCTCGTGGTTGCCCCAAACGCCGGAGACCTTGTAGAGCATCGGCTTGGCCGAGTGGGAATTCTGAGCCACCACGGCAACCGAGAAGTCCGAAGTCACGAAGAGATAGGTCAGGGCCAGGAAGGCGACGAGCACCAGAAGGAGCTGGAGCTGTGCAGCGGGCTTGGCGAGGGCCATCAGCCCCGCGTTGCCCTGCTTGGCGCCCCAAAGCGGAAGGGTCGCCTGGATCAGGACCACGAATACGGTCATGATCAGGGCGTAATGGCCGATCTCGGCGATCATTGGCCGTCACCCTCGGTCCACTGGCCCGCCTTTTTCAAGGCCTCGGCGGCTTCCGGCGGCATGTAGTTCTCGTCGTGCTTGGCGAGCACCTCCGAGGCCACGAACACGCCGTCCTGTTCCAGTTTTCCCACTGCAACCACTCCTTGGCCCTCGCGAAACAGATCCGGAAGGATGCCGCTATACTGGACCGGCACGGACTCCGCAAGATCGGTGACCCGGAACGTGACGGTGAGCCCCTCACCCCGCACCAGACTCTCTTCTTCGACCAGTCCGCCGATCCTCAGCATCCGGCCTTGAGGCACCTGCTTCTCGACCAGATCGGTCGGACTGTAGAAGTAGGTGACGCCCTCGTCGAAGGCGGCCAGCACCAAGCCCGTGGCCAGCCCAAAGAGGGACAGCCCGGCCAGAATTATTACAAGACGCCGTTTTTTCGGTTTCATTCATCCAATCCCTGGCACAGGACAATGGCAGGCGCCCTCATCCCAACTATCGCCGTCCCCGGGCCACCGGCTCGAGGCGACCTCCGACGCCGGCTTTCCCGCCCCGGCTCGTTCCGGCAGCATCGGGAAGGCGGCTGGCAAGTCATGCGTGGATTTGCAGCCGGTCATTAGTGTGCATCGCAACGGGCGGTCCAGGGGCTGTGCCCCGCAGACGATCTCGTATCCATTGCTTTTCTATCGTGATTTTCCCGCTCTCCTTGCATGACTTTTTTCTCTGAACGCGTACTCTATATTTTGTTGGAGACTAGCATGTTCAAGGCGCTAAGAAATTGATTTGAGTCAAATCCCCGCAGGATAGAGGCGTATATCATATGACTATGGATATGGAACTTTTGCAGCGTTACGACGCGCCGGTGCCCAGGTACACCAGCTATCCGACGGCGCCACATTTTCACGCGGGCATCGATGCCGAGGTCTACCGCGACTGGCTGGCCGAGATACCGGCCGGCGAGAGGATGTCGCTCTATCTTCATGTGCCGTTCTGCACGCGAATGTGCTGGTACTGCGGCTGCCATACCAAGGTCGTGCGCCAATACCAGCCGGTCGGCGATTACGCGGCGGTGCTCGACCGCGAGATCGCACTGACCGCTGGTGCGGTTCCAAAGGGCCGCGAGGTGTCGCACGTGCATTGGGGCGGGGGAACCCCCACGATGTTGTCTCCGGACGACTTCTCGGCACTGATGTCGGCGCTGCGCGAGCGTTTCGACTTCGCCGAGGACGCCGAGGTGGCGGTCGAGATCGACCCGCGCACCCTGACCCGGGAAAAGGCCGCAGCCATGGCCGGCGCCGGGGTCACCCGTGCCAGCCTGGGGGTGCAGGACTTCAACGACATCGTCCAGCAGGCGATCAACCGGGTGCAGCCCTTCGAGATGTCCGCCGAAGTGATCGACTGGCTGCGCGGCGCCGGCATAGAGGCGATCAACTTCGACCTGATGTATGGCCTGCCGCACCAGACGGTGGAACTCGTGCTGCACAGCGTGGACCTGGCGGTAAAGCTGGCGCCGGACCGGCTCGCCCTGTTCGGCTACGCCCACGTGCCCTGGATGAAGAAGCACCAGCAGATGATCGACGAATCGACCTTGCCGGGCGCCGCGGAACGGTTGCATCAGGCCGAAGCGGCGGCAGGGCGCCTGGCCGAACACGGCTATCGGCGCATCGGGCTCGACCACTTCGCCCGGGCCGAGGACTCGCTCACCCGGGCCCTGGACGAGGGCCGGCTGAGGCGCAACTTCCAGGGCTATACGGATGACCAGGCCACGGCGCTGCTGGGCTTCGGTGCGTCGGCCATCGGCAGCCTCGCCCAGGGCTATGTCCAGAACGCCGTACCCTTCGGCGCCTATGCCGACGCCATCAAGAGCGGCCGCCTGGCGGTTACGCGCGGCGTGGAGGTCGACGCCGACGACCGTCTGCGCCGGGCCGTGATCGAACGGCTCATGTGCGACCTGTCGGTCGACCTCTCCGCGGTCGGCGCGGACCTGGGGGCGCCGCCGGACGGTTTCGCCGGCGAGCTTTCGGCGCTCGCCCCCATGGCGCGCGACGGCCTGGTGGAGCTCGACGGCAGCCGTGTCCGGATCACCGAGACCGGACAGCCGCTGATGCGCACGGTTTGCGCCGTCTTCGACCGGTATCTGGGTACCGGCAAGGGGCGCCATTCCCGGGCCGTGTGACTCCGGCCGCGATCCAAGGGACTCAAGGCAAAAAGGTGCCCGCGGACTTCGCTAGGTGACGGCCGCGGCAAAACACTTGCGCAGACGCAGTTGCTCGCCACGAAAACCGGCGGCGCGGAATACGTCCATCGCCGGATTGTTCGGCTCGCGCAGCCATTTGCGCATCTGCGGATTGAGCAGGCCGAGGGTGATGCAGTTGCACTCCGAGCGCCGCGCCAAGTCTTCGAGGGCCCGGAGCAGCACCACGGCCGCCTTCCTGTTTCCGGTGATGTCGACCACGACGAAGTTCTCGATCTCGAGAATTCGCCCCTGGCGCAGGTCGGGCCTCACCCAATAGACCGAGAGGCCGTAGATCGCGCCCTGGGTGCTCTGCACCGTGATGATGCTGTGGTCCTTGCCGGCGCCGACATGAGCGATCAGGGCGCCGGCATAGTCCGACCACTGTTCCTGGGTCAACGTCGGATCGAAGAACGAGACCAGAGGATAGGCCTGAGCGATCTGCTCTACGCCGAGCGGCCTGACCAGGTAGCTACCTGCCATTTTGTTGAACCCTGAGCGCGTGATTTCCGAGGGCCAGAATCGCACGGCGGGCGTCCAGAGCACCTTGATCTAGGTCAAAATGCCACGTCTGGAGATAAGAGGACCCGGGCCCGAGACCGCGCGTGCCCCGTCTCCGTTCCGGCGGCCTTCAAACAACGCGGAAAACCTTGAAAAACTGACGCACCCGCGGAGATTCGGACTCGCCACCTCCTGATCCGTAGTCAGGTGCGCCATCCAGTTGAGCTACGGGCGCTTGCCTGATGCCGGAAGCCTTGCTCTCGGTCACGCACCTGCGTCGATCCGGCTGTAGCGCCGGTTCAGCGGCCCTGACCCTTCCGGCTCTCCTTAGCGCGAGAGTGCTCTGCGCCAGGTCCCGTGGCGCCGCCGCTCGTGCTGAGGGCCTGTTTCATGAGCTCGCTGACCTTCTCCCAGGTGCTGCCGAGATGCGCGCGCATCACCGCGGGCAGCCGCTCTCCGTCCCGGCGGATCAAGGCATCTAGGATGCTGTTGTGCTCGTCCATCGCGGTCGGCCAGGTGCGGTTGCGCAGGTTGGACTGAAAGCGCACCCGGTAGAGCCGTGCGTTCAGCCGGTCGTGGGTCTCGATCAGGGACTGGTTGTGGCTGCTGGCCACGATCGCGCGGTGGATCTTCTGGTTGGTCTTGAAGTACTCGAGGCGGTCCTTGCGGGTGAACGCGGCCTGCATCTCGAAGTGCAGCGCCTTGATCTCCTCGATTTCGTCGTCGCTGGCCTCCGCGCAGGCCAGCTCGCCCCCGAGCGCCTCGAGCGCCCCCAGGACGCGCAGCATGTCGCGCACCTCCGGCGGACTCGGGTCGGCCACTCTGGC
>JAOUCL010000471.1 GCA_029859805.1 Rhodospirillales bacterium | reverse complement strand
ATCTGTTAAGTATACTGTCGCCAAATTAATGCTGTCGCCAAATTAATGGTCGCCAAATTAATGCGCTCGCATTTGCGGCGCCGTTGTCTAAATGTGGCAAAGGCCGCGGCCGGCAAGGTCGATGCCGGGACCGCAGGCGGAACTGGAGCCCGAGCGATGATGGAGCACCCAGCCTTTTTCAAAGTCGTGGCCCGCGCCTGGAGCGACGCGGCCTACAAGGCCGAGCTATTGTCGAACCCGGCCGCGGCGCTCGCCAAGATGGGGCTGAGCCCGCCCGAGGGCGTCGAGCTCGAGGTGCACGAGAACACGGCCAGGAAGATGCATCTGATCCTGCCGGCCGCGCCGCCGAACTACGAGGTCGACGAGAGGGAGTGGGACGCATGGACGTCCTAGGCGTTGCCGGCGAGCGAACGCGCGGATGACCGATTCCGATGGGCCCTTCGACGCGGACGACACGGATGGGCTGAGCGCAAACGAGATCGCGAGCCTGAACGCCGAGTTCAGGCGGCTCTGGCCGCAATGGCGGATCCGCGCCCCGAAGCGGCTGAACGACGAGCAGGTCGTCAGAACGCTGTGCCACCACATCACGCGGAAATATCTCGGCGGATGACGGCTCGTGTTCACGGATGCCTCGCAGAAAGGGAAATTCCGAAGCGACGTGTTGAATCTCGGGGACGGCATGCCCGCTTGACTTCAGAGATTCGACCCGACCGACACCAAATCAAAGGGGACAGACCTACTCGAGAAGCAAACAGGCCCGTCCCCTTTCGTCGAGTCGATTGGAGCGCCGTCTAGAGCATCAGCTCCGCCAATCTTTCCGGCATCGAAAGCGTCGGGAAATGTCCGGACGGCAGGACATGTACCGATTCGACCTCCCAATTGGCGATCATCTCGTCCTGCAATGCGGGGGAGGTGATCTTGTCGATCGTGGTGCGGATGTAGGTTTTCGGCACGGAACCGAATCTTCCATCGCTCACCACGACCTTTGCCATGAACGGCTCGGTCGCTTGTTTCTCGGCCATGAGTGGCAGGGAACGCCGAATATCTTTATCTTCGACGTCGTGAAAAGCAATGTCGCGGAGTGTCCGCTCCGAGGCCATGGCATAGCTTTGATCCTCCGAGAACGTTAGTTCGGGAAGAAACTCGCCGCCGGGGTCTCTTTGCATTGCCTCCAAGACGCTGTCACCGTTCTTCAAAAGAAACGCGGCAACGTAGATAAGCCTTTCGATCTTCTCCGGCATGAGCTCGGCGACCCGAGAGATGACCGCGCCCGCCAGGCTGTGGCCGGCCAAGACGACCTTGTGGTCGAGCCGTTCGATGGCCTCGGCAACGGTCTTCACATAGCTTGCCATCGTGACCTGCGGGATAGCCTGCTTGTTGCCGTGGCTGCCCGGCAGATCGATCGCTGTTACCGCATGCCCCTGTCTTTCCAGTTCGGATGACGTGTTTTCCCAGGTCCATGACCCTTCCCACGCGCCGTGCACCAGAACATAGTGGCTCATTCCTTCCTCCGTTCGGGACCTTGGAGTCCCAATCCAGTTGACAAGAGGGCCCCGGCTTGGAGACCCCGACACCTGCGACGATGCTGGCTTTCAGATCGCCACCTGCCAGATGCGGTTTCAGCCCGTGGCAATGGCTTGACCCAGCTCCTCGTTGGACATCGCCCGGCCGTCCAGGTTCCAGGCTCCATCAACCGTGTGGACGACGTTGACGTAGATATTGTCCCGGGGTTGCTTTCCGCCGGACAGCTCATGGATGATGTCCGTCGCGTCCTTGAAGAATCCGACCTGAATTTCCCTGGCGTTGAACGCGAAGGACGGCACTTTCCATTCGACCCAGGCGCCGGAAAACTCCTTCCCGCCTGAAAACGTATGGCTCTTCGGGAGCACGTGGACATTGGCCGTGACGTTGGGGGTCATGACCTTGTTGCCGGTGAGCTTGTGCCATTTGAGCATGGCTTCGGTGATGCGCTCGACCGCCAGTTTTTCGGCGCCTTCCGGCAAAACACCTTCGGAAACGGTGAGAGTAAGGGGCATTGTTCAGAACTCCTTCGATTGCGGGATCACGGCCTTGCGAGATCGCCAAATCTTCTATATAACGATCGTGATATCTAAATAGATAACGACCGTTATATCATCAAGAAAAAAATAACGATCGTTATGAAGTCGGATATGGGACCATGACACGCAAGCAGGACCGCAAGGAGGAGACCCGCCGGCGGATACTCGCGGCCGCGAGCCGGGGGTTTCGCTCGCGCGGGTTCGCCGGAATCGGGGTCGACGGCATCGCGGCGGCCGCCGGCGTCACGTCGGGCGCCTTTTACGCCCATTTCGGGTCCAAGGACGGCGCCTTCGGCGTGGCGCTTGAAACGGGCCTGGACGAGGTCACCGAGGCCATCCGGAAGTTTCAGAAAGACGCCGGATCGGAATGGGTCCAGGCCTTGGCCGACTATTACCTTGGGAAGCCGCACCGGGATGATCTGGCACGCGGCTGTGCGATGACGACTTTGTCGCCGGAGGTCGTGCGCGGGGACACCAAGACCCATGCGGTCTATGAAACGAAGATGGCGAAGATCGCCGATCTTGTTGCCGACGGTCTCGAGGGCGGCTCAAGAGATGAGCGCCGCGCCAGGGCCTGGGCGATGCTCGGCGTTCTGATCGGGGGGCTCACGATCGCGCGCGCGGTCAAGACCCGCAGAGCCGCAGAGGAAATAGCGTCGTCGATCCGTCTTGCGGCCGTGAAT
>JAOUCL010000514.1 GCA_029859805.1 Rhodospirillales bacterium | reverse complement strand
AGTCCCTCGACGGTGAGGTGCACCTTGGCCTTGAGGGTCTCACCGCCGGCGAGCTTTCCGGCGGCGAGCGCTTCGCGCACCGCGGTCTCGATCTCGCGCTGTGAGGTCACGCCGACCTTCTTGAGGAACTTGCGCACCTCCATATTGAACACGTCCTCGTTCATCGCTTTCTCCCTGGTTCCGACCGGGCCCGACGATAGCTGCTCGCGGGCGCGCGCGCCAGTGGAGGAAACGGCCTGGACGCACCCCGTCAGGACGGCTTCGGAAGACGGATCCAGATCGGCATGTGGTCGGAGAGGTCGTGCTCGAACTTCTTGATCAGCGCATTCCTATCGCGCTTGGACAGTTCGTCGAACGGCTTGTCGTGGAGGGCGGTGCTGAACAGCTCGACGAAATTGAAGACATCGTAGTTGAAGCCGTCCGGATCGCCGCCGGCCTGCGCGTTCCGTCCGTGGTCGGGCAGGCGCGGGTCGTGTATCACCAGTCCGATCTGGTCGTAGGTCTGGTTCAGGCGGGCGTTCGACCTGAGGAACTCGCCGTGGATCGGATGGCGGGTCAGAAACGGGAAGTTGAGCTTGGCGCTCTTGCGGCTTCTGAGCTCTCTCTTGTTGAGCGCCTTCAGGTCCACGTCGATCTTGTCCCGGTCGGTCTCCGGGTTGTCGAAATCGAGGTTGCAGTCGCCCAGCAGGATGATGTTCGGATGATACATGCGCGTGGCCTGGCGGGCACGGTCGACCAGCCAGCCGACCAGTGCCTTGAATTCGTTGTGGCGCTCGTCCTTGTAGTCACCGTAGAGAAGGTGTGCGTTGACCGCCAGGAACTCGAGAGGCTTCGACCCGGCGGCACCGGGGATTCGGAACGAGGCGCAGCTCGGCTGGCGAATGAAGGTCAGGAACTCGGGCAGGTGCGGCGTCGGTTTCTTCGGCGCCCGCTTGCCCGCTGCCTTGCGCTCGGCCTTCTCGATTTCCCAGGCGGCCAGGTCCTTGGTGTATTTGTCGAAGGCCTTCCTGAAGCTGGCCCGCGACTCGTAGAGCGTCGAGACCACCACGCCGCGGTCGAAGGTGATGTCCGAGGCGATTTCGGTCCGCTCGACGATGTCCCAGCGGAACAGGAAGCCCAGACGTTCAGGGGCCGGCCGTTGCCCGGGATAGCTGCCGGTGATGTCGGAGGCTACCATGCCGTAGCGGCTGCCCAGGCTGTCTCTCAGGTGGATCAGTCCCTCCAGGTCGTCCTGCACCTCCTGGATCGCCAGGAGGTCGAAGCGCTGGCAGATGAGCTCGAGCATTTGCCAGGCGCCGGGGCTCTTCTTGCTCAGGGCGCCCAGCTTTCGGATGTTGAACGAGCCGATCACCACGGAGTCCCGGCGGCGCTCTGGCAGGCCGAAAGCCGTCCCTTGCTGACGGACGAGATCGTGGACCTTGGCCCACTCCGCGGGCGTGAAGTGCTTCGCCATTCGCGCCATTGTAGCAATTTCAGAGAGATCGTCTACCTCTAAGGTGTGAGTTCGCAGCGACCACGGAAAGGCCGGCGCGGCCGGCGGCCATCGTCTCCGCATCCTTACTGGGTGGGGCGTTCGGTTTCGGCCGAGGCCCGTTACGGGATTGCCGCGGCGGGCGATTCGAGGAACTATGGGATCTGATATCCGACGATGCGCCCGACGTGCGATGCCCGATTTGACATCGAAAGAACAAAGGGAAAAGCGGCCATGAACCTCTACACCCTGCTGCAGAAGCGCGCCGCCGAGGGCCGGCCCGTGCGCGCCGGCCTGATCGGCGCCGGCAAGTTCGGCTCCATGTTCCTAGCCCAGGCCCGGGTCATACCGGGGCTACACGTCATGGCGGTGGCCGACCTGGACGTGGCGCGCGCGCGCCAAGCCTGCGCCGCCACCGGATGGGATGTCGCGCAGGTCGGCGCCGGGTCCTTCGCCGAGGCGCTGGAGACCGGCACCACCCATCTGACCGAGGACGTCCAGGGCCTGATCGCCGCCGACGGACTGGAGGTGGTGATCGAGTCGACCGGCGACCCGGCGGCCGGCATCGCCTACGCCCAGGCCGCCTGCCGCGCCGGCAAGCACATCGTCATGGTCAACGTCGAGGCCGACGCGCTGGCCGGCCCGCTGCTGGCCGAGCAGGCGCGCGCGGCCGGTCTGGTCTATTCGCTCGCCTACGGCGACCAGCCGGCGCTGATCTGCGAGATGGTCGACTGGGCGCAGGCCAGCGGCCTTTCGGTCGTGGCCGCCGGCAAGGGCACCAAGTACCTGCCGGAATACCACGCCTCGACGCTCGAGACCGTCTGGGACTATTACGGGATCACGCCGGAAGCGGCCGAGGCCGGCGGCATGA
>JAOUCL010000187.1 GCA_029859805.1 Rhodospirillales bacterium | reverse complement strand
GTGATCTCCGGCGGCAACCACAGCTGGGACCAGCGCGAGGCGCTGGGCTTCATCGACGGCGAGCCGCGTCTGCTGCGGCCCCAGAACTATCCCGACGGCACGCCGGGCCGCGGGAGCGGGGTCTTCCCGGCGCCCCGCGGCCGGAAGGTCATGGTGCTCAACGTCATGGGCCGCCTGTTCATGGACCCGCTCGACGACCCCTTCGCCTGCGTCGGGCGTGCGCTCGCCCGCCAGCGCCTGGGCGGCACGGTCGACGTCATCGTCCTCGACTTCCACGCCGAGGCGACCAGCGAGAAGATGGCCATGGGGCACTTCGTCGACGGCCGGGTGAGCCTCTGTGTCGGCACCCATACCCACGTGCCGACCGCCGATACGATGATCCTGCCGGGAGGCACCGCCTATCAGACGGATACCGGAATGTGCGGCGACTACGATTCGGTTATCGGCATGGACAAGGCGGTCCCGGTCGCCCGTTTCACACGCAAGCTGCCGACCGAGCGCCTGTCGCCGGCCTCGGGCGAGGGCACGCTCTGCGCGGTCTACGTGGAAACCGACGACGCCACGGGCCTGGCGCGGCGCATCGAGCCGGTTCGCGCCGGCGGCCGCCTGCCCGCGACCTCGTTCGAACCTTAAGGCCTAGTGTCCCAAATCCGAAATTCGATCGATCGAATTTCGGGACCAAAGGGATACTAATTTTCAGATTCTAGCGTGAGTCAGATTCCGAAATTCGTCACATCGAATGTGACGAAATTCGAAACCATCGCGCTAGGCGTCCTCGTCGAATTCGGACGACAGCGTCAGGAAGCGCGCCACCTCGTCGTACAGCAGCTCGGTCTGGCGGATCACTTCGTCGGCGCTGCCGCCAAGCGTTGCAGCGGCGGCCGCGACGTTCGGGCCGTCGGCCGCGGCGAGCGCGAGGTCGAGCGCCGGACGCGCGGTCTGCCGGGTGAAGTCCGACACCAGCTCGGCGGCCCGCTTGATCTGCTGACTGGCACCGGCACCGTCTGCCGGCAGGTCCTTCGGACCGGGAAGGACGGGAAAGTTGTGCGGCATAGCCATCGCTGCGTCCCTGGAACGGAGTTGAGCCGACCCCCATCATGGCCGGACCGTGCTTAAAGGCGAGTAAACGTCGGGTTACGAAACCGAAAGGCTTCTGCCGGCGGTGAATTCCTGCTAGAAGGCGCCCAAATCTCGCCATAAAGCTGCTCTATCAGGGCACAGCCGTTGCGCGCTCTGCCCCAAGATATGGTAGGCTGGCAACAGATTATCACCAGGATCTAGGGTCGGAGTTCGAGATCGGAGGGTCATGGCAGGCCATTCGCAATTCAAGAACATCATGTTTCGCAAGGGCGCGCAGGACAAAAAGCGCGCCAAGCTCTTCGGCCGGCTGATCCGCGAGGTGACGGTCGCGGCGCGCTCGGGCCTGCCCGATCCGGACGCCAACCCGCGCCTGCGCGCGGCGATTTCCGCGGCGCGGGCGGCCAATATGCCGAAGGACAATGTCGAGCGCGCCATCAAGCGTGTCGCCGGCGGCGAAGACGACACGAACTTCGAGGAAATCCGCTACGAAGGCTACGGTCCGGGCGGCGCGGCGATCATCGTCGAAACGCTCACCGACAATCGGAACCGGACCGCTTCCGAGGTGCGCGCGGCATTCGGCAAGCACGGCGGCTCGCTGGGCGAGACGAACAGCGTCTCCTTCATGTTCGACCGGGTCGGCATGATCGTCTTCGACCCGGAGGCCGCCGGCGCGGACGAGATGTTCGACGCGGCGGCCGAGGCCGGCGCCGAGAACGTCGAGTCCACCGCCGAGGGGCATGAGATCGTCTGTACGCCCGACGATTTCTCGACCGTGCGCGACGCTCTCGCCGAGCGCTTCGGCGATCCGCGGGAGGCGCGCTTGACCTGGAAGCCACAGTCCGCCGTCACGATCGACGAGGATGCGGCCGGAAGCCTGCTCAAGCTGCTGGATACGCTGGACGACAACGACGACGTGCAGCAGGTCTCGGCGAACTTCGAGATTGCCGACGATGTTCTGGAACGGTTGACGGCCTGACCGGCCGACCTCAGGCGGACGAGAGAGGGTTGATGCGCGTTATCGGACTGGACCCCGGGCTCCGGCGCACCGGTTGGGGCGTGATCGACTCCGAGGGGACGCGTCTCAGGCACGTGGCGAACGGCGTGGTCACCTCCGACGGAGACCTCGATCTCGCCCGGCGCCTGGTTCAGCTCGACGCGGGATTGCTCGAGGTGCTGCTCGCGTACCGGCCCGACGAGGCGGCGGTGGAGGCGAGCCTGGTCAACAAGAACGCCGGGTCGACCTTGAAGCTCGGCGTGGCGCGCGGCGTCGTGCTGCTGACTCCCGCCAAGCATGGCCTGCCGGTGGCCGAATACCTGCCGATGATCGTCAAGAAGGCCGTGGTCGGCACGGGGCACGCCAGCAAGGAGCAGGTGCAGACCATGGTCGGGCACCTGTTGCCCGGCTGCGCGATCGCCAACCCGGACGCGGCCGACGCGCTCGCCGTGGCGATCTGCCACAGCCATTACGCGGCGACGGGCCGGCGTTGGTCCGCCGCCGGCGAAGAGCCCCTGCCGGCCGCGCAAGGAGGCCGGCGATGATCGGCAAGCTGACGGGCCAGGTGGACTCGGCCGGCGAAGACTGGGCTTTGATCGACGTCGCCGGCGTCGGGTATCACGTGTTCTGCTCGCGCCGGAGCCTCGAGCGCCTGCCGCCGGGGAGCGGCCCGGTCGCTCTGCTGGTCGAAACCCACGTGCGCGAGGACCACATTCACCTCTACGGCTTCATCGATCAGGCCGAGCGGGACTGGTTCCGCCTGCTGTGCACGGTGCAGGGCGTGGGCGCCAGGATGGCGCTGTCGATCCTTTCGGTGCTGTCGCCGCAGGACCTGATCCAGGCGATCGCGGCCCAGGACAAGGCGCAGCTGACCCGGGCCGGCGGCGTCGGCCCCAAGCTGGCCAGCCGGATTCTCGTCGAACTGAAGGACAAGGCCGGCAATCTGGCGCTCGGTCCGGCGGCGGCCGCGGTCCCGCCCAACGGCACTGGCGGCGATCTCGGCGGCGATCTCGGAGGCGGTCTCGGCCGGGCAGCCGAGGACGCGGTATCCGCCCTGGTCAACCTCGGCTATGGCCGCAGCGAGTCCTTTGGCGCCGTGGTCCAGGCGAGCCGCGCCCTGGGCGACCGGGCGCCGCTGGAGGCGCTGATCACGGCGGGCCTGAAGGAGCTTTCGACGTGACGGACCCGCTCGCCTCCGCGAAGCCTCGCTCCGGCGAAGCGGGGCGCGCCGTGGCCCCGGAGTTCGGCCAGGAGGACAGCCCCGAGTTGACGCTCAGGCCCGCCAGCCTGGACGACTTCGTCGGCCAGCGGCAGCTGCGCGAGAATCTCGCCGTCTTCGTTCAGGCGGCGCGGGCCCGTGGCGAGGCGATGGACCATGTATTGTTCTTCGGCCCGCCGGGGCTGGGCAAGACGACCCTGGCGCAGATCGTGGCGCGCGAGCTGGGCGTGGGTTTTCGCGCCACCTCGGGCCCGGTGATCGCACGCGCCGGGGACCTGGCGGCGATCCTGACCAATCTCCAGCCGCGCGACGTTCTGTTCATCGACGAGATCCATCGCCTGAACCCGGCGGTCGAGGAGATCCTCTATCCGGCGATGGAAGACTTCCAGCTCGATCTTATTATCGGCGAGGGACCGGCCGCCCGCTCGGTTCGCATCGACCTGCCGCCCTTCACCCTGGTCGGGGCGACCACGCGCTCGGGCCTGATCACCACCCCCTTGCGTGAGCGTTTCGGCATCCCCCTGCGCCTCAACTTCTACGAGGCGGAGGAGCTGCAGCAGATCGTCCGGCGCGGGGCCCGGGTCCTGAGCATGGACCTGACGGCGGAGGGCGCGCACGAGATCGCCCGGCGCTCGCGCGGCACGCCCCGCGTGGCGGGGCGCCTGCTGCGCCGCGTGCGCGATTTCGCGGCGGTCGCCGGGGCCGGGCGGATCGATGCCCGGGCGGCGGACGCCGCGCTCGGCCGTCTGGACGTCGACCAGAAGGGGCTGGACGCCATGGACCGGCGCTATCTGACCTGCATCGCGGCGAACTACAGTGGCGGGCCGGTCGGCGTGGAGACCCTGTCCGCCGCCCTGTCGGAGCAGCGCGACGTTCTGGAGGAGGTGATAGAGCCCTACCTGATCCAGCAGGGCCTGCTGCAAAGGACTCCGCGCGGACGCATGCTGACCGGCGGCGGTTACGGCTATCTGGGGCTCGAGCAGCCGCGCGGCCAGACGCAGCTGCCGTTGTTGGACGACGACCGGGAGGCGGCACCGTGACCGGTCTGTCGGGACGCATCGAAGGTGGCGAGCACGTGCTGCCGATCCGGGTCTACTACGAGGACACCGACGCGGCGGGCATCGTGTACTACGCCAGCTACCTGAGGTTCGCCGAGCGCGGGCGCACCGAAATGCTGCGCCTGGCCGGCGTTCGGCAGAGCGAGGTTTGCCGGCAGCACGGCGTGGCCTTCGCGGTCCGCGACTGCAAGGCCGACTACCGGCAGCCGGCCCGGCTCGACGATCTGATCGAGGTGCGCTCGCGGCTGACCGGGCTGCGCGGCGCATCGGCCGATGCCCGGCAGGTGATCAGCCGGGACGGGACGGCGCTGGTGCGGCTCGACGTTCGCATCGCCTGCATCAGGCAGAACGGCCGTCCGGCGCGGTTTCCCGCCGGTCTGCGGGCGGCCCTGGAGAGATATTGTCAAACCCAAGAGTAGAGATG
Source organism: Rhodospirillales bacterium (assembly GCA_029859805.1). GTDB lineage: Bacteria > Pseudomonadota > Alphaproteobacteria > Kiloniellales > JAKSDN01 > CAMYKD01. The sequence continues at coordinate 4,660 of JAOUCL010000187.1, read as the reverse complement.
ATCCATGGAAAACCGAACGGTTGACACGCTGACCCTAGGCGGGTCGTTGGACCACCAGATGACGGTCTGGGGCCTGTTCCTGGAGGCCGACATCATCGTCAAGGCGGTGATCGTGCTGTTGGTGCTGGCCTCGTTCTGGAGCTGGGCGGTCATATTCGAGAAGGCCCTGCGCATCCGCCGCCTCAAGGCCCTGGCCGACGACTTCGAGGACAGCTTCTGGTCGGGCGGCTCGCTGGACGATCTGTACGACGAACTCGACAACCGGCCACCCGATCCCATGTCCGCCATCTTCGTCTCGGCGATGCGCGAATGGCGGCGTTCGACCGCCGGCATCGGCCTCAAGGCCGAGCGCCTGAAGGCCGGCCTCAAGGAGCGGGTCGACCGGGTCATGGACATCACGCTGGGGCGCGAGATGCAGCGTCTCGAAAAGCAGATGATCTTCCTGGCCTCGGTCGGCTCCTCGGCGCCGTTCATCGGGCTGTTCGGCACGGTCTGGGGCATCATGAACGCCTTCACCTCGATCGCCGCGGCCAAGAACACGACGCTGGCGGTCGTCGCGCCGGGCATCGCCGAGGCGCTGTTCGCCACCGCCCTGGGGCTGGTGGCGGCGATCCCGGCGGTGATCGGGTTCAACAAGCTGTCGACCGACCTGGGACGCTACTCGGTACGGCTCGAAGCCTTCTCCGGCGAGTTCACCGCGATCCTGTCGCGCCAGCTCGAGGAGCAGGGCTAGCCATGGCCGGCCCCTACGCCGCCCGGCGGGGCGGGTCGCGACGCGGCCGCTACCGGCCGATGAGCGAGATCAACGTTACGCCCTTCGTCGACGTCATGCTGGTGCTGCTGATCGTGTTCATGGTGACCGCGCCGCTGCTCACGGTCGGCGTGCCGGTCGACCTTCCGGAGGCCAAGGCCAAGGCGCTCTCGCAGCCGGAGGAGCCGCTCGTCATCTCGGTCAATTCCTCCGGCATCGTGTTCATCCAGGAGACCGAGGTCGCGCTCGAAAAGCTGGTGCCGCGCCTGGCGGCGATCACGGACAACAAGCCCGACACCCGGATCTATCTGCGCGGCGACCGGAAGGTCGATTACGGGCGCATCATGGAAGTCATGGCGCGGGTCAACAGCGCCGGATTCACGCGCCTGGCGCTGGTCTCGGAGCTGCCGCGCAAGGGCGAGGGCAAGACCAAGAAGAAGAAGCGGAACTGACCCATGGGCAAAGGGGTCCTCCTGTCCGGCGCGCTGCACGTCGCGGCGATCCTGGTCCTCGTGATCGGATTGCCGTCCTTCGTGTCGGTGCCCGAGGTGGCCCCGCCGATCCCGGTCGAGCTGGTCGAGCTGGACGAACAGGCGCCGAAGCCTTCACCCAAGCCCAAGCCCAAGCCCGAGCCCGAAAAACAACCCGAGCCGGAGCCCGAGCCGCAACAGGCCGAGGTCCCGCCGGCGCCGAAGCCCGAGCCGATCGCACCCGAACCGGAGCCCGAGCCCGAACAGGTCGTGCTGCCGCCCGAGCCCGAGCCCGAACCGCCCAAACCGGAGGCCGAGCCCGAAAAGGAGAAGGAGCTGGCCGAGGCCCCACCCAAACCGCGCACGAAGCCCCAGCTCAAGATTCCGGTCCCGGACCAGCCCCAGGAACCGGAAAAGAAAGACCGCCTGACTTCGATCCTGCGCAACGTCGAGAAGCTCAAGGAACAGCAGGCGGCCAGGCCGGCGGAGGAACCGGAGCCGAGCGGAGCCCAGGTCCGGCCCCAGGCAAGCCCCTTGGAGCAGAGGGAGCTGGTGCGAATTGTCACGCAGCACATGTCTCGCTGTTGGCGCATCGAGCCAGGCGCCCGCGACGCCCAATCCTTGGTTGTCGGGATCAAGGTCCTGATGAACCGGGACGGCTCGGTGCGTGCCGTGAAGATCACCGACACCAGCCGTATGGCCGCCGACGCCTTCTACCGCAGCGCGGCGGAAAATGCGCGACGTGCCATTCTGAGCTGCCAGCCCTTCCCGCTGCCGATCAAGCGCTACGAGGTGTGGCAGGAAATGCGTTTTACGTTCAATCCGAGCGAGATGTTCGGTGGATGACCCCTGGCGAGATGGATGGCAAGCTAGGCTGGGCTTTGGAGACAACGCCGGTCGGGGAGCAAGACAATCGAATCGAAACGGGATGAGTGGGACATGAACAACAGCGCGACTTCCTTCGTATCGGCCGTGGCCCTGGCGCTGGCCGTGGCCCTCGGATCCGGCGTGCCGGCGCGCGCCGAGCTCAACGTCGACATCACCCAGGGCTTTGTCGAGCCCCTGCCGGTCGCCATCACGGATTTCTACGCGGAGACCCTCGAGGAATCGAAGACCGGCAAGGATTTGGCCGGGGTCATATCGGCCGACCTCGAGCGCTCCGGCCTGTTCCGGCCGATCGACCACGGCGCCTTCATCCAAGACGCCGCGAGCCTGCGCAAGGGGCCGCGCTTCTCGGACTGGCGCCTGATCAATGCCCAGGCCCTGATTCAGGGCAGCGTCGAGATGCAGCCCGACGGTCGCCTGCGCGTCAATTTCCGGCTCTGGGACGTCTTCGCGGAACAGCAAATGACCGGTCTGGCGTACTTCACGACACCCTCCAATTGGCGGCGGGTGGCCCATATCGTCGCCGACGTCATCTACAAGCGCCTGACCGGAGAGGACGGCTATTTCGACACGCGCCTCGTCTATGTCGCCGAGAGCGGGCCGCAGAATCGCCGCGTCAAGCGACTCGGGATCATGGACCAGGACGGCGAGAACCACCGCTTCCTGACCGCCGGCAACGAACTGGTGCTGACCCCGCGGTTCTCGCCGACGACCCAGGAGATCACCTACCTTTCCTATATCGGCGAGATCCCGAGGGTCTATCTGTTCAATCTGAACACCGGCCAGCAGGAGGTGCTAGGCGACTTCCCCGGCATGACCTTTGCGCCGCGCTTCTCGCCCGACGGCAACAAGGTGATCATGAGCCTGGCGGACGACGGCAACTCCGAAATCTTCACCATGGATCTGCGCACGCGGGGGGTGAAGCGGCTGACCAGCCATCCCGCGATCGACACCTCGCCCTCCTATTCCCCCGACGGTCGCCGGATTGCGTTCAATTCTGACCGGGGCGGCAGCCAGCAGCTTTACGTCATGGATTCGGACGGCGGCAACGTGCGGCGGATCAGTTTCAATCAGGGCCGTTATGCCACGCCGGTGTGGTCGCCGCGCGGCGATCTGGTGGCCTTTACGCGCATGTCCAACGGCGAGTTCTATATCGGCGTCATGCGCCCCGACGGCAGCGGGGAACGGATGCTGACCAAGGGGTTTCTGGTCGAGGGTCCGACATGGGCCCCCAACGGTCGGGTTCTGTCGTATTTTCGACAAACCCCCGCGGACTCCCGCGGGCGGGTGACCAGCAAGGTCTATACCATTGATCTGACTGGATTCAACGAGCGAGAACTAGCCACACCTATCGATGCGTCCGATCCCGCGTGGTCCCCCTTGATTCCGTAAAGGACGGTCGGTATAGTCCGCAGGCCTTCGCGAGGCAAGAGGCCTGGAATCGGGGGCTAGTCCAGTTTGTCGCGACCGCCTCTTTTGCCGGAGAAAATTTCCGAATATAACCTGACTAGGCCCTGGGGACGCTTTGAGAGGCGACGTCCCGGGGGCAGTCTTGAAGAGGGCAAAACATGCGCTTTAAGCTTCTGACTTTGTTCGCGGCCGCTCTTTTAGTGGCTGCTTGTGAAACGTCTCCGGAAGAGACAGCCGCGGTCGATACCAGCGGAGTCGTCGAGCAACCTGCGGCTCAGCCGGTCTCGCCCGGTGGGCCCACGCCTGGTTCCCAGGAGGATCTGCTGCTTAACGTGGGCGACCGCGTTTTCTTCGCGTTCGACCGCAGCGATCTCAACTCCGATTCTCGTGCCACGCTCGAGAAATTGGCATCCTGGATGACCACGTATCAAAACGTCACCATCACCATCGAGGGCCATTGCGACGAGCGCGGTACGCGCGAATACAACTTGGCGCTCGGTGAACGGCGCTCGGATGCGGCACGAGACTATCTGGTCGCGCTGGGCGTTGACGGGGGGCGTGTTACCACGATCAGCTACGGCAAGGAACGGCCGGCCGTGCTCGGATCCAACGAGGATGCCTGGGCGCAGAACCGCCGGGACGTTTTCGTCGTCAACTGATACGCCTCTCGATCATTTGAGACACGGTGTCCGCCCGGGCCCCGCCAAAAGCGGGAGTCCCGGGCGGTACTGTTTGGGCGTTTATCCTGTTGAGGGGCCGGGTCGCCCTCGGGGATCCTCCCGGGAGGTGCTACTCCGTGAGGCGTCAGGCAGCGCGTCATATTTTTGCCAAGAATCTTCGCCATGTAGATGCACCGCTGTTTCCCGGGCCGTGCCGTTGCGAAGGGTAAGCCGATGACCCCGCCGATTTACCGATTTCCCAGTCCGTTCCGGTTGTCGGGACAGACCGGAACCGCGCTGCTGGCCGCGGTGTTCGCCGTCGTTCTTGCGATGCTGGCCGCGATGCCGGCGGTGCAGGCTCAGGAGACCAACCTGAACAGCCTGCTCAACCGAATCGAACGACTGCAACGCGACCTGAATACACTGCAGCGTCACGTTTACCGGGGCGAAACGCCGCCGGCCGCTGCCGCGGGCGCCGAGCTATC
>JAOUCL010000186.1 GCA_029859805.1 Rhodospirillales bacterium | reverse complement strand
CCCCTTCGCTCCAGCCCCATTACAGGGCCTTCAACACTACTACGAGGCAGTCCGCCCCTCTCCGGCGCATCGGTACTTTCGGCCTCGCGGTGGTAGCCGCTTGCGCCTTTTCCCTTGGCATCGCCGGCCAGGTTCTCACGTTCCGCACAAGAGCCTGGTTGAGCTTCGCGCCGCCTACACGCCGGATGCTGCTCGGGCAGCATTCAGGACAGCCCCCGAACTCGTCCCGGGAGAAGGGTCAGCCCCCGGTTTTGACATCGTCTAATCCGATTTCGACGCTTCATCGGCGGTTCGCTTGCGCTCGCCTCTCTCAACCGTGCCTGCCGGGATCGTCGTCCCGACGTTTCCGCAACGCTCACCACCATGGCTTTTGACCACAGCAGCTTGCGGTGGCTTGGGATCAGCTCCTGATCGCCGAACCCGAAGGGCCCTCCTTCATCTCTCGTACAGTTGCGCAGCGCCGTTTGGACCGACGATGCTCGTGACACAAGACCCCTTCCGGACCTTCAGCTTGGCTTAATGCAAACCACCTCGATGGGAAATGTGCGGCCTCCTTCAATGCTAAGCGTGGAGTTCGCCGCCCCTACTGGCATGTCGTCGCCACCTACGACATGCAGACCCAGAATTGGCGGCCCGTCCGCTTCGATCTTGGCAAGCATCATCCTGTAACCCTCGACGTATTTCGGTCCGGTGTTGACTGTCTCGATCCGCTCGAAGCCGGCCTCTGAGAGCAGCGCCTCGGTCTCCGCCCGGGTTTTCAGGAAGCTCATCGCAGGTTCGTCGGCCCAGGGTAGCGGATGGATCAGGTTCCCCTTGGGACCAAGGCCATGCTCCGACAGGGCGAAGAAACCGCCCGGCTTGATCACCCGAAAGGCCTCTGCAAAGAACGCGGCGCGATCGGCAACGCTCATGGTGACATGCTGTGTGTATGTGCCATCGAAGTACGCGTCCTCATATGGCAGGGTGGCACCGTCGCCGACCCTGATATTCGCCTAGTCGGCCGGCGCGCCGTGGGCCAGGCCGGCAACCTGCAGCCTGCCGTCCATGTCCGTCGCGTACATGCCGAGCCAGGGGCGTGCCGGCCCGCTGGCCTTGCCGAACCGCAGCCGGTCGTCGCGCACCTCCGCGAACAGGTCGATCGGCACCAACATGTTGGCGTCCTGCGGCGGGCCCTCGGCGCGCGCCTCCTGGAGCAGCAGCGAGCCGATACCCAGCAGCCGGCCTTCCGGCCCGATCAGCCCCGCTCCGCCCCAGCTCGGGTGCGCCGGCGCGGTGAACAGCGCCTCGTCGAGCAGGTACTCCCAATAGCCGGCGAACTCGCGCTTGACGATGAGGCGGGCCTTCAGCGCATGCCGCCGGCCGCCCTATCCGGCGACGATGACCTCGTCGCCAACCTTCAGCCCGTCGGACCTGCCCAGCGCGATCGCCGGAAGGTCGAGCCGTCCCAGGGCCTGCACCAGGCCGAAGCCCGTCTTCTGGTCGTAGCCGACCACATGGGCCGGGGCGGCCGTGCCCTGCTCGGTCACCAGCCACACCGTAGCGGCCTCGGTGATCAGATAGCCGATCGTCAGCACCAGGCCGTCGTCGCCGATGACAACGCCGTTACCCTCGCGCTCGGTGCCGAGGATGTCCGCGGTGAAGGCGTCCTCGGGGATCTCCGCGCGCAGCGAGACGACCGAGGACAGCGTCCGATCCAGGTCGAAGCCGAGCTCCGCGGCCGTGGGCTGCGCCGCCTCGGGGACCTGCCAGTCGCCAGGATCGCTCATCGCACGGGCCCTTTGGCAAGCCGTCGAAGTCGCGGCCGCTGCCATGGCGCGGCACCGCTTGGTCGCCAGTTGACTACGGCAAAGATCGTTCGAATTGCCCTTTCCCCGCCGTTCGCCGCCTCACGATAGCCGATTTGCCGCCAAGGCCAACGCGCGTCGATCGGCGGGCGGCAGGATTGCCGGCGCCGCTTCGGGAGGGACCGTTGGCCGGCTCGGGCGTCGGCCGAGCACTCGCGGGATTTCTTGTCGGCATCACCTTCAACAAATGCTACGATGGGTTTGCCACGGGAAGTCAGCAGGTCAACAGGCGAGTCCGCGAAGAGGTGAGACGCGGGGACTGTGCATGATGAAGCGTTCTTAGAACCAAACGAAATGATCGCTACGGCGATCGGACAGGATGTCCGCTGTGACGGGCGCCACGCGCAGGATGCGGGCAGTGGATGAACGCGGCCTGCTGCCTTCCCATCGTTAGATCTCAATGGGAGGGCAACATGAATGGAAACTACGGATTGACTGGCCCGAGCGGGGTTTCGCTCCTGGCCTGTCTTGCACTGGTGCTGAGTGCGCTGCCGCAAGGACGTTCGGGAACCGCGTTGGCGGCCGAGGTCGCCGGCGGACTGCAGGTCGTCGGTACCACGGACTACGATCTCGACTTCACCAGCCGCCACACCGAGATCGAGATTCGCGGCGACCACGTCTTCGTCGGCAGTTTCATTCCGCTGGACGAGAACGGCATGTCGGCCTTCAAGGTCGGCGATGTCTCGGACCCGTCCAATCCGGTGCTTGCCACGCATTTCCTGCTGCCCGGAGCCGTCCTGGACACCCAGGTCAACCTGGACGAGGATCGCTGCGGCTACGGCAAGCAGCTCTTCGGGCTGGGCGATCCGGCCTGCAACACCGTTCTCGCTGCCACCCAGGCGGCGCCCAACGACGCCGACGGGATATGGCTGATCGACGCACGCGACCCCGCGGCCGCATTGCCCTGGGGCTGGGATTCGTCCAAGCCGATGTCCGAGCAGGTCGGCTTCATCAACCGGCCGCTGCGCGGGGCGCACAACGGTTTCCTGTTCGGCGACTACGCCTTTGCCGCCGGCATCGGTGAAGCCAGCTTCGAGATCTGGGACATCCGACCGCTGTTCCAGTCTCCGCCGGCGCCGCCGACCCTGACCGCCACCTTTTCCAACACCCGCGACACCCGGCCGGTCAAGGCGCTTCTCGAGCGCGAGCGCACGCACGACCTCTTCGTCCAGCGCAACCCGGACGGGCGGGTCTTCGCCTACGTTGCCGGGCCACAGGCCTACATTGTCGATGTGACCGACGTGATCGCGGGCACTCAGAGCGGCGACATCAGCGGCAATCTGGTCGCCTTCAACAACTACATCAACGAGGACGGCACCGTGACGGTGCAGGGCTTCACCACCGGCGGCAACGGCCATTACGCGGAGCCCAGCGACGACGGCGGCCACACCTACGTCGGCGACGAGACCGGCTGTGGAGAGCCGGGGATCATCCATATCTTCGACACCGCCGATCTGCCGCAGGTGGGCGAGCCGCCGCGCCAGCTCACCGAGGTCGGGGTGTTGTCCTGGCCCACGTCGAAGGCCCCGATGTGCGCCAACCGCCATGCCGACGGCAACCCGCCGGACGGCCAGAACCGCAATGGTGACATCACCAACCTGGCGCGCACCGGACACAATTTCCGCATCTACGGCGACATCATGACCCATGGAAACTATTCCGAGGGCGCGTTCATCTGGGACATCTCGAACCGCGCCGATCCCGGCCTGCTCGCCCAGTTCCGAGGCCTGGACGGCCGGGAGTGCCAGGGCAAGCGCGCCGAGACCCCGGATGAGAAGCGGCTGTACCGGCTGTGCGGCTCGTTCTGGCAGGTCGTTTCGGACGGCGACCCGGCCGCCGTGCTGGCCGGCGAGCAGTACATCTACGGCTCGGACCGGGCCGTGGGGCTCTACGTCTTCCGACTGCGTCCGAACGGCGCGCAGTGATCCTTGCGTGAAGACCGAGGGGCAGGTAGCCCCTCACTTTTCCTCCGTGCCGTCCCGCGTCCCGGCCTCGCAAGAGACGCCCCGGGTCGGACTTCCAGATGCTTTCCGGGCTTGACCTGGCAGGACCGGTCCTGCGCCAACGCGCCTGCTCGGGCGCCTTGACGGAATGTTAGCCAATTCGATGCAGGCTGCCCGCGGATGAGGAGCTATATCACCCCCCTGGAGCGCGAGCAGCAGAAGAAGCGGGCGGTGCGCCCAGGCCTGGCGATGGCCTTCGAGGACGGCTCGAAAATCTGAATGCAATACGAGGGCAACAGCATCGTGGGCCAGGACGGCATCACCCGCTTCGAAGGCGAGTACATATCGACACATGGCGCAGGCAAGTACGAGGGCATAAAGGGTACGGGCAGCTTGAAGGGACAGCGCGTGAACCTCATGGAAGGCGGCGGAGAGAGCTACTACGACAGCAAGCTCAGCTTCGTTCTACCGGCGCAGTAAGACACGAGCGACGGCCCCCTCGCGGGGCTGAACGGCTGCTGTTCCATCAGGGTGCTCGCCTCGTCCTCGCCCATGAGGCGGCTATAGCTGACCACGTCGGCAGCCATAACTGCCGCAAGTTTGCGATGGGTAGTCTCAGCCATGGCTGACCTCCCTTGGAGGGTCGCCTTCGCAAAAGGGTACGACTAGCGCCACCAGGGGCCTAAGGGGTCAGACGGGAGACGTTTTGCCTCCATTGGCCAAATCGGAATGTCGCCTCTTGGCTACAAGCGGCGGTGCGCACCACCGCTTGGCTACGCCTGAACTACCCCCGGGAGCCGACATTCGCGCCCGAACTTCCGTTTTTTTGGATTTTCGTCGGCTGTACCCTCAGGTGCGGACGCTCAGGATAGCGGCGCGGATCGTCCGGAGGTGACCCTTAGCAGCCTTTTGGGTCTATCGGTGGGTGTGCGCTGCTTTCGGCCACTTCCTGGCGCTCTTGCTGTCGGTGTCATTGCACCGAGAACTGGACACTGATTTGTGGCAGACTGATGCGTGTTGGCCGTTCTGGTAGCAGAAGCCGCATTCCTGCTCACGGGGCAAAAACGATGGCGACAGATGAACTCGCGTATCTCGATGCTACATCACAAGCCGAGCTCGTGAGACGTCAAGAAGTCAAGCCGACTGAATTGGTGGAGGCGGCCATCGAACGCGTAGAGCGTCTGAATGGCGAGCTGAACGCGGTGATAACACCCATGTTCGAGCTTGCGCGTGAGGCGGCGGCAGACCGAGACAACGATAAGCCATTCAACGGTATTCCCTTTCTGCTGAAGGATTTAGTGGCCGAATACGCCGGTGTTCGACTCTCTGAAGGCTCGGCCTATTTGGCGGATTTCATCCCCGAGCAAGATAGTGAGTTAGTTATTCGGCTCAAGAAGTCTGGTTTGGTCATTATCGGCAAATCCAACACTTGTGAGTTTGGCCTCCTGCCCGTGACGGAGCCGAGTTTCTTCGGCCCGACGAGAAATCCTTGGGACATGGAGCTAACAGCTGGGGGATCAAGCGGGGGCTCAGCTGCTGCTGTAGCTGCGGGTCTAGTTCCCATGGCCCATGGGAACGACGGAGGCGGGTCGATTCGGATACCCGCGTCTTGCTGTGGAGTTTTCGGTCTGAAACCCTCGCGAGGCCGTAATCCCCTTGGGCCATTGTTCGGGGACACCTTAAGCGGACTAGTTGCAGAACATGCTTTAACTCGGTCGGTACGGGACAGCGCAGCACTTCTAGATGCCACAAGTGGGCCAGACTTGGGTGATCCATACTGGACACCGCCACCCTCTCGCCCTTTTCTTCAGGAGGTCAGTACTGCGCCAGGGTGCCTACGAATCGGCTATACGACCAAAGCCCCCGGAGGAGCGAAGGTTTCGCCGGAATGCATCGAAGCTGTCACTGACGCGGCAAAACTGTGCGAGGAACTGGGCCACACCATTGAAGTCGCAGATGCGGCCTTGAATCCTGACATCCCAATTGATGCGCTCGATGTTCTCTGGTGCGGTGCAGCAGCGTGGGTCGCCGAGCATTGGACCAGGAGAACGGGCCGGCCACCTTCATCAGAGAATGTAGAACCGCTCACGTGGACGCTTATAGGGAAGGGGCGCCAATACAGCGCGGGCGACTACATGCTGGCCGTCGAGGATCTTCAGCGATTTGCCCGGGAGGTTGCACGACGGTTCGATCCCTACGACGTATGTCTCCGTCCGACTTTAGCCGAACCGCCCATTCCCCTGGGAAGCTTTGAGTGCACGCCCGAAGAGCCGCTGCGCGGTTGGATTCGCGCGGGCGATTTTGCCCCCTTTTCATGTATCGAGAACATCACGGGCCAACCGGCAATGTCCGTACCCCTCTACTGGAGCGATGAAGGCTTGCCCATAGGGAGTCAATTCAGTGCCAAATATGGAGATGAGGCTACGCTGTTTCGCCTCGCTGGTCGGCTCGAAGAAGCGAGACCGTGGATACACCGGCGCCCGCCAATGGCGGCGAAAACAGTTTCTTGAGGTGAGTAGAACAAGACAGAGTTTGAAAGCGGTTCACAGTCGAACTTGGTCGTTGAGAGTCAATAACTTCACATCCTCGAATGCCCGCTTATGATGCAGTGGACGGCTCCCGCCACCAGCATCGCGAACTTCCGACTCTGGCTAGGCTGGGACTATCTGAACGCTCCGAAATCAGGTCGGCAATGAGTCCCTAAGCGGAAGTTCAAGCCCGTTTCGACCGCTTTACCCCAGCAAGCGGAACTGGTTGCCGGGTGGTGGCGAAGGCAGAGTCTGACCCCTTGCGGAAGTCTGCGGCCACTTATACCGGAACGTGGATGCTCTATGATTTGCCCCGAACGGAGGGCTTGACACCCAGCCCCCGAGTTAGAGAACAGACAAGACCCAAAGCCGACTTGCAAGCGGCGTTTCTCCTCGGCCTCTGACATCTCGGGGCAAATCGGTCACTTTAGCCGGAAAGACCCCAAGAGCGCCGGGGCGGGCCGGTATCGGTCCTCGCTGCCGGTGTCGCCTGCGTCCCGGCAACATTCACAGCGCGGGCGGAAATGCCGTGCATGGTTTGCCGGAGGGCCTTCTTCGGCTATCATCGGGTACGAGTTTGGGAGCCAACCGGGAAATGTCGGATAAAGGGGTAATCCGGGAAGGTCGGATAATCCCAATTCCCAATGACGACAAGACCGCAACGGTCTGCCCATGGGAGGTTCGTCATGAAATCAACTTTTGGATACTTAATCGTCGCATTTGCAGCGCTGACGTTCGTGCCGGGCGGTTTCGGCGCGCACGCAAAGCCGGTCCCGCGACCGGGCGACGTGGAACAGGGAGATCCCTGGCAGCAGGCGCCCTACGATTTCGTGTTCGGCAATCACATCGACACCCACGTCCAGTTGCGCCTCGAGGAGGAGGACGACGCGCCCGTCTCGCTCAGGGGGTCGTTCTACATCATCTTCACCGGCGGCAACGACTCGGTCTCCGGCCTGCCGCTGGCGCGCCACCCCCGCGGCGCCAGCCACGACGAGCGCTGCGACATCGACCCCATCACCTGCGTCGTCGGCTGGGACATGGACGGGCAGCCGGGGGCGGCCAAGTTTCTCTATCACGATGGGGTCAACGGCAACGACCACCCGGTCTGGATGGTGAACCGGGCCGAGGAGGCCAGCGCGCCGGCGCCGGGCATGGTCATCCCGCAGCCGGGCTACTACTCGCACTACCACTGGATCACGACCACCAGCACCGACCCCCGCGCCGCCATGGTTCCGGCGACCTGCGACAAGAACAACGCCGGCCAGCTCCAGGACCAAGCCCCGACCGCCGTCGACGAGGTTTGCGACGGCTGGTTCCTGCAGATCCATGCGGTGACAGACTTCGCCTTCGAGCACGGCGGCGAGGTCATCCCCGTGCGCGCTGGCGAAGACCTGCGCAGCCACCTGAACATGGTCACAAACTACAACCAGACCCCCGTGGTCCCCATCACGCCGACGCGAGAGGGCGGCGGGCACTGAAGCAGGGGGCTGGCGATCGCCCCCGGCCCCTTCGCCCGACGCTTCGCCACATCAATCTGGGTCAATCAGCACTGCCGCGGGCAGGTCCGTGAATCATATGGCCAACAAGATCCGGCGAGAGCATGCCGTTGGGCATCATGCCCATATCGGTCTGGTAGGCCGAGATGGCCCTGTGGGTCCTCGGGCCCATCATGCCGTCCACCGGCCCGGCCTGATACCCTAGCTCGTTCAGCCTCCGCTGCACCGAGCGGATGGTTTCACGGCTCATCATTTGCCCGCGCATCTGGTGTGGCATGCCGCTTTGCGGCATGGGATCATGCTGCGGTCCCATGCCGGGGCCCATGCCTGGTCCCATTGCCCCACCGCCATGATCACCGCCGCCTCCGGGGCCACCTCCGCCGCCAGCACCTCCTCCCCCTCCGCCGTCGCCTCGGGCGAAGGCAAAGTTGTCGCCGACCTTCATCGTGGGGCTATCGATCACGACGGGGCTGCTCGCCAAGCCGATCGCAAGGATTGAAGTGCCGACCAGCATGGGAATGGAAAACCTTGTCCGTGCCATCGCCATCCTCCATTGCAGGTGAACCGCCACGCGGAGAGCGCTCCTCAGGTGTCACCAACCCGTCACCTATTCGCTGCCGTGACACGCCTTCGTGACGTCGATTGCATTTTGGACAGACAGTCTTGCCGCTCTTGCGGAAGCGCAATGACCTGCGTCAGGCGGGGCCGACAAATCTCACCCAGATGTCGAGAAGCCGGGTATCAAGTGCCTATGTCCGACTGCGCCTGCCGGCGCCCTGGCCAGCGCGGCTCGATAAAGACGGCGGCTCAGTGGGGCGGACCGGAAGGGACCCCATTTCGATGCCCCCGATTGTCTCATCTGCGAGCCGCACGAATCAGCGTCTGTGTATAGGTCAAGCTATGGGATTCTCCGCACAGGCCAAATCAGGGCTTCCTTGGACTTCTCACAAAAAGCTCCGAGGTCTCCTTCTGGCTACACCTTGCCGTGCCAGCCATGTCGCCAAGACGGCGAGTTTGCCCTCGATTCCGGACCTCAGCATGCCAACTGCGGGAACCATCCCAATCGCCACAGCTATGGTGGTCGCGTGAAGAGACCGCGAAACAGCTCCTCCGCCCGCCGCAAGCCTTCCTCGGTCAGCACCACCGACTTCGACCTGTTCACCGGATCCTCGATCATCCCCTTGGCGTGTAACCGATCCATCGTATCCCAGTCGAAGCTCTTCCAGGCACGGCGCCCGTCGTGAAGCGTTAGCCACAGCAGCGCCAGGACGGCATCGTCGACCTTCTCTTCATCTATCTCCATACACCGAGCCTATCAGACCGTGCCAATCCGCGCCGCAGTGTTCGCCAGATGCATGCCATCGAACGTCGTCCGCTGGCGCGTCCTCATAGGAGCACATGGGCGCCTGAGCCGGTCAGCTCGATCCCCGGCTAGATCGCGACACCTCACATTCGCTTTCGACCTTTCCAGCGTTTTCGTTTCGGCTTGACCCGCCGCGACGGAGCTATCAACTCCAGATCTTCGCCGAACTCGCCTACGATCTGCCTCCGGACTTCCTCCCGCTGCTCATCATTCAATCCGTACGCCGTGACGCTATAGGCCCAATCTCGTTCTCGGATCAGATCTCGTTCCAGTTTCGTTGAACGAGA
>JAOUCL010000185.1 GCA_029859805.1 Rhodospirillales bacterium | reverse complement strand
GTAGTAGCCGATCTCGACCATCTGGCGGAGGATCAGCCGGGGGTAGATCGGCGGGCGCACGCAGTGCGACACCCCGGTCCCGGCGAACACCGTGAGGCGGCCCGCGACTTCCAGGAAGCCCAAAAAGGCCCGTCCAATGGGCTGCAAAATCGGCATGCCGGCTCAGCCGCCCAGGTAGGCCCTGTGGTACCTGCGGCCCAGAGCGGTCAGGATCTCGTAGCCGATCGTGCCGCCCCGCCGGCCGAGCTCGTCGACGCCGAGGTCCGGGCCCAGCAGGTCGATCGTCGCGCCGGGCCGGGCGACCTCGGCCGGGACCGCGGAAACATCGAAGGTGATCAGATCCATGGAGACGCGTCCTACCACTGGGACCTCTACGCCGCCGATGCGGCCGACCCCCCGATTCGACAGCGCGCGCAGGTACCCGTCGGCGTAGCCGGCCGCCACCGTGGCCAGGCGCGCGGGTCCCGACGCGCAATGGGTCGCACCATAGCCAACGGCCTGGGGAGCGTCAATCTCGCGCACTTGCAGGATTTTCCCTTGCAGGCGAACCACTTGGCGCATCGGATTTGGTTGGTCGGGCATTGGGTTGACGCCGTAGAGGGCCGCCCCCGGCCGGCCCAGATCGAAGTGGTAGTCGGCCCCCAGGAAGATGCCCGAGGAGTTGGCGAAGCTCGCAGGCGCCGGCGGCAGGCGCGCCAGCGCCGCCCGGAACTCCGCGAGCTGACGGGCATTCATTGGATTCGCGGCGTCGTCCGCGCAGGCCAGATGGCTCAACACGTAGCGAAGCTCGATCCCCTCGAGCCGGCCTTGGTCGGCGGCCACGACGTCGAGCTCGTTCCGGGGCAGGCCCAGGCGGCTCATGCCGGTGTCGAGATGCAGGACGGCGGCCAGTGGGCGGCCCTCCCGCGCCGCGACGGCGCGCCAGTGGTCCAGGTCCCCCAGGCTGTTCAGCACCGGGATCAGGTCGTTCGCCAGGTAGTCCGCCTCGGCGCCGCGCATCGGGCCGCTGAGCACGAAGATCTCGGCATCGGGCACGCTCTCGGCGAGAATTTGCCGCAGGGCCATCCCTTCGTCGGGCAGCGCGACGAAGAAGCAGCGCGCTCCCGCCGCTGCGAGGCCCCGGGCGACCCGCTCCATGCCCAGCCCATAGGCGTCCGCCTTGACCGCGCCGGCGCAGGCGACGCCGCCCAGCTCCTGCTCGAGGCGCCGATAGTTGGCCTGGACCGCGCCCAGGTCGATGGTGAGAAAGGCCCCGGCCCGGGCCGCCGCCGAGTCGCCGGGGGCCGCCGCGTCAGCCATGTTGTTCGGGCATACGGTCGTGGTCCGCCAGATCGCTGAACTGGGTGAACTCGCCGGTGAAATGCAGCTGTACCGTGCCGATTGGTCCATGGCGCTGCTTGGCGACGATCGCCTCGGCAATGTTCCGCGCCTCGTCCTTGCGCTTGTCGTAGGTTGCTACCCTCCTGGCGAAGGCGTCGTCCGACTCGTTGGCGCGCTGGCTCGGCTTTTCGCGCCCCAGGTAGTATTCCTCGCGATACAGGAACATGACCACGTCGGCATCCTGCTCGATCGAGCCCGATTCCCTGAGGTCGGCCAGCTGCGGGCGCTTGTCGTCGCGCTGTTCGGTCTGGCGCGAAAGCTGCGACAGAGCGAGCATGGGGACGTCCAGCTCCTTGGCGATCGCCTTCAGCCCCCGGGTGATCTCCGAGACTTCCTGCACGCGGTTGTCGTTGCGGCTGCCGGGGGCGGCCTGCATGAGCTGCAGGTAGTCGACGACGATCAGGCCGAGGCCTTGCTGGCGCTTCAGGCGCCGGGCCCGCATGCGCAGCGCGGGAATGGTGAGCGCCGGCGTGTCGTCGATGAAGAGCTTGAGGTCGTAGAGGGCGCGGCTGACCTCGAACAGGCGGTCGAACTCCTCCTGGCGGATCTCGCCCCGGCGCATGGAGTCCGAGCGCACGTGGGCCTGTTCGGAGAGGATCCGCGTGGCGAGCTGTTCGGCCGACATCTCAAGCGTGAAGAACGCGACCACCTGGGGCAGCTCGACTAGGTTGCCCTCGGCGTCGCGCTCGGCGCGCCTGGAGGTCGCGGCGTTGTATGCGATGTTGGTCGCCAGCGACGTCTTTCCCATGGACGGGCGCCCGGCCAGGATCACCAGGTCCGACTTGTGCAGGCCGCCCAGCAGCTTGTCGATATCAGTCAGGCCGGTCGCCACGCCGGCCACGTGGCTGTCGCGCTTGACCGCCGCCTCGGTCATCTGGATCGACTCGACGACCGCGGTCTTGAAGTCCTTCAATCCCCCTTCGGTCTGGCCGCTTTCGGCCAGGGTGTAGAGACGTTGCTCAGCGGTCTCGATCTGATCGGCGGCCATGGCCTCGAGATCGTGGTCGAAGGCGTCGTTGACCACGTCCTCGCCGATCGCGATCAGCTGCCGGCGCAGGAACAGGTCGTGGACCGTCCGGCCGTAGTCGCGGGCGTTGATGATCGAGACGAAGTTGCCCTGCAGCTCGCTGAGGTACTGCGCGCCGCCGACCTCGGCCAGCTCCTCGGCGCGCTCGAAGACGTTCTTCAGGGTCACCGCGTTGGCGATCTGGCCGCGCTCGATCAACGTGCCGCAGGCCTCGAAGATGCGGCCGTGCACCGGTTCGGCGAAGTGCTCGGGGCGCAGGAAGTCGGCGACCTTCTCGAAGGCGGCGTTGTTGGCCAGGACGGCGCCCAGAAGCGCCTGCTCGGCCTCGTAGTTGACGGGTGGCTCGCGATAGGGGTCGGCGGTGCCCTCCGCACCGGGAAGGCGCGCCAAGTTGTTCGTGCCGTGGGGGTCCATGGCTGGCACCTTATGCAAACCGGCGGGCCAATGCTACGAAAGGATTGCGGGATTCCTGTGTAAGCCGGGGATAAGGTTCACCCGCCCCCTCCGTTTGTACGGCGAGGTCGACCGGTCCATGCACCTGTCCTACTCCGCGGCGTGGGCCCGCTGTTCGCGGTCGGCCCGCTCCCACTCGGTGATGTAGTCCCGGGTCAGCGGCACGCTTTGCAGCTTCTTCGCCAACTGGATCTGGACCACCATCAGGTTGTGATGGCGAAAGCTCATTTCGCAGCCCTTGAGGTAGAACTCCCACATGCGGCAGAACCGCTCGTCATAGAGCTCGGCGATCTGGTCGCGGTTCGCCTGGAAGCGGTCGTGCCAGATCCTGAGCGTCTCTGCGTAGTGCAAGCGGAGTATCTCCACGTCGGTGATCAGGAGGCCCGATCGCTCGACCGCGGGAATCACCTCGGAGAGCGAGGGTATGTGGCCGCCGGGAAAGATGTACTTCGTGATGTACGGGTTGTCCGGTCCCGGCGCGCCGGAGTAGCAGATCGAATGCACCAGGCCTATACCGTCGTCCGCCAGGAGGTCGCGGACTTGACCGAAAAACTCGTCGTAGCTTTTCGAGCCGACGTGTTCGAACATTCCGACCGAAACGATCCTGTCGTAGACGCCTCGGCTCCGGCGGTAGTCTTCCAGCCGGAACCGCACCCGCTGATCCAGGCCCGCTCGCCGCGCTCTGTCCTGGCTGACCGCGAGCTGTTCCGAACTCAGGGTTATCCCCGTCACGTCGCAGCTGCTGGCTTCGCAGAGATAGAGCCCGAGCCCGCCCCAGCCCGAGCCGACGTCGAGCACCTTGAGGCCCGGACGATCGAGCAGCAGCTTTGCGGCGATGTGCCGCTTCTTGTCCTCCTGGGCCTGAGTCAGGTCGCCGTGCGGCGAGGTGAAATAGGCGCAGGAGTACTGACGGTCGGGATCCAGGAACAGTTCGTAGAGGCGGTCCGAGAGGTCGTAATGATGGGCCACGTTGCGCCGGGCCTTGCCGATCGGGTTGTACCGATTGACACGCGAGGTCTGCCGCTTGATCGCCCAACCGAGCCGCACGAGCCAATGCGTGTTCAGGCGGCCGTTGTTTTGCATGACGATCCGAAGAAAGTCCCCGAGGCTGCCCTCCTCGAAGGTCATCAGCCCGTCCATGTAGGCTTCGCCGAAGTACAGCGAGGGAACGAGCGGTATCTTGAAATCCAGCAACCTGCTGTGCAGCCGCAAGGTACAGCGCGGCTGGCGACCGTCGCCGAAGCTGAAGCTCCGGCCCTTGGCGTCGATCAAATGGACTGTCCCCTCACGGACGACGTGCCTAAGAAGATTGCGAAACAACATCGCACTGCTCCTATCGCCGTTGTCTCCCTGATCGCTGCTTGGCTCCCATTCCGGCTGGATCGGCTAGGCCGCCGTCCGGCCAACTGTTAATGATCGCGTAATTATAGTCGATCGATGTGACGATGTGGAGTCCATGACCGGGGCGGTGTCGGCCAGGGGCCGGGGCGCTGGCGCCTGCAAAAGAAACGGCGCGGCCCCGTTGCCGGGACCGCGCCGCCGATTTCGTTCGGGCAGCGCCGGGGCCGCGTCAGGCGCGGGTTTCGGCCTCGCTCTCCTCGGAGGCGGGGGTCGCAGCTTCGGCCTCTTCGGCCTCGGCCTGCTCGGTCTCTTCGACCTCGGCGACGATGGCCTCGACGGCCGCCTCCTCGGTTTCCCGCTGCTCCTCGGCGCTGATCAAGTGACCGGTCTCGGCCTGGCTCTCGGCCTCGGCCTCGGACCGGGCCACGTTGGCCGTCACCTCGACCACGACCTCCGGATGCAGGCGGATCTTGACCGGGTGCAGGCCCAGAACCTTGATCGCCTTTTCGAGCACGATCTGCTTGCGGTCCACGGTGAAACCCGCCTCGGTGATGGCCTGGGCCAGGTCGCGGGCGGTGACCGAGCCGTAGAGCTGCCCGTTGTCGCCGGCCTGCCGGATCAGCACGACGACGAGGCCCTCGAGCTTGGCGGCGATCGCGCCGGCCTCTTTGCGCAGCTTGAGGTTGTCGGCCTCGAGCTGTGTGCGCTGGGTCTCGAATAAGGCCAGGTTGTCCTTGTTGGCGCGCAGCGCCTTCTTCTGCGGCAACAGGTAGTTTCGGGCGTAGCCGGGC
The DNA here is from genome assembly GCA_029859805.1 of Rhodospirillales bacterium. Lineage (GTDB taxonomy): Bacteria > Pseudomonadota > Alphaproteobacteria > Kiloniellales > JAKSDN01 > CAMYKD01. The sequence continues at coordinate 4,532 of JAOUCL010000185.1, read as the reverse complement.
TTGACCTTGACGACATCGCCCATCAGCCCGAGCTTCTCGACCCGTTCCATCAGTATGACTTCCATCACCCGTCCTCCTGAACGTTTCCGGGCGGTTCTCCGCTTGGCCGGAAACGGCTCCTCGACACTCTAGTCCATGCGCCCTTTGGCGACCCGGCCTGCCCGCTACCCGATGAGATAGGGCAGCAGGGCGAGGTAGCGCGCGCGCTTGATCGCCTGGGCCAGCTCACGCTGCTTCTTGGCCGAGACCGCGGTGATGCGGCTCGGCACGATCTTGCCGCGCTCCGAGACGAAACGCTGCAGCAGCTTGACGTCCTTGTAGTCGATCTTCGGCGCGTTCGGTCCCGAAAACGGGCAGCTCTTGCGCCTGCGGAAGAACGACCGGCGAATGGCCGCGCCCTTGCTGACGATACGGACGGTCATCCCTTGTCTCCTTCCGTGCTCTCGGCGGCCGTGTCGCCCGCTGTTTTCTCCGCTTTCTCCACGTCCGCCGACTCACGGCGCGGACGGTGCTCGTCGCGTCCGCCGCGCGGCCCCCCGCGATCGGGTCCGCCGCGATCGGGCCCGCCAAAGCGGCGGCCGCCCCGGCCGCGCTCATCGCGCATGCCACGGCTGCGCAGCACGATGGACTGGTCCGCCTCGAGCTCGTCTACGCGCACGGTCAGATAGCGGATGACGTCCTCGCTGAGGCGCATGTTGCGCTCCATCTCGAGGACCGCATCGGAGGGCGCATCGATGTTGAGCAGGACGTAGTGGCCCTTGCGGTTCTTCTTGATCCGGAAGGCCAGGTTCCTGAGGCCCCAGTGTTCCTTCTTGGTGACCTCGCCGCCGTTTTCCTGGATCAGGGCGGCGAACTGGTCCGCCAGGGCATCGACCTGAGTGGCCGAGACGTCCTGGCGCGCGATGAATACGTTCTCGTAAAGCGACATCTGCCGAGTACTCCCCATGGATGTTCACGGTCCGGCGCCGATCGGGATCGTGTTCCGTACGGCCGCCCGGCCCTAGCCGGCGCACGCTTTCCCTTTCGGGACCTACAGCAACCGGCAAGGAGCTATGTATCCCGCGGCAGGGCCGCGAGGCGCGCGACTATACACCAAAGCCTCGGCCATGCAAGGCCGGCAGGCGACCGGCAATAGGTCAGTTTGAAGTTACGTCGAAACAAGGCCCGGAACGCCCATTTCTTGGCAGATCATGCCCGCTTTCCGTCTAAAGGAGAAGTCTGCCGTACCGGAAGAACCAGACGAATCGGGACCGGGTTCGCCGTCGACTGCTAAATCTGCTAGGCTACCGGTGAACGCAAGTGGTCGGCCGGGGAAGCTCGGCCGTATCGGCCGGGGCGAGCCGGTACGTAAACAACAAGGAGGCCTACCATGAACAAGGGCTTGAAGATCGGGGGCGGGGTTGCCGCCGTCCTGATCGTCGTGTTGGCGGTTGTCTTCTACTTCGTGTTCACCTCGCTCGGTTCCCTGATCGTAGCGGCGGTCGAGGGCTTCGGCTCGGAGGCCACGCAGGCCGAGGTCGAGTTGAAGGACGCCGAGGTCTCGGTGACCTCCGGCGAGGGCGCCCTGCGCGGGCTGCGCGTCGGCAATCCCAAGGGCTTCGCCACCGACAGCGCGGTCTGGCTGGGTCACGTCAGCCTCAAGCTGGACGTCACCACGATCACCTCGGATCCCGTGGTGATCAAGGAGATCGTCGTTCAGGCGCCGGAGGTGACCTACGAGCTGGGCGCGGCCGGCAGCAACATCGACGCCCTGAAACGCAATGTCGAAAGCTACGCCAAGCAGATGTCCGGCGGCGGCCAAGGTACCGGCGGGGGCGGCGGCGACGCGGGCGCCGAAGGTCCCAAGCTGATCATCGAGAACCTCTATGTGCGCGACGGCACGGTGAACGTCAGCGCCAGTGCGTTGGGCGGCAAGACGCTCAGCGTGCCGCTGCCGGCCGTCCACCTCAAGAATATCGGCAAGGATACGGGCGGCGCCACTCCGGACGAGATCATGGCAGCGGTGTTCTCGAGCGTGAGCGGGACCGTCGGCAAGGCGGTGTCGCCGCTTGCCCTGGACAAGCTGACCGGCGCGGCCGAGAGCGGCGCCGCCGGCGCCAAGGGCGCGCTGGAGAAAGGTGCCAAGGACGCCGGCGACACGCTCAAGAAGCTGCTCGGAGACTAGCCCGGGCAAGAAACAGCTTGCTCAGACCTCGACCGGCGCCGCCGGTCCGGGCGGACTTGACAGGGCGTCGTTACGGGCTATCTCTGTGCCCCTTTGGTCGCGCCGGTCAGGGGAGGGCCGTTTCGGATGGGCCGGGCTTTCGTATTTCCGGGACAGGGGTCCCAGGCGGTCGGCATGGGCGCGGCGCTGGCCGGGGCGTTCCCGGCCGCGCGCCAGGTTTTCGAGGAAGTCGATGACGCGCTCTCTCAGCGCCTCTCGCGCCTCATGTTCGAGGGGCCGGGGGACGAGCTGATCCTGACAGAGAACGCCCAGCCGGCGCTGATGGCGGTCAGCCTCGCCGTGGTCCGCGTGCTGCGGGACGAAGGCGGCGTCGCGCTGGCCGAGAAGGCTCAATTCGTCGCCGGCCACTCGTTGGGCGAATATTCCGCGCTGGCGGCCGTCGGGACCCTCGAGCTGGCCGATGCCGCGCGGCTGCTGAAGCGGCGCGGCCAGGCCATGCAGGCGGCGGTGCCGGTCGGCGAGGGCGCCATGGCCGCCTTGCTCGGCCTCGACCTCGAGGCGGCCGCCGAGGTCGCCGCCGAGGCCGCCGCGGCGGCGGAGGGGCCCCCGGAGGTCTGCGCCCCGGCCAACGACAACGCGCCCGGCCAGGTTGTGGTCAGCGGCCACAAGGCGGCGGTCGAGCGGGCCGTCGAGCTGGCCTCGGAACGCGGGGCCAGGCGCTGCGTCCTGCTGCCGGTCTCGGCGCCGTTCCACTGCGCGCTGATGGCGCCGGCCGCGGAGGTCATGGCCGAGGCGCTGGCCGCCACGACCTTGCGGCCGCCCGAGGCGCCGCTGGTCGCCAACGTGACCGCCCAGCCGGTCACCAGCCCGGAGACGATCCGGCGCCTCCTGATCGAACAGGTGACGAGCATGGTGCGCTGGCGCGAATCGGTCCTCGCCATGAAGGACGCCGGCGTCGAGACCCTGGTGGAGCTGGGCGCCGGCAAGGTGCTGAGCGGGCTGGCGCGGCGCATCGACCGCGCGCTGACCGGCACGGCGGCCGGCACCCCGGAGGACATCGAGGCGCTGATCCGGACGCTTTGACCCCGCCACCCGTCGACCCAGAAACCAGGGAGACTTCGATCATGTTCGATCTTACCGGCAAGACCGCGCTGGTCACCGGCGCCTCGGGCGGTATCGGCGGGGCGATCGCCCGCGCGCTGCACGGCTGCGGCGCGGCGCTCGCGCTGTCGGGAACCCGCCAGGACGCCCTCGAACAGCTGGCCGGCCAGCTCGGCGGGCGGGCCACGGTCCTGGCCTGCGACCTCGCCGACCCCCAGGCCGCCGGCGAGCTGCCCGGCCGGGTCGAGGCCGAGCTCGGCCAGCTCGATATCCTGGTGAACAACGCGGGGCTGACCCGCGACAACCTCGCCATGCGCATGAAGGACGAGGAGTGGGACCAGGTCCTGCAGGTCAACCTGACCGCCGGCTTCCGTCTGGCGCGGGCCAGCCTGCGCGGCATGATGAAGCGGCGCTGGGGGCGCATCATCGCGATCACCTCGGTGGTCGGGCAGACCGGCAACCCGGGCCAGGCGAACTACGCCGCCTCCAAGGCCGGCATGACCGGCCTGTCGAAGGCCCTCGCCCAGGAGGTCGCCTCGCGCGGGATCACGGTGAACTGCGTGGCGCCGGGGTTCATCGAGACGCCGATGACCGCCGGCCTGCCGGAGGCGCAGCAGGAGAAGCTGCTGGCCGCGATCCCGGTCGGCCGTCTGGGCCGGCCCGAGGACGTGGCCGCCTGCACCGTCTTCCTCGCCAGCGAAGAGGCCGGCTATGTCACCGGGCAGACCTTGCATGTCAACGGCGGAATGGCCATGATATAGCTTCCTTTCACGTACCCGTAGGGGGCTGGCGCGGGTGCTTTTCTCTCACGAGGAACTGTGTTAAGAGGCGACCGATCGCCCGTCGGGAAAGGTCTTGTTAACCGCCCCGCTTTAAGAGACGGATTCGCGCAGTACCTGGCCAACAAATCTGAGGTTAAAGGCATGAGCAACGACATTGGAGAGCGTGTCAAAAAGATCGTCGTCGAGCATCTGGGGGTTGACGAGTCCAAGGTTAGCGAGACCGCCAGTTTCATCGACGACCTGGGCGCCGACAGCCTCGACACTGTCGAGCTCGTGATGGCCTTCGAGGAAGAGTTCGGCTGCGAGATTCCGGACGACGCCGCGGAGAAGATCGTGACGGTCAAGGACGCGATCGACTTCATCTCGGAGCACGCTTGAACGGACAGCGGGTTCGGCGCCGGATCGCGGCGCCCAGCGCGCCCGTCCTTTCCAGCTCCGCCTGAACCGCCGATCCTTCCATGAGACGTGTAGTCGTCACCGGCCTG
>JAOUCL010000470.1 GCA_029859805.1 Rhodospirillales bacterium | reverse complement strand
GGACCATGGCGAAGGCGAAATTCGAGCGGACGAAGCCGCACTGCAATGTTGGGACGATAGGTCACGTCGATCACGGCAAGACGACGCTGACGGCGGCGATTACGAAGGTATTGGCCGAGACGGGCGGAGCGGAGTTCACGGCTTTCGACCAGATCGACAAGGCGCCTGAGGAGAAGGCGCGGGGGATCACGATATCGACGGCGCACGTGGAGTATCAGACGGAGAACCGCCACTATGCGCACGTGGACTGTCCGGGGCACGCGGACTATGTGAAGAACATGATCACGGGCGCCGCGCAGATGGACGGCGCGATTCTGGTGGTCTCGGCGGCCGACGGTCCGATGCCGCAGACGCGCGAGCACATTCTGTTGGCGCGTCAGGTGGGTGTTCCGGCGATCGTGGTGTACATGAACAAGGTGGATCAGGTCGACGATCCGGAGCTTCTGGATCTGGTCGAGCTGGAGGTTCGGGAGCTCTTGAGTTCTTACGAGTTTCCGGGGGACGACCTCCCGGTCATCCGGGGCTCCGCGCTGCATGCGCTGGAGGGGCGGGAGGACGAGACCGGGAAGAACTCGGTGGTCGAGCTGATGGCGGCGGTCGACGACTACATTCCGCAGCCCGAGCGTCCGAAGGACAGGCCGTTCCTGATGCCGATCGAGGACGTGTTCTCGATCTCGGGGCGCGGGACGGTGGTGACGGGTCGTGTCGAGCGGGGTGTCGTGAAGGTCGGCGAGGAGGTCGAGATCGTCGGCATCAAGGACACGCGCAAGACGGTGGTGACGGGCGTGGAGATGTTCCGCAAGCTGTTGGACCAGGGCGAGGCGGGGGACAACATCGGGGCGCTTTTGCGCGGCATCGGGCGCGAGGAGGTCGAGCGGGGCCAGGTTCTTGCGAAGCCGGGGTCGATCACGCCGCACACGAACTTCAAGGCGGAGGCCTACATCCTGACCAAGGAGGAGGGTGGCCGTCACACGCCGTTCTTCACGAACTACCGTCCGCAGTTCTACTTCCGGACGACGGACGTGACCGGCGTGGTGCAGTTGCCCGAGGGCACGGAGATGGTGATGCCGGGCGACAACACCTCGATGGAGATCGAGCTGATCGCGCCGATCGCCATGGACGAGGGCCTGCGCTTCGCGATCCGCGAGGGCGGCCGCACCGTCGGCGCCGGCGTCGTCGCGGGCATCATAAAGTGACCCGTGCCGGGACGCCCTGCGGCGTCCCAGGAGCGTGGTAAAGGAGTGTAGCTCAATTGGCAGAGCACCGGTCTCCAAAACCGGGGGTTGTGGGTTCGAGTCCCTCCACTCCTGCCAGGCCCGAGCACAGGTGACGGACCGTAACGTTCTTATCGTTCGGTTGCGGCGCGCCAGTTGTTGAGGACACAGGCTTAGACTATGGCGAAGATCAATCCAGGGCAGTACATACGCGAGGTGCGCCAGGAGGTCGCGAAAGTGACCTGGCCGACCCGCAAGGAGACCATGGTCACCACCGCCATGGTCTTCGTCATGGTCTTTCTGGCGGCGATGTTCTTTCTTCTGGTTGATATGGGTCTCTCCAGGATCGTTAAATTCATCCTGGGATTAGGGGGCTGACCTCAGATGGCAATGCGCTGGTACGTGGTTCATGTCTATTCGGGCTTCGAGAAGAAGGTCGCCGAGTCGATTCGCGAGCAGGCGCGTCAAAAGGCCATGGAGGATCTTTTCGAGCAGGTCCTCGTGCCGACGGAGGAAGTGGTTGAGATGCGCCGCGGCCAGAAGGTCAATGCCGAGCGCAAGTTCTTCCCGGGCTATGTGCTGGTGAAGATGGAGTTGACCGACGAGAGCTGGCATCTGGTCAAGGATGCGCCGAAGGTGACGGGGTTCCTGGGCAACCGGGGCAAGCCCTCGCCGATTTCCGAGTCCGAGGCGCTGCGCATCCTGCACCAGGTGGAAGAGGGCGTCGAGCGGCCCAAGCCTTCGATCACCTTCGAGATCGGCGAGCAGGTGCGGGTCAGCGACGGGCCCTTCACGTCGTTCAACGGCATGGTCGAGGAGGTCGACGAGGAGCGCGCGCGGCTCAAGGTGGCCGTGTCGATCTTCGGGCGCGCCACGCCGGTGGAGCTGGAGTATACGCAGGTCGAGAAGCTTTGACGTTCGTTGTGGCCGGGGCGCCGAGGCGCCCGCGGCCCCTGGCGCGGGAGGTCGGTCCCGAAAGTCCATGGGACGGGCCGTACCGCGCCGCCCGAAGCAGGAAAGGGTAGAAGATGGCGAAGAAGATCGCAGGGTATATCAAGCTGGAGATCAAGGCCGGGCAGGCCAACCCCTCGCCCCCGGTCGGCCCGGCGCTGGGTCAGCGCGGGCTGAACATCATGGAGTTCTGCAAGACGTTCAACGCGGCCACCCAGAACATGGAGCAGGGCACCCCGACGCCGGTGATCATCACCGCTTATACCGACCGCTCCTTCACCTTCGAGACCAAGACGCCGCCCGCCGCCTACTTTCTGCGCAAGGCGGCCAAGTTGCCGAAGGGCGGCAGCACCCCGGGCCGCGAAACGGTCGGAAAGGTCTCGATGGCGCAGGTCCGCGAGATCGCCGAGGCCAAGATGGTCGACCTGAACGCCAACGATATCGATGCCGCAGCCAAGATCATCATGGGCTCGGCCCGTTCGATGGGCCTCGAGGTGGTGGAGTAGAGACCATGGCGAAGACAAGCAAGCGACTGAGAAAGGCCTCCGAGGCCATCGACCGCAAGAGCCTTTACGGCCTCGAGGAGGCCATCAAGATGATCAAGGACCGCGCCGG
>JAOUCL010000184.1 GCA_029859805.1 Rhodospirillales bacterium | reverse complement strand
CTCGGCGTCTTCGCCGTGGGCCTCTACTACGCGGTCGACTGGGCGCTGCGCCGAGCCCTGCCCTGGCAGGCCGACGACTCGGGACGGGCCGATTGAGACTCTGCCGGGATGCTTAAGGAGTCTTTCACCACCCGAATCGCCGCGCTATCATGCCGCGCTGAAGCAGTCGGGGTTCGCGCGGGGTCGATCGAAGGGCGCGCGCCATAACGGCCGAAGGACGATCTTTTGGGGGGGGGGCGGAATTGGTACGCGCGGTCAGCCTGTCGGTAGTGCTCTATGTCCTGTGGCTGCTGCTCTCCGGACATTACGAGCCGCTGCTCCTGGTCCTCGGCGCCGTGTCCTGCGTGTTTGTCGCCTGGATCGCGTACCGCATGGACGTGGCGGATCGCGAAGGCCACCCCATACATCTGACCTGGCGCTCGCTGGTGTACTGGCCCTGGCTGTTCTGGGAGATCGTCAAGGCAAACCTCGAGGTGGCGCGCCTGATCCTCGCGCCGCGTTTGGCGATCAGTCCCACAGTGATCAAGGTGAAGGCCAGCCAGCCGGACGAGCTGGGCCATGTCATCTATGCCAACTCGATTACGCTGACGCCCGGCACCGTGTCGATCGACGTCCGCGACGCCACCATCGAGGTCCATGCGATCACCCGTGAGATGGCGGAGGGGCTCCAGACCGGCGAAATGGACCGGCGGGTGACCCGGATGGAGGGTGCCGGGTGATGTTCGAGGCGGCGGCAGCCGGCATTCTTGTCGCCATGGCTCTGGCCCTGGCGCGCGCCCTATTGGGACCGACCGTCTACGATCGGATTCTCGCGATCAACGCCTTCGGCACCAAGACGGTGCTCTTGGTGGCGGTCTTCGGTTTCCTGACCGAGCGGCCGGACTTCCTCGATATCTCGATGCTTTACGCCCTGATCAACTTCGTGGGCACGATCGCGGTGCTGAAATTCTTCGAGTACCGCGACCTCGGCCATGCCGGGCCAAGCGATGGGGAGCAGGGCGGCTGATGGACCTGGCGCTCGATGTTCTTAGCTGGTTCTGCCTGGTCGCCGGCGTGCTGTTCGGCATTACCGCGGGCATCGGCCTGCTGCGCCTGCCCGACTTGTTTACCCGCATGCACGCCGCCGGTATCGGCGACACCCTGGCGGCCGCGCTGATTCTGCTCGGCCTCATGCTGCAGGCGGGACTCACCCTGAACCTGGTCAAGCTCGTGCTGATCATGGTCTTCATCCTCCTCACCAGCCCGACCTCGACCCACGCGCTGGCCAAGGCCGCGTTGCACGGCGGCGTGAAACCGCTGCTCGACTTGGGCCCCGGTACCGGCAGGGACGACCCGCCATCGAAAACCTGATCGACATATCGCTGCTCGGCTTCCTGGTCGCGGTGGCGCTGGCCATCGTGCACCTGCGCAACCTCTTCGCGGTGGTCATGCTGTCCGGTATCTACAGCCTGCTGTCGGCTGGCATTTTCGTCCAGCTGGATGCCGTCGACGTCGCGTTTACCGAGGCGGCGGTCGGCGCCGGCATCACGACGATACTGATGCTGGGCACGCTGGCGCTCACCACCGATACCGAGCGTCCCCCGGTCAAGCGGCAGTGGCTGCCCCTGGCCGTCGTGCTCACCACCGGTGCGGCACTGATCTACGGCACTCTGGATCTGCCCCTGCTCGGCGATCCAAGCGCACCGGCGAACCTGCACGTGGCGCCGCGCTACATCGAGCAATCCGGCCAGGAGATCGGCGTGCCCAATATCGTGACCTCGGTGCTGGCCAGCTATCGCGGCTACGATACCCTGGGCGAGGTCACGGTGATCTTCACCGCCGGCATCGGCGTCATGATGCTGCTGGGCGCGAACCGCCGCCGCAAACGGAAGAAGGACCAGCCATGAGGCATCATCTGGTCCTGCGGGTCATCGCCAAGCTGCTGATCCCGTTCATCCTGGTCTTCGCGCTCTACGTCCAGTTCCACGGCGACTACGGCCCGGGCGGCGGCTTCCAGGCCGGCGTGATCTTCGCCGCGGGGTTCATCCTCTACGGCCTGATCTTCGGTCTCGACCAGGTACGGAAGGTGGTGCCGCCCGCAGTGGTCGAGGTCCTGGTGGCCGCCGGGGTGCTGCTCTATGCCGGGGTCGGCGTCGCCAGCCTGCTGCTCGGCGGCAACTATCTCGACTACGGCGTGCTGCGCCACGATCCCGTGCACGGTCAGCACCTCGGCATCCTGCTGATCGAGTTCGGCGTGGGCACCACAGTGGCCGCGGTCATGATCACGATCTTCTACAACTTCGCCGGCAGGGGCCGGGAGGGCCGTTAGATGATCGACCCGGGCCTCTACAACTACTGGATCGTCGTGGTCCTGATGATGGCGGGGTTCTTCATCGTCATTTCGCACGGCAATCTGGTGAAGAAGATCGTCGGGCTCAACATATTCCAGACCTCCGTCTTTATCCTATACATCTCATTCGGCAAGGTCACGGACGCCACGGCGCCGATCCTGGACGAGGCCTATAGCGAATACTCCAACCCCCTGCCCCACGTCCTGATCCTGACCGCGATCGTCGTCGGCGTGGCCACCTCGGCGCTCGGTCTTGCGCTCATCGTGCGCATCCGCGAGGCCTACGGCACCGTCGAGGAGGACGAGATCATCGCGCAGGATCCGGACTCGTGATCGCTGAGCACCTTCCCGCACTGCAGGTCGTGATCCCGCTGCTGGCAGCCCCCCTCTGCGTGCTCCTGCGCCGGCCGGGACCGGCCTGGGCCCTGGCAACGGCGGCCAGCTGGGCCGCCTTCGGCGTGGCCGTGCTGCTGCTGATCGCGGTCCTCGAGCAGGGTGTGCTGAGCTATCACCTCGGCGGCTGGGAACCACCCTGGGGAATCGAATACCGGGTCGACTTGGCGAACGCCTTCGTCCTGCTGATCGTCGCGGCGATCAGCGCGGTGGTGCTGCCCTTCGCGCGCAGGAGCGTCGCCGCGGAGATTCCAGAGGAGAAGGCCTACCTGTTCTATTCGATGTACCTGCTGTGCCTGACCGGGCTGCTGGGCATCGCGATCACCGGAGACGCCTTCAACGTCTTCGTGTTCCTCGAGATCTCGTCGCTATCGTCCTACGTGCTGATCAGCCTGGGCAAGGACCGCCGGGCGCTGACCGCGGCCTTCCAGTACCTGATCATGGGAACGATTGGCGCCACCTTTTACTTGATAGGCGTCGGCCTGCTTTATGCCATGACGGGCACGCTGAACATGGCCGACCTTGCCCAGCGCCTGCCGGCGGTCGCCGATACCCGCACGGTCCACGCCGCCTTCGCTTTCCTGGTCATCGGCATCGGCGTAAAGGCCGCGGCCTTTCCGCTCCACCTGTGGCTGCCCAACGCCTACTGCTACGCGCCCTCGGTGGTCACGGCATTTCTCGCCGCGACCGCGACCAAGGTGTCGATCTACGTCCTACTGCGCATCCTGTTCACGGTGTTCGGTCCGGTCTTTTCCTTCGAGGCGATCGAGTTCGATCTGGTGATGATCCCGCTGGCGCTGGCCGCCATGCTGCTGGCCTCGACCACCGCGATCTTCCAGAACAACGTGAAGCGGCTGCTCGCCTACTCCAGCGTGGCGCAGATCGGCTACATGGTGCTCGGCATCTCGCTCGGTTCGGTCACCGGCGTGACCGCGGGCATCGTACACCTGTTCAACCACGCCATGATCAAGGGCGGGTTGTTCCTCGCAATGGGCTGCGTCTTCGTGATGCTGGGCTCGGTCCAGCTGCGCGACATGGCCGGCCTCGGCCGGCGCATGCCCTGGACCATGGCGGCCTTCGTGATCGGCGGCCTGAGCCTGATCGGCGTGCCGGCGACCACCGGGTTCATCAGCAAGTGGGTGCTGGTCCAGGCGACCCTGGAACGCGGCCAATGGTTTTTCGCGGTGCTGATCCTGGCGAGCTCTCTATTGGCCCTTGTCTATGTCTGGCGGGTGGTCGAGGTGGCCTATTTCCGCCCGGCGCCCGAGGGCGCGGCGGAGGTCTCCGAGGCGCCGCTGGCGATGCTGATTCCGACTTGGCTGCTGATCCTCGCCAACGTCTACTTCGGCGTCGACACCTCGCTCACACTGGGCGTCGCGCGGCGCGCCGCCGAAACCCTGCTGGGAGGCGCCGCATGAGCCCGGAAACCGCGGTATGGCTGGCGCCCGCCATCCCCTTGGCAGGGGCGCCGTTGATCGCTCTGGCTCGCCGCAGCCCCAACCTGCGCGAGGCCGTCACGTTGATCACCGCCGCCGTGCTGTTCCTGGTCGTCCTCCAACTGGTTCCCGAGGTCATGGCGGGCGGACGCCCGGCCGTCACGCTCCTGGAAATGCTGCCCGGGCTGACCCTGACCTTCGAGGTCGAGCCGCTGGGCATGGTTTTCGCCGTAGTCGCCAGCTTCCTGTGGATCGTCACCTCGATCTATTCGATCGGCTACATGCGCGGCCACCACGAAAAGAACCAGACGCGCTTCTACGTCTGCTTCGCGCTGGCCCTCTCCTCCGCCATGGGGGTCGCCTTCGCCGGCAACATGCTGACCCTGTTCATCTTCTACGAAGCGCTCACACTGACCACCTACCCGCTGGTGACGCATTCCGGCACGAAGGAGGCGGTCGCCGCCGGCCGGAGCTATCTCGGCATCCTGCTCGCGACCTCGATCGGCCTGCAGCTCCTGGCCATCGTCTGGACCTGGACCCTGACCGGCACGCTCGACTTCACCACGGGCGGCATCCTTCAGGGCCACGCGAGTCCAGCAATGGCGGCCTTGCTCTATGCCCTGTTCCTGTTCGGTATCGGCAAGGCGGCGATTATGCCGCTGCATCGATGGCTGCCGGCCGCCATGGTCGCGCCGACGCCAGTCAGCGCCCTGCTGCACGCCGTGGCCGTGGTCAAGGCCGGCGTGTTCACGGTGCTCAAGGTCAGCGTCTACCTGTTCGGCATAGACTTCCTGGCCGAGGCAGGGGCGAGCCAATGGCTGATGTACGTCGCCGCCGCCACCATCCTGATCGCGTCCCTGGTCGCCCTGAAGCAGGACAACCTCAAGCGGCGGCTGGCCTATTCGACCATCAGCCAGCTCTCCTACATCGTGCTGGGCGCGACTCTCGCCAACGGCCTGGGTGCGATCGGCGGGGGCATGCACATCGCCATGCACGCCTTCGGCAAGATCACCCTGTTCTTCTGCGCCGGAGCCATCGACGTCGCCCTGCACAAGAAGCAGGTCAGCGAGATGCGCGGTATCGGCCGGGCCATGCCCGTAACCATGACCGCCTTCCTGATCGGCAGCCTCAGCATTATCGGCCTGCCCCCCTTCGGCGGGCTGTGGAGTAAGTGGTATCTCGGGTTGGGAACGCTGGAGGCCGGCGAGTATGCCCTGCTGGCGGTGCTGATGATCTCTTCGCTCTTGAACGTGGCCTATCTGTTGCCGATCCCGATCCGGGCGTTCTTCAGCCCCGCCGAGAAGGGCAACGAAGCCTCGGGCCTTAAGGAGGCGCCCTTGCCCTGCGTCCTGGCGTTCTCGGTTACGGCGCTCGGCTGCCTGTTCCTGTTCTTCTTTCCCGAACCGCTCTTCCGGGTGCTCTCTCTCATGGTGCCTGGCTAGGAGGCGCACGATGGAGAAAAAACACATCTTCGACAAGCCGGAGAACGTCAAGCGGCTGCTGTGGATCTTCTATGCGATCTGTGCCGGCCTGTTTCTGATCGACGCCGTCTTCCACCGTCACGTCATTCACGCCTGGGAGAATCTCTTCGGCTTCTACTCGGTCTTCGGCTTCGTCGCCTGCGTGGTCCTGGTGCTGGTCGCGAAGGAGATGCGCAAGGTGCTGATGCGCAAGGACAATTATTATGATGATGACCGCTAGTCTGCATCCGGCGCTGATCTTCTTCCTGGGGGCGCTTGCCGTCGCGCTGCTGCGTGGGCGAGCGCAGTCGGTCGCCCTGCTGTTGGTTCCCGTCGCCGGTGCGCTCAACCTCCTCGGGCTGGCCGAGGGGGAGGTGGCGCGGGTGACTCTTTTCGATTACACGCTGACGCCGCTGCGCGCCGACCGGCTGGCCCTGCTGTTCACCTACGTGTTTCATCTGGCCACCTTCATCGGCGTGATCTTCGCGCTGAACGTACGCGATACTGGCCAGCACGTGGCGGCCCTACTCTATGCTGGCAGCGCCCTGGGCGCGGTCTTGGCCGGCGACCTGATCACGCTCTTCGTGTTCTGGGAGCTTCTGGCGGTCACGTCCGTTTTCCTGATCTGGGCCCGGCGTACGCCCCGGGCCATCGCCGCGGGATTCCGATATCTGATCATCCAGGTCGGCTCGGGCCTTGTGCTGCTGGCCGGCGTCCTGGTGCACGTCCAGCAGACCGGCTCGGTCGCCTTCGAATTCATCGGCCTCGACGGGCTTGCGTCCTGGCTGATCTTCCTCGCTTTCGGGATCAAGTGTGCCTTCCCCTTCCTGCACAACTGGCTGACCGACGCCTATCCCGAGGCGACGCCGAGCGGCACCGTGTTCCTCTCCGCCTTCACCACCAAGGTGGCGGTCTACGCCCTGGCACGGGCCTTCCCGGGCACCGAGCTCCTGGTCTACATCGGCGCGGCGATGACCGCATTCCCAATCTTCTTCGCGGTGATCGAAAACGATCTGCGCCGGGTGCTGTCCTACAGCATCATCAACCAGGTCGGCTTCATGGTGACCGGCGTCGGCATCGGCACCGAGATGGCCTTGAACGGATCGACCGCCCACGTCTTCGCGCACATCATATACAAGGCGCTGCTCCTGATGTCGACCGGGTCGGTGCTGCTCATGACCGGCCGGATCAACGGCTCGGACCTGGGCGGGCTGTACAAGACCATGCCGGTGACCGCCGGGTTATGCATCGTCGGCGCCGCCTCGATCTCCGCCTTTCCACTGTTCAGCGGCTTCGTCAGCAAGTCGATGGTGATGGCCGCCGCGCTCGAGGAAGGCTACGGCTGGATCTGGCTGGTCCTGCTCTTTGCCTCCGCCGGCGTGTTCCATCATGCCGGCATCAAGGTCCCCTTCTTCGCTTTCTTCGCGCACGATTCCGGAATCAGGGCAAAGGAACCGCCGCTCAACATGCTGGTCGCCATGGGCCTGGCGGCATTCCTCTGCGTCTTCATTGGGTCCTATCCCTGGCTGCTCTACGACCTGCTGCCCTTCCCGGTGGAGTATCATCCGTTCGACAGCACCCATGTGGTGGCGCAGATGCAGCTCCTGTTCTTCTCGGCGCTTGCCTTCACGTGGTTGAAGCTGACCGGTCTCTACCCACCGGAGTTGCCGTCGGTCAACATCGACGTCGAATGGTTCTATCGAAGGGCCGCGCCTCGCCTGCTCACGGGCCTGATTGCGTTCGGCCGTCCGATCGACTTGGCGTTCAGGCGGATCGCGCTCGTGCGCGTGGAGCGGGCGATCGCCGGGGTCTTCAGGGTGCACGGTCCGAACGGCCGGATCGCGAGAACCTGGGAGACCGGCAGCAAGGTCCTGACGGTAACCCTGCTGTTCGTGATCGTGCTCGTGTTGGCCTACCTCTAGGAAACGCTGCCGATCAGACGGTCCGGGGCGAGCACCGCCACGTCCAGCCCGGTCTCTGCGATGCTCCCCGGCACCGGCCTGCGGGCAACCAATGCTGCGGCGAGCTTGGCCGCGGCCGGGGCGGTCTGGATACCGTAACCGCCCTGCCCCGCCAGCCAGAAGAATCCCTCGGCGCGCGGATCCCAGCCGATGATCAGGGTGCCGTCGGGCGCAAAGGTGCGCAGGCCGGCCCAGCTGTGCTCGACCCGGCGCACGGGCAGGTCCATGGCCTGCTCGAAGCGCTCCACGGTCATCGCGATATCCAACTCGTCCGGCCGAATGTCGCAGGGCGGCATCGGCGTCTCGTCGCCCGGCGAGACCAACAGCTTGCCGCCGGCCTCGGGCTTGAAATACCAGCTGTGGCCGACGTCGGCGACCACCGGCCAGGCGGAAGAATCACAGGCCTCGCCGGAACCATCGACGATGATCGCCGTGCGCCGCTTGGGTACGAGACCGAGCGGGTCGAGGCCGGCCAGGGCCGCGACCTCGTCCGCCCAGGCGCCCGCCGCGTCGACGACGACCGGGGCGGTAAAGGACCCCGCCGTCGTTTCCGCGACCCATCCCGCGGCACGCCGCTCCAAGCCCTGCACCCGGGCCCTGGTCACGATACGCCCGCCACGCGCCTTGAGGCCCTTCACATAACCGCTGTGCAGGGCATGCACGTCGATCTCCCGGGCGTCCGCCTCGTAGGCGGCGGCGGCCAAGTACTCTTGCCGCAGCAGCGGCACCTTGGCCAGCGCCGCCTCCGGCGACATCGCCTCGACCCCCTGGCCTTCGCTGACGAAGGCCTCCATGCCCGCTTCCTGGCCGGTCCGGGCCACGGCCAGGATGCCGCGCGGCCCGACCAGGGGATGCTCACAGAAGCCCTCGGGCGGCGTCTCGAAGAACGCGCGGCCGGCCGCGGTCAAGGCACGCACCGAGGGCGGCCCATAGTTCAGTATGAACATCGCCGCCGAACGGCCCGTGCTGTGGTAGGCGAGCTGGTCCTCCGCCTCCAGCAGCAGGACCGACGGTGGCTCGGCGGCCAGCTCGTAGGCCGCCGATACGCCGGCAATGCCGCCGCCGATCACGATTATGTCCGCGCTCGCCGTCATTGCATGCCTTTCTGAATCCTCCGACACCGGCACAGGGGTCATAGCAGACCGCCGCGGGGGCGTCGCCTGTTTCGCTGGGTCCGGAGTTTGCACCAAGCTCGTCGCTCGGCACTTTGCCCCGTGTTATTTCTTGGCGTGAATGCTGTTATTTGGATTAGACTGATCGAAATTCACGCGCTTGCCCGCTCACGAAGCGAGTTACGCTGATTGTAATGCAACCTAAGGGAGGTAAATATGCGTTTCCTGACCGCCGCCGCAGCCGCCGCGGTACTCGCCTTCACGGTCAATCCCGCTCTCGCGTCCTGCGAGGACGGCGAGATCGTCATCAAATTCAGCCACGTCACAAATGCCGACAAGCACCCGAAGGGCATCGCCGCTTCGCTTTTGCACAAGCGCGTGAACGAGGAGATGAACGGCAAGGCCTGCATGGAGGTCTTCCCGAACTCCCAGCTCTACAACGACGATCAGGTGCTCGAGGCGATGCTGGCGGGCGACGTCCAGATGGCCGCGCCCTCGCTGTCCAAGTTCGAGAAGTTCACCAAGAAATTCCGCCTCTTCGACCTGCCGTTCATGTTCGACGACGTGAAAGCCGTCGACCGTTTCCAGACCTCCGCGGACGGACAGAAACTGAAAAATGCGATGAGGCGTCGCGGCCTACAGGGCCTCGCCTTCTGGCATAACGGCATGAAGCAGATCTCGGCCAAGAAACCGCTGATCGTGCCGGCCGACGCCGAGGGCCTCAAGTTCCGCGTCCAACCCTCCGACGTTCTCGTCGCACAGATGGAGGCCCTGAAAGCCAACCCGCAGAAAATGGCCTTCTCCGAGGTCTACGGTGCGCTGCAGACCGGCGTCGTCGACGGACAGGAGAACACCTGGTCCAACATCTACGGCAAG
>JAOUCL010000469.1 GCA_029859805.1 Rhodospirillales bacterium | reverse complement strand
ACGGCGCACCGGTGTCGGTCTTCTCGTGCGGTAGCACCAGTCCAGTACAGGCCCCGAAATTGACCCTGCCACCTTCACCTTCGCCGTAGAGGTCGTACATCAAATTGGAAGGGTCGAAAGTGTTGTCGTCCTCGGCAAGATCGAAGGCGCGAAGGACGCCTTTCGCCTCGGCGAGCCTTTCCGGCCAGTTCCGTTCGAGATAGTCACGCTTCGCCTCGGCATAGACCGGATCGCGATACAAGCGGAGCTTCGCGCCATACTCTTCGCGGGCGATGGTCGCCAGGTCGTAGCCGATCTCCTCGCGGGAGCCCTCGACGATAATGTGACGCGCCTTGCAATAGTCTTCATCCTTGAATGGAAAGACGGGGTCGTTTTTTAAAATTGCCATTTTGTTCTCCTGATTTGATTAATGCGTGTTTGTCTCTTTGCTCTAAATCCATGACTATGGTTTTGCTTTGTGCACGACCCCGCCGGAGATCGTACCCAGCACCTCGATATCCCGGAGATTCATGGGATCTACTTCGAGCGGGTCTTCGGCCAGGATGGCCATGTCGGCCAATTTGCCCGCTTCCAGCGAGCCCAGGTCTTTCTCCCGGTCGATCATCCAAGCGGAGTCGATGGTGATGGCTCGCAGCGCCTGTTCGACCGAGATGCGCTCGCCCGGCGCCACGACGGTTTTGTCATCTTCCGCCAAACGGTTCACCGCGATCCAGGCGCCCTCCAGCGGCTTCATCGGAACGACGACCATGTTGAAGTCGGCATGAATGCAGAACCGCACCCCTGCCCGCGCCAGCGAGCCCAGCCGCGCAGTCGCTTCGGCCCGGTCGGGACCGTAGCCATGTACGGAGTGCAGCAGCGGTCGGTAGTGCGCGAAGTAGGCATTGACGCTGGCGGCGCCACCCAGGGTTGCTAAGCGATACGCTTGCTCGGGATTGGAGATCGTGTAGTGCTCAATGGTGAAGCGGTGATCGAAACGGGGTTTGCGTTCCAGAAGGCCGGCGAGGGTGTCAAGGGCCATGTCCGTGGTGGCATCGCCGTTGGAGTGGAGATGGATGCGGTGACCTCGCTCCCAGTATGGAAGCATGGTATCGATCATGGCCTCCCAGGGGATATCCTGTTTTGAGCCGGTGTCTTCATCAAGGTAACCGGGATAGTTGAGCATGGACGTCATTGCCGGATAGGAACCGTCACCGAGCCATTTCACGCCGTGTGGGGTCAGACGGCTGGTCGCCTTGCTGTACTTTTCTTCGAGGTAGTCCCAACGTTTATCGCCGAGTTGTTGTTCCAGGGAAGGGGCGAAAGGCACCAGCGACACCCGCAGCGGGAAGTTGGGTTCGTTTACCACCTTTTCATGGTCGTTCCATTCCGCTTCCAAACCACTGGTAAATCCCCAGCCCATGTCGGCAGTGGCGGTTACCCCACCGCTGATACAGGCATCCGCGTGCATCCTGATGGCAGCTTCGCCGGAACCCGCGGGGGAAATGATGTCCTGTAGCGGGGCCATTGCCTTGGTGCAGGCGGAGGTTTCCACAAACCAGCCGTTCAGCCGACCATCGGGATACCGCCCGATGCCGAACTCCTGGGTGTCCTCTTCCACGCCAATCATCTTCAACATCGGTGAGTTGGTATAAATGATGTGCGGTGCATAGCAGACGACCCAGATCGGAGTGGTGTCCGAGATCTTGTCCAGCATGTCGCGGTCGAGGTGACCGTCATGTTTTGCCGGGTCGTAGCCCCAACAGAGCACCGGCTGGTTGGGGTCCTCCTGCTTACTGACGATATCGCGGAGTCGATCCAAAACGTCGTCACGCGTGAGACAGGGATCATTGGTGCCACCCTTGGCGCCGTAAGACTCGATCGGGCCGACGTAATACATCATCATATAAACACCCGAGAAACGCATATGGGTATGCGAATCGATGAAGCCAGGCATCAGGATGTTGTCCTGGAAGCTGTCATCAATCTCGTGAGGGTGTCGGTCCATGTAGGGTTTGAGGCTCTCCAGCGTGCCGACGGAGACAATTTTGTCACCGTTGATGGCAATCGCGGTGGCGAACGGCCGGCCCGGGTCCATCGTCAGGATGCGTTTGGCCGTGTAGATCTTCAGCTTCCCTGTGTCCTTGCTCATTGTCGGGTTCTTCCGTTTGGATTGTTGTTTCGTCTTCGAGTTTTTTTGCTTCGAGCGTTTCTCAACACCCGGTTATTTCCTCATCGTCGGCAGGCTCTGTCGATGGGCACGGGCTCGGTCAGGATCTGACCTTCTACGGCGTCAAACTTGCTGATCCCGTCCGTCTCCCGCGCAGCTATTTTCTCCACCACGTCCATCCCTTCGATGACTTTGCCGAACGCGGGGAACCCACGGGTGTCCGGCTCGGTTCGGCCATCAACATCAAACACGGGGGAGTCCCCGGTGCAGATGAAGAACTCGGGAATGCCGTCACCGCTGGCAAGGATGTTGCGGGCCAGCGACACCGTCCCGCGCACATGCTTGATGCCCGAATCGTCCGTCGTGTCGAACTTCGGAAGCGTTTTCACGCTGGCGCCGTTGTGCTCGAGCGAGAACTCCCCGGTGGCGGCGTTGAACAGGAAGCCGCCCTGGATGATTCGGGACGGGTGCGCGTCTGCGGCGACCGATGCCCCGGCGCGGTAGAAACTGCCGCCGTCGTAGTCGCCGCTTTCTACCAGTTCCAGAAAGTAGGCGGCGTTCCTCGGGGCCCGGTCTTCGTAGACCTCGATCACGATCCGCCCCAGGCCGGTTTCAAGCACGACCTGCGGGTTGGCATTGTCGGTGTTTTC
>JAOUCL010000023.1 GCA_029859805.1 Rhodospirillales bacterium | reverse complement strand
CCGCGCTGGGCCGGCCCGGCATCATCGGCTATTGACAGCCCCCGCCGCGCGGGGTACCTCCCGCACTGCAACATGACGGGCCGAAGGTCGCGCCGCAGTGCGGCACGCGCTGCTCCCAGGGTCCGTACCGGCCACGAAAGCGCGAGCTACAGAACACTAAAGAACATAAGGAAGCCGATATGTCTGAGCAACAGGGCCAGGACGCCAAACTGCCCGACCCCGTTGAGCTGACCAAGTCGATGGGCGAGATCGCCGAGAAGAGTCAGAAGATCGTGTCCGACTGGCTCGACCGGCAGACCAGTGCCGGGGCCGCCCCCAAGGGCCTCGACCCGTTCAATATCGGCGGCGCCTTCCTCGAGATGACCGCGCGCATGATGAGTGATCCGGCCAAGCTGGTTCAGGCCCAGATGAGCCTTTGGCAGGACTACATGCAGCTCTGGCAGTCCACTACCCAGCGGCTGATCGGCGGCGGATCGGGCGAAGCCGCGTTCCAGCCCGCGGGCGACGACCGGCGCTTTTCCGACCCGGCCTGGGACGAGAACCACGTCTTCGACTTCATCAAGCAGTCCTATCTGCTGAGCGCCCGCTGGGTCCAGTCCACCGTGCAGGAGGTCGAGGGCCTGGACGACAAGACCGCCAAGAAGGTGGACTTCTATACCCGCCAGTTCGTCGACGCCATGGCGCCCTCCAACTTCGTCATGACCAACCCCGAGGTGCTGCGCTCGACCATGGAGTCGGGGGGCGAAAACCTGGTCAAGGGGCTGCAGAACCTGCTCGACGACCTGGACCGGGGCAACGGCCGGCTGCAGATCAAGATGACCGACCCCGATGCCTTCGAGGTCGGCCACAACATCGCGGTGACGCCGGGCAAGGTGGTCTATCAGAACGACCTGATCCAGCTGATCCAGTACACGCCCACAACCGAAAAGGTCTACAAGCGGCCGCTGCTGATCATTCCGCCCTGGATCAACAAGTACTACATCCTCGACCTGCGCGCGAAGAACTCCTTCGTCAAATGGGCCTTGGCCGAGGGCTTCACCGTCTTCGTGATCTCCTGGGTCAACCCGGACGCCGAGCTCGCCCAAAAGACCTTCGAGGACTACATGCTGGAGGCCCCGCTGGCGGCGCTCGAGGCGATCGAGGCAGCGACGGGCGAACCCGACGCCAACGTCGTCGGCTATTGCCTGGGCGGGACGCTGCTCGCCGCCACCCTGGCCGCCATGGCGGTCAAGAAGGACGAGCGCTTCAAGAGCGCGACCTTCCTGACCACGATGACCGATTTCACCGAGGCGGGCGAGCTGGGCGTGTTCATCGACGAGGAGCAGCTGGCCTCGCTCGAGGAGAAGATGCACGAGCGCGGCTATCTCGAGGGCGCCGAGATGGCGACCACCTTCAACATGCTGCGGGCCAACGACCTGATCTGGTCCTTCGTGGTCAACAACTACCTGCTGGGCAAGGACCCCTTCCCCTTCGACCTACTGTACTGGAACGCGGACTCGACCCGCATGCCGGCAGCCATGCACAGCTTCTATCTGCGCAAGATGTACCAGGAAAATCTCTTGGTGAAACCGGGCGGCATCGAGCTGACCGGCGTGCCGATCGACCTGACCAAGATCGAGCTTCCGGTCTTCATGCTGTCGACGCGCGAGGACCACATCGCGCCCTGGCAGTCGACCTATGCCGCGACGCAGCTGTTCTCGGGGCCGGTCAAGTTCGTGCTCGCGGCCTCGGGCCATATCGCCGGCGTGGTCAACCCCCCGGCCGCCGGCAAGTACGGCCACTGGACCAATGCCAAGAACCCCAAGAACCCGGAGTCCTGGCTGAAGGGCGCGACCGAGCACGGCGGGTCGTGGTGGCCGACCTGGTCCAAGTGGCTCGCCGGGAAGAGCGGCGCCAAGGTGGCTGCCCGGCAGCCGGGCGACGGCAAGCTGAAAGTCATCGAGGACGCCCCCGGCGCCTACGTCAAGGTCAAGGCGCACGACTGAAGCGCCCCCGGGGCCGTTCAGGCTCCAAAGAGCTCTATCATCATCGAAAGACAGGCTGGCCCGGCCTCGGCCGAGAGCAGATCAGACCGTGATGTCGAGCTGCTGGCCGCGTTCGGGGCGGCCGCCGCCGGAGTCCGGACGGCCCTGATCCTCGGTGTTGGAGCGCTCGTCGGGTTCCGCCGCCGTCACCGGCCGGTCGGTCTCCGCCTTGTCGTTCTGCGCGGCCGCCGGCGCATTGGCCACCGGGGCCGGAGCATTGCCCTGGGCCGTGGGGACCGGAGGCACGAGTGGATTTGCTATAAGCATAGGACATAGCATAATACAACTAGTCGAATTTTGCAAGTTTGTTCAAACGGGTTTTGAGGCGTATTTCATTGATATTTATGTAGAATTCGAGATTTCTTACGTGTTGGAACGTACCTGCGCACAGGCCCGCATCGCCTAGAGTTCCACCGCGAACTTCGCGACCGCGTCCTCGTTCCAGGCGATGCCGGTACCCGGCACGTCGGGGATCTCGACCTGCCCGTTCTCGACCCGCAGCGGATCGGCCAGGATCGGGGCGGCCCAGTCGACGTACTCGAGCAGATGGCGGGTCGGCGTCACCGCAAGCAGGTGGCAGGACACCTCCGGGAAGATGTGGCTCGACAGCTCGATGTTCGCGGCCTCGGCCAGGGCCGCGGCCCGGAGCCAGCCCGTGACTCCGCCAATGCGCTCGAGGTCGGGCATCATGTAGTCGGCCGCCCGGGCCGCGATCGCCTCGGCCATGGCCCTGGGCCCGTAAAAGTTCTCGCCGATCTGGATCGGCGTAGCGACTTCCCGGGCGATCTTGGCGCAGCCCTCGAGATCGTCGTAGACGATCGGCTCCTCGATCCAGTGGACGCCCTCGCCGTCGAGGGCCCGGCCGCGGCGGACCGCCTCCGCCACGCTCAGGCCCTGGTTGAAGTCGCAGGGCAGCAGGACGTTGTCGCCGACCGCCTTGCGCACGGCGCGCAGAGCGGCCAGGTCCTCGGCCAGGGTGGCCCGGCCCAGGCGAATCTTGACCGCCTCGAAGCCGCCTTCGGCGAGCAGCGCCTGCGCCTGATCGGCCGCCGCCTCCGGCGCGATCAGGCCCAGGCCGTTGCTGTTGTAGGCGAGGATCGGCCGCTGCCTGCCGCCCAGCAGGGTCACGAGAGGCACGCCGGCGGCCCGCGCGAGCGCATCCCAGCAGGCCACGTCGAAGCCGGAGACCGCCATGGCCGCGAGCCCCTGGTGCCCCATCAGGGTGAGGCCCTTCGTGGCCTTGGCGAAGAGGTCGACCGGCGCGACCCGGTCGCCCCTGGTCATCGCCAGGATGTCGTGCAGCAGGGCCGCCATGTGGACGCTGCCGCGCGCCGTGTAGCCGAACAGGTAGGTCCGGCCGGTCACGCCCTCCTCGGTATACAGGTCGAGCAGCAGCAACGGCGCCTGTTCGATGGTGACGACCCGGGTCGCCAGCGGTCGGGCCAGCGGCACCAGGACCGAACGGACCGTGATGTCGCGGATCGCCAGCCTGATATCGGTCATCGCCTGCCCCTCGTTTGAAACACCCGCGGAACGAACCGCGCAGTCATAGCACGGCGAACGGTCCCGGTCGCCACGCGATGGCGGCGGGACTAACCGGGCCCGGCTTCGGGGCTTTCCGGCCCGTCGCCGGCGACATGCCCCCGGTCGCCGGGCAGCGGTTTGGGGCGCAGCAGCGCGAGGGCCGGCGGCCCGAAGAAGGAGCCGGTGAAGCCCAGCGTCGAGTGCATCGCCATGGTCGCGCCGCGGTAGCCGGGCGCTGCGCTGCCCAGCGCGCCGGCCGTCACCGAGGCCGATTCGCCGCTCACTGTGAAGCCTGGAGCACGCAGAGCAGCACGACGAGGAGGGAGATAGTGCAGCGCACCAGCTCGACCGTCTGTTGGCGAAACTCAAGTCGATAGGCTGTTCTTCTGTTCGGCATCGTGGACTCCTTTCTCCCAACTGATCGGAGGTCCACGAAAACGGGTCAAGTCCAAAGAATGCCGCCCAGTCCGCTTCTGCTTCAGTGCTATCAGTCGATGTGTTATATGCGCTGGGGGCAATTTTCGGGATCGGCGGGTGACGGACCGAGACGGGATTGCGTCAGTGGTCCGGATAGGCCGACATGCTCTTCAACACCGATGATTTCATATTTCTCTTCCTGCCCGGAACGCTCATCGGCTTCTTTCTGCTAGGCCGGATCGCCCATCACCGTGCCTCCCTGCTTTGGCTCGTGGTCTGCTCGCTGTTCTATTACGGCTGGTGGAATCCGATGTATGTGTTCCTTGTCGGCGGCTCGATGGTGTTCAACTACACCGTCGGCCAATACATCGTCTCCGTGCGTGACGGTGGCGACGACCGCAGGGCCCAGGTGTTGATGCTTGTCGGCGTCGCCTTCAACCTGGCCCTCATCGCCTATTTCAAATACGCCAACTTCTTTATCGACACCGCCAACGCCGTGACCGGGGGCGGCTGGTCGATCGGCGAGATCCTGCTGCCGGTCGGCATCTCCTTCTTCACCTTCCAGCAGATCGCCTATCTGGTCGACGCCCGGCGCGGCGGCACGGCGGAGTACGACTTCGTGCAGTACTCGCTGTTCGTGCTGTTCTTCCCGCAACTGATCGCCGGCCCGATCGTCCATCACAAGGAGATGCTGCCGCAGTTCGCCCAGGCCCATACCTACAAACCGAGCTGGGCGAACATCAGCGTCGGCGGGACGATCTTCATCATCGGCTTGTTCAAGAAGGTCGTGATCGCGGACAACCTGGCGCCGATCGCCAGCCCTATGTTTGCGGCGGCGGATCAGGGCCAGGCGCTGGATGCGATTTGGGCCTGGCAGGGCACCTTTGCATACGGCCTGCAGCTCTATTTCGATTTCTCCGGCTATTCGGACATGGCAATCGGGATCGCGCGACTCTTCGGCATCCGCTTGCCGCTCAACTTCGACTCGCCTTACAAGGCGACCGGTATCATCGATTTCTGGCGGCGCTGGCATATGACCCTGTCCCGCTTCCTGCGGGACTATGTCTACATCCCCTTGGGCGGCAGCCGCAGCGGCCGGTTCAACCGCTATCGCAACCTCTTCCTGACGATGCTGATCGGCGGGCTGTGGCATGGCGCCGGCTGGAACTTCGTGCTTTGGGGGGGACTGCACGGCCTCGGCTTGATTGTGAACCATGGCTGGCGGTATTTGTGCGGAGCGTCGAACCAGAGCTGGTGGGCACGCAACATGGCGCGCAGCGCAACCCTCGTCTTCGTGATGCTGGCCTGGGTACCGTTTCGGGCCGTGACCTTCGACGGCGCGTTGGCCGTCTATGGCGGCATGCTCAACTTGCCCCAGGCTTGGGAGCCCATCCTGGGACCGCTCGCGAGCGCGTTGGCGATGATCGGCTTCAGCTTCGAGGGGCCACAGGCGGCAGGCGACAATCTCGTGCTGATCCCCTGGCTCGTCTTCTGGCTCGGGGTTATCTGGATCTTGCCGAACACGCAGCAATTTCTGGCCCGCTTCGAGCCCGCCTACAACGTCGATGAACAGGCGCTCGTAGCCGGCGGCATGCTGAATCCGAGGCGGGGCTACGCGGTGATCTGGGCGCCGCGTGTGACCTGGGGCATCGCCATCGGCCTCATGTTCGCCCTCTCGGTCATGAGCCTCAATCAGGAAAGCGAGTTCCTCTACTACCAGTTCTAATGGCAGAGCTATGACCGACCACAAGAAATACATTTCCAGCGTCTTCGCCGTCTTTGCGATTGTCGCGGCCGGCTCGGCAACGGTGAGCCTCGTGGTCGATCCCTATGGTGTCCACGATTTGCTCCGCATCGAAGGGTTCAACGCGCTAAAGCCGGAAGCGCAGAGCAATCTGCGCTTGGCCAAGGCCTACAACATCCGCGCTTTGGCGCCCGAGGTGATCGTTCTTGGGAATTCACGCGTCGACACAGGGTTCGACGTGGAATGGGCGTCCACCGTCGCGGGCAGCAAGGTTTACAATGCCGGTTTACCGGGCTCGTCGATTTACGAGCTCTACCGATACCTGCAGCACGCGCAATCGGCATCACCGTTAAGACGTGTCGTCTTGGCGCTCGATGTCTTGAGCTTCAACACCAATCGGGGGCGCGTTACGCCGAATTTTCTCGAAGGCCGGTTGAATGTCCGGGTCGATGGTTCGCCGACGCCGATTTGGGATAGCGAATTTATTCGCGACCTCAATCACATCTACGTTTCGCTCCCGAGCTTCATGAAAGCGGTCGCGACGATTCGCGAGCAGGACAGCCCGACCACGTCGACCCGGACGCCGTACGGGTTCAACCCGATGATCGAAGGACACTACTTCTTGAGTCGGATGGGTTACCACGAAGCCTTCCGCCGCAAGAACAGAAACTACATCCGGAACTTGAAGCGCCACGGCCTGAATTTCAATCCGACGAAGACCTGGCCCGACGGCTCGTTCGGATACCTTCGCCGCATCGTCCAGTTCTGCCGCGTCAACGGAATTCAATTGGATCTCTTCATCCATCCCTACCACGCGCATGTTCTGGAAATCATGCGCGGAACCGGCCTTTGGAAAACATTCGAGGGCTGGAAGCGCGAACTCGTTGCCGTGATGGCCGCGGACAGCGCCCGCAATCCGGACGGGCCGGTCTATCCGCTCTGGGACTTTTCAACCTACAACGTCGTCACTACGGAGGCGGTCCCGCGCCCGGATCAGACTGCGGCGAAAATGGAATGGTATTGGGAATCCTCCCATTACAAAGCCGAGGTCGGAAGGGCGGTTGCTCAGCAGATGTATGACTTGGCGGGTCTGCCGCCCGAGCTGAAGGATCTGGGCAACCGGCTAACGCCGCGGAACATCGAAGAGCACCTGGCGTCGGTCAACGAAGCCGGTGCGGCCTACCGCCAGTTCCGCCAAGACGAGATGAACGAATTGAAAGAGATGCTCGGTCGATAGCGCGAAGCCCTACGACTGGTCGGATCCAGTACCAAAGGCCACGGATAATGACCTTTTGCATTAGGCGTCACGCTTCGGGGCCGTCGCGGGCGCGCGGTCGCCGGGCAGCGGCTTGGGGCGCAGCAGCGCGAGGGCCAGCGGCCCGCCCAGCATGACCAGCCCCATGTGGCCGAAGGCGAGGCCCCAGGCGAGCACGCTCTGGCCGCCGGCGAGGTCGAGCACGAGGCCGAAGACCAGCGGCCCGAAGAAGGAACCGGTGAAGCCCAGCGTCGAGTGCATCGCCATGGTCGCGCCGCGGTAGCCGGGCGCTGCGCTGCCCAGCGCGCCGGCGGTCACCGAGGCCGATTCGCCGCTCACCGTAAAGCCCTGGAGCACGCAGAACAGCACGACGACCAGGTAGGGCAGCGCGGCGGTGAAGCCGATCGTGAAGCAGAGCAGGGCCGAGGCGGCCATGATCAGCGCCACGGTGCGCCGTCGGCCGAACCTCATCGAGAGCTCGTTGCCGAGGATGCTGGTCGGCATGCCCAGCAGGATGACTACCGCGGCGATTACCGTCGGGTCCAGCAGCCGCGCGCCCCCGCCCGCGCCATTGGCCCCGGCGAAGACCAGGAACGCGACGATCCAGGAGCGGAAGCCGAAGAGCTCCCAGTTGTGCACCGTGTAGCAGAGGGTGTAGGCGAGCGCCGAGCGGTTGCGCAGGACCGGCCGGAAGTCGAGCAGTGCCGTGTCGGGCGCCTGCAGGTGGTGCGGCGCGCTGCGCGGCACCAGCAGCAGGACGAGCAGGCCAGCCAGGACGGCCGCGGCGCCCGGTCCGGCGAAGGCCCAGCGCCAACCGGGCCCCTCGGCCAGCAGGCTCGCCAGCGGAAACGAGAGCGCCGCGCCGATCCCGAAGCTGGAGGTGTAGAAGGCCACCGCGCGCGACTGGTGCTCTGTCCCGACGTGGTCGGAGAGCGCCTTGAGGCCCGGCATGTAGGTCCCGGCAAGGCCGACCCCCGCCAGGCCCCGGAACAGCAGCGCGGACCAGAAGCCCTCGGCGAAGACCGCGAAGCCGAGGCCGGCCGCGCCCGCCAGCGCCGCGCTCAGCAGGTAGATGCGCTTGGGATCGACCCGGTCGGTCAGGCTGACCAGGACCGGCACGGCCAGCGTATAGCCGGCGAAAAAGATCGCGCTGATCCAGCCGGCGTCCGTGTTGGAGAGCCCCCAGGCCTCTCGGAAGAAGGGCAGCAGCGCGGCGAAGGTCGAGAAGCCCAGCATGGTGAGCACCTCGGCCGCGCAGACCGCCGCGATCAGCCCCACTGTAGAAAGACGCACCACCCCGTCCCCGCACTCTCAAAGCCGCCGGGTTCGGCCTTTCTTGCCCGACAAACCACCCCCACCCCGACCCTCCCCCGTCGAGGGGGAGGGAGAACATCATAATGCCTCAGTATATTCCCTCCCCCCTTGCGGGGGAGGGCCAGGGTGGGGGGTCTTCCGAAGCTTCTTCACGCCAAACGCGATCGTCCAACCACCCGACAGCCCCGCCCTACTCCGCAGCCCCGCAGCCTGCGAGGTACTCCGCCGCCAGCTCGCCGTAGTGCCGGGCGATGTAGGCCATCATGTCCCGCTCCTCGTCGCTGATCGCGCGCGCCCGGCGGGCCGGGCTGCCGACCCAGAGCTCGCCCGCGCCGACCCGCTTGCCCGGCGCGACCAGGGCGCCGGCGGCGACCATGGCGCCCGGCTCTACGACCGCCAGGTCCATGACCACCGAACGCATGCCGACGAAGCTGCGGTCTTCCAGCGTGCAGGCGTGAATGAGCGCCATGTGCCCGATCGTCACGTCGTCGCCGATCAGGGTCGGCATGCCGCCGCCGGTCTCGCGGTAATCGCCCCCGGGGTCGTGGTTGACGTGCACGACCGTGCCGTCCTGGATGTTGGTGTTGCGCCCGACGCGGATCCTGTTGCCGTCGCCGCGCAGCACGCAGCCGTACCAGACCGACGCGCCCGGTCCGATCTCGACGTCGCCGATCAGGGTCGCGGTTTCGGCGACGAAGGCGTCTTCGGCGATCTTCGGGGTCATGCCCCTGAAAGGCAGGATGATGCCGGCCATACGAGGCCTCCTCTTGCGGCCGGGACGGCGTCAAACCGATCGTGTGATGCCGCCGTCGACGCGGAGGTTCTGGCCGGTGATGTAGCCCGCCTCGTCCGAGACCAGGAAGGCCGCGGTCGCCGCGATCTCGTCGACGGTGCCGTAGCGGTCCATGGGGATCCGGGCACGGAACTCCTTGCGCTCCGGCAGGCTGTCTATGAACCCCGGCAGGATGTTGTTCATGCGGATATTCTGGGACGCATAGCGGTCCGCGTAGAGCTTGGTGAAGGCGGCGAGCCCGGCCCGGAACACGCCGGAGGTCGGGAAGGTCGCATCCGGCTCGAAGGCGGCATAGGTCGAGATGTTGACGATCGCCCCCTTCCCCTGTTCCTCCATGACCGGAGTCACCAGCCGGCACATGCGGATCACGTTGAGCAGATAGACCTCCATGCCCAGGTGCCAGTCGTCGTCGCTGATCTCCAGGACCGGCCCCTTCGGACCGTGGCCGGCGCTGTTGACCACTGCGTCGATGCACCCGTATTCCGTAATGGTGCGGTCGACCAGGCGCGCGAGGTCCGCGGGCACCAGGTTCGAGCCGGTAACGCCGATCCCGCCGAGCTCCTCGGCGAGCGCCTCGCCCTTGCCTGAGGAGGACAGGACCGCGACCGCATAGTCGCGGCGCGCCAGCTCCCGCGCGATGGCCGCACCCATGCCGCTGCCCGCCGCCGTAACGATTGCAACCGGCCGTTCCGTCATGTCTTTCCCTCCACGCCGTTTCTTTGATCCATCAGTATACGCACCCTGGCCGTTGCGCCGTCACGGAAACAGCGGTTGCTGTTCCAGGCCCGTGATCTCCGGCAGGCCGAACATGACGTTCATGTTCTGGATCGCCTGGCCGCTCGAGCCCTTGACCAGGTTGTCGAGGGTCGAGACCAGTATCGCCCGGCCCGGCAGCCGGTCGGCGAAGACGCCAAGCAGGCAGAAGTTGGAACCGCGCACGTGGCGCGTCGCCGGCACCGCGCCCTCGGGCACGAGCCGCACGAAGGGTTCGTCCGCGTAGCGGGCGTCGAGCGCCCGGCGCAGGTCCTCGACCCTCCGGCCGGGCGCCAGGCGGACATAGGTGGTCAGCAGCTCGCCCCGGTTCGCGGGTACCAGATGCGGCGTGAAGTTGACCAGAAGCGGCCGGCCGGCGACCCCCGAAAGCTCCTGCTCGATCTCGGGCGCGTGGCGGTGCCCGGCCACGGCGTAAGGGTGCAGGCCCTCGGCCACCTCGCAGAACAGCATGGACTCCTTGACGCTGCGCCCGCCGCCGCTCGCCCCCGACTTGGCGTCGATGATGATGTCGTCGGTTTCGATCAGGCCACCGGCGACCAGCGGCAGCAGCAGGAGCAGCGCGGCCGTCGGATAGCAGCCCGGACAAGCGACCAGGCGCGCGGCGGCGATCGCCTCACGTTGGTGCTCGGTCAGGCCATAGACCGCTTCCTTCTGCAGGTCGGGCGCCCGGTGCGCGTGGCCGTACCACTGGGCGTATGTCCCGGTGTCGGTAAGCCGGAAATCGGCCGAGAGGTCGATCACCTTGAGGCGCTCCGGCAGCCCGGCGATGATCTCCTGCGTCGTGCCGTGCGGCAAACCGCAGAAGGCGACGTCCACGCCCTCCCAGTCGGCTTCCTCGCCGCGGATCAGGTCCGGCAGGTCGAGCCCGCCGAGGTGCGGATAGACCGCGGCCAGGGGCCTGCCGGCCTGGGTATTTGCGGTCAGCAGCTCGATCTCGGCCTGGGGATGGGTTGCCAGCAGGCGCACGAGGTCCGCCCCGGTATAGCCCGAGGCGCCCAGAATCCCGATTCTGATCTTGTCGCCTTTTGCGGTCATCATGATCCTCCGCCCTTGGTTTTCGTTGTAGCAACTGCCGCGCGCCCGGTCACGATATCTTGCGCAAGGGGGATGCCCCCAAAGACGTCCCGGAGCCGCGAAGAACAGCCGGCGTGCCGAAGCCAAACCGACCTTGCAATGTCCTCCTAAAATGGTCATATTAACATGACTATATTAGGAGGGCGCGATGGGCAAGACCGTCGTCACGATTAGCGCGAGCGAGTTCAAGGCCAAGTGTCTCGCTCTGTTCAGTGCGCTGGAGGGCCGCAAGATCAGCCGCGTGGTCGTCACCAAGCGCGGGAAGCCGGTGGCCGAGCTTCACCCCCCGCAGACCGAGGTACCGGGCCTCTGGGGTGCCCATCGCGGCTCGGTCGAGATCGCGCCTGGCGTCGATCTGACCGAGCCGGTCTTGGACGAAGCGCTCGATGCCGAGCGCGGCGTCCTGCTCCGCTGATCCGGCTCCATGCTCCTGCTCGATACCCATGCGGTCCTGTGGCTCGACAGTGGGGAGCGCATGACGAGCGAGGCGCTCCAGGCGATCGATGCGGCGGCACAGGAGGGGGCCGTTCTGGTATCGCCGGTCTCGGCCTGGGAAGTCGGGCTCTTGGTCGGGAAAGGGCGAATTTCGCTCGATATCGACGCCCTCGCCTGGTTCGAGCGCTTCCTTGCGCTGCCCGGCGTCCGGCTCACCCCACTCACGGCGGCTGCGGCGATCACGTCCTCGGCGCTGCCCGAGCCGTTCCACGGCGACCCGGCCGACCGTCTGCTGGTCGCCTCGGCGCGGGAGCTCGCCTGCCCGATCGTCACCCGCGACCGCAAGATCCTCGAATACGCCGAGCGCGGCGCCGTTCGGGCGATCGCCTGCTGAGGATCCGGCCGCCGCTCACGCCGCCTTGGCCGGCCAACTCGGATCCAGGAAGCGCTGGAACTCGATCAGATAGCCGTCCGGGTCGCGGGCGAAGAAGTTGTAGATCCGGTAGTCGGGGTTTTCCCGAGGCGGTCCCTCAATGGTGACGCCCCGCTCCGTCAGCCGGTCGTGCCAGGCGTCCACCTCAGGCGTCACGAAGGTCAGGGTGAAGCCCTCGGGCACGACCGCGCGCGCCGGGTTCGTGCAGACCCCCAGGAAAGCCTCTCCGGCGACGCGGAAGATGCGGCAGGCGCCCTGGTCGAGCACTTGCTGCAGGCCCAGCACCTCGGCGTAGAAGCGCGCGCTGCGCGCGAGGTCCCCGGTGTAGATGAAGGTCACCTGCTGGTCGATCGGCGGCGGTGTCATGGCGGTCGGTTCCGTGGTCATGGCGCCAAGCAAAACGGGCCGCCGAAACCCGGCAGCCCGTTGCTTCGTATGCTCGGCCGGCGCCGGTTCAGCGTTTCGAGAACTGGAAGCTGCGGCGGGCCTTGCGCTTGCCGTATTTCTTGCGCTCGACCACGCGCGAGTCGCGGGTCAGGAAGCCGCCCTGCTTGAGCAAGCCCCTGAGCTCCGGCTCGAAGGAGGTCAGCGCCTTGGAGATGCCGTGGCGCAGCGCGCCGGCCTGACCGGACAGGCCGCCGCCCTTCACGGTGCAGACCACGTCGTACTGGTCCTTGCGGCCGACCGCCTCGAAAGGCTGATGGATCACCATGCGCAGTACCGGGCGCGCGAAGTAGGCCTCGAACCCGCGGCCGTTGACCGTGACCTGGCCGGCGCCCGGCTTGATCCAGACCCGGGCCACCGCGTCCTTGCGCTTGCCGGTGGCGTAGGCCCGGCCCTGGGCGTCCAGCTTGGGCTCGGCCGGGGCGGGCGCCGCCTCGGCGATCGCGCCGGTCGCCTCGCCCAGCTCGCTGAGGTCGGTCAGGGTCTGGCTTTCCTCGGCCATGCTCAAGCGCTCCTCTTGTTCTTCGGGTTCATGGCGGCGATGTCGAGCGGCTCGGGCTGCTGGGCCTCGTGCTTGTGCTCCGGCCCGGCATAGACCCGCAGGCTGCGCATCTGCTGGCGGCCGAGCGGGTTACGCGGGACCATGCGTTCGACCGCCTTGAGGATCACCCGCTCCGGGTGCTTGCCGCCGAGGATCTGGTCGGCGGTGCGTTCCTTGATGCCGCCCGGATAGCCGGTGTGCCAGTAGTAGGTCTTGTCGGCCCGCTTCTTGCCGGTCAGGGTCACCTTCTCGGCGTTGACGATGACGACGTGGTCGCCGCAGTCCATATGCGGGGTGTAGCTGGGCTTGTGCTTGCCGCGCAGGATCAAGGCGACCCGGCTGGCGAGCCGCCCGAGCACCAAGCCTTCGGCGTCGATCAGGAACCACTTCTTCTCGATTTCGGCCGGTTTGGCGGAGTAGGTCTTCATGACGCTCTAGAACCCGTGTTCTGGAAACGGAAGCCGCCGGCAAGCCCTGCCGACCGGCGACGCGGGCGGGTTCTAACCGAAGCCCGGCGGCCTGTCAACGCGCAAAAAGCCTTGCTTTAAAATAACTTACGTATGTGGTATCATATTACCTCAACGTAAACCGAAGGCGGGCCTGAGGCGCAGGCCCAGGTAGGTGCCGACCAGCGCCGCCAGGAACCAGAGCCAGCCGTGCAGGCTGCCCGAGGCGACCCCGGAGAAGTAGGCGCCGACGTTGCAGCCGAAGGCGAGCCGGGCGCCGTAGCCCATCAGCATTCCGCCGAGCGCGGCGGCCAGGGCCGGCCCCGGCGACAGTGCGCGCGCCGGCGCGAAGCGGCCGGCCAGGCCCGCCGCCAGGAACGCGCCGGCGATGATGCCGAAGTTCATCAGCGAGGTGGAGGTCGCGAAGACTCTGCTCTCCAGCGCCTGCTTGGGGAACGGCCAGGTCCAGAACTCCCAGGAGGCGACGTCGAGGCCGAGCGCGGCCGCCGCCTTGGCGCCCCAGAGCGTATAGCCGAAGCTGATCGTCCAGGGGTGCCCGGCGAGGCCCAGCGTCGCCACGTTCAAGAGCGCCAGCAGGACCGCGCCCCAGACCATCGGCCAGGGTCCTTGCACGAAGCGCCGCCAGCCCGCCGGCCCGCCGGCCATGGCTTCTTCCGGCCGCCCGTGGCGGCGGCGCTCGATCACCACGCTCACGCCCGCGATCAGCGCGAAGAGGCCGAGCTGCAGGCCGAGCGCGGCCAGGAGTCCGAGCTCCGCCGGCAAAGAGACCGTCTTCTTCGGCAGCTCGAGCCACCAGGGGATGTGGGCCGAGCCGATCACCGACCCGACCATGAAGAACACCAGGGTCACCAGCATGCGGGTCGAGCCGCCGCCCACGGTATAGAGCGTGCCCGAGGCGCAGGCGCCGCCCAGCTGCATCCCGACCCCGAACAGGAAGGCGCCCGCCGCGACCGAGACGCCGAAGGGCGCCACCGCACCGCCGACCGGCCGGCCGAACAGGCTGCCCTCGGCCAACACCGGCAGGAAGATCGCGGTGGCGAGCGCCAGCATGACCATCTGGGCGCGCAGGCCCGCGCCGCGCCCCTCGGCGACGAAGCGTCGCCAGCTGGACACGAAGCTGAAGGCCGCGTGGTAGAGCACGAGCCCGAGGGCACCGCCCAGCAGGTAGAGCGCGGACTGGCGCCAGGCGAAGCCCCCCCGATCGCGAGCGCCCCGCCCGCCAGCAGCAGCGCCGCCAGGGCCACGACACGCAGGTCCGGGCCCGGCAAGGCGGGCGCCGGGCCGGCGGCCTGGTCTGATACGGCGGTCTCGGCGGTCACGAACGCTATCCTGCTGCAACTCGACAGCTATGTGGACCCTGCCATGGCCCCTGTCCAGAGGCCCGCACGGCATCGTGAAACGCATCCGCCTGCCATCGGCCGCAATACAAAAGGTCATTGAAAATGACCCAATATCAAAGACTTTTGGTATAAACCCTAATCCGGTACCTTCGAAAGATCGCAGGCCTTTGCCAAGGACCCCAGGCCCCATGACCACCAAGCGTCTCGCCGCGGCCCTGGTCGCCCTGCTGCTGACCGCCGCCTGCACGGACGGCGACACGTTCAAGCGCTCGGT
Organism: Rhodospirillales bacterium; assembly: GCA_029859805.1. Classification (GTDB taxonomy): domain Bacteria; phylum Pseudomonadota; class Alphaproteobacteria; order Kiloniellales; family JAKSDN01; genus CAMYKD01. Next base: position 12,947 of record JAOUCL010000023.1, on the reverse strand, counting down.
ACAAAATGCCGCGGAACGCCTCGACCGATTGTTCGGAGTCGACAAGACGGCACAGCCCGCCGCCAAGCCCGTGCCGCCGCCCAGCAAATCCGAAGCGTTGTATCAGGCCGGGCTCGCCGCCCGCCGGGCCGGCCGGGAGGAAACCGCCGCCCGGCGCTTCCAGCGGGCCGCGGAGCAGGGCCACGGCGGGGCGAGCTACGAACTCGGCCGCGCCTACACCGGGGGCCACGGCGTCCCGCGGGACCTCGGGACCGGCGCCAAGTGGCTCAATCTGGCGGCCGATCGCGGCGAGCCCCGGGCCCAGTACCTGGTGGGCGCCGCCTTCTATTCCGGCACGGGCGTCGACCAGGACCGGGAGCGGGCGGTCGAGTACCTGGCCGAAGCGGCCGTGCAGGGCCACGCCGACGCGCAGTACCTGCTGGCCAAGGCCTTCGCCAACGGCCAGGGCGTGCCCAAGGACCCGGCTTGGGCGGCACGCTGGTACGCCAAGGCGGCGCGCCAGGGTCAGCTCGAGGCGCAGTATGCCATGGGCGTGATCCTCTCGGCCGGCTACGGCCTGCCCGAGAACCCGACGGCCGGCTACACCTGGATCCTGATCGCCGCCGAACGCGGCCACGGCGAGGCCGGGAGCCTGCGCCCGGCCCTCGCCAAGCGCCTGAGCGCCGGGCAGCGGCACGAGGCCGAATCCCGGGCGGCGGCCTTCAAGCCCCGGCCCAACACGCGCTTTGCCGACCCGCCCACGGTGACTTACCTGCAGGTGACCCTGAACCGGCTCGGCTATCCGGCCGGAGACGTCGACGGCCGGATCGGGCCGCGCACGCGCGAGGCGATCCGCGCCTACCAGAAGTCGGCCGGGCTGTCGGTCGACGGCAGGTTGACCCCCCGGCTGCTCGAACGCCTGCTCAGCGACAGCCGGAGCTAAAGCGCTCAAGCCTGGCCGCTTACCACGATGCGTCGCAGAGGGTCCGGCGCGCCGGGCAGGATCTCGCCGCCGGGCTCGACCACTATCTCCCGATAGTGTGTGGTGCCGGTTATGCGCCCGGCGGCGTGAACCGCCAGCTTCTTCGAGGCCGACAAGTCGCCTTCGAACTGGCCGTGGATCTCGGCGAACTCGACCTCGGCCTTGCCGACGAAACGGGCGCCCGGGCCGACCCACAGGACCCGCGCACGCGCGCTCGTCTCGAGGTGCCCTTCGACCAGGACCACATCGCGCTCGCAACTTTTGAAGACCATTCGGCGGTCGCGCTGGACCGTCAGGATCCGCTCGGCCTCGATCCGGTCGTCCTCGGCCTCAGGGTCTTCCATGGCGGTTTGCCGCCCCGCCCGCGGCCCCTCTTGGCCGGTTCCAGCCGGCGCGGCCGCTGGGCAGGCATCGTCGGGCGGCGCGGGCCGGCAGGGCTCCGGGTCCGCGGCGTCGGCCCCGGGGGGCCCGGGAAACGCCTCTACCCCCTGCGGCGCTTCGGCCTGTGGCGCTTCGGCGTTCCAGTAGTTGACGCCGCGCAGGTACTGCCACCAGCCGCCGATCCGCCAGAAGTTGGCGAGCTGCCGGTAGCCGAAGTTCTCGGCCACGGCGACCAGGGTCAGCACCAGGAGGTCCCAGGCACTCGGAAAGCGGCGCAGCTCCATCTCCTCCAGGATCAGCGACCCGACGCTGAGAAAGACCCCGAACAAGGCGGTGAGCGCCATATAGGCCGCGAAAAACCGCCAGTCGATGACGCCCATGTACCAGGCGAGCGGAATGATGAAATAACCGAGCACCTCCAACGGCGGTCCGAGCACGTCGATCAGAAGGACGTGCCCCATGCCGATGAAACCGGCCCGGCCGTAGCGGGGCTTGAACAGCATCGAGGCGTGCTTGAAGAAGGTTTCGAGCGCGCCGCGCTGCCAGCGCATGCGTTGGCGTCCGAGGACCTTCAGGCTGCTGGGACACTCGGTCCAGCAGACCGGATCGGGCACGAAGCGAACCGAGTAACTCATGTCGTTTTCGCGCAGGTAGCGGTGCATCTTGATCACCAGCTCCATGTCCTCGCCCACCGTGTCGGTGCTGTAGCCGCCGACCTGGACGACGATGCGCCGGGCGAAGATGCCGAAGGCCCCCGAGATCAACATCAGGCTGTCCAGGTGGCTCCAGCCCAGGCGCCCGATCAGGAACGCACGCAGATACTCGACGATCTGCAGCAGCGGCAGAACCTGACGCGGCAGGGCAATATCGAGGATACGGCCGGATTGCACCCGGCAGCCGTTGGTGATGCGGATCGTGCCGCCGACCGCAACGGTCTTTTCCGGCTCCTCGAAAAAGGGCTGCACGGCGCGCAGCAAGGCATCCGATTCGAGGACGGAATCGGCGTCGACGGCGCAAAACACGGGCGAACGCGACAGGTTGATCCCGGCGTTGAGCGCATCGGCCTTGCCGCCCTGCTGCTTGTCGATCAAGAGCAGGTTGGCGTGCCGGCCGCTGCCGTAGAGGCCGCGGATCGGCCGGTGCGGCACGGTGGTGTCGTAGTATCGGTCGACGGGGGAGAGGTCGAAGGCCTCCATGATGGCCTGCAGCGTCCCGTCCGTCGAACCGTCGTTGACCACCACCACCTCGAACTGCGGGTAGTGGAGCGACAGGATCGAGCGGATGCTGTCGACGATGCTGTCCTCTTCGTTGTGCGCGGGCACGATCAGGGAGATCGGCACGGTGGCGTGGCTGGTCATCAGCCACCACAAGCGATCGTCGCCGTACCTCGGGCGGCGCTTGCGCAGCTCCCTGAATCCGCAATAGAGCTGCAGGGCGAACAGGGCGTTCTGGATCAGTCCGTTGGCCAGAATCAGGAACGAAACGCCGAGCACGACCTCCGCCAGAAGCTGGAGCAACGATGCGAGGTCACCGCTCATGGGCTGGCCCTATGCGGCCTTCTCGGCGACCACGAGGCGGGCGGTCTCGCCGGCATGCGTGGACTGGACGGTCAGTCCGCGCAGGATCCAGACGCCCTGTTCGCCGAGTTCGTGGAGCGCTTCGGCGGAGCGGTAGCGCACCCACCAGTTCGGGTCCTCCAGCATGCGCGCCAGCAGGCCCTTGGCCTCGACCGCCCCGATACGCCCGGCGCAGCTGGCCGCCTGACAGCGCACCTCCCAGGCAGAGTCCCCGAGGCCCTTCATGACGACGGACAGCGCCCGGGGATCGCCGAGCAGGGCCAAGGCCCTGAACACGTTGGCGGTGATCTCCTTGGATCCCTCGCTGATCAGCCGGAGCAGCGGATCGACGACCCGCAGCTCGCCGCTCGCGCCCAAGGCATCTATGGCGACGATCCTGGCCCTCTCGACGTCGCTCCTCAAGACGGCTATCAGATCGTCGCAAAACGGCCTGCCCAGCTTGCGGAAGATGTCCCGGATGGCATGGGGCCGCAACGAGCCCTCGATTACCAGCTTGTCGATCAGCACCTGGGCGGAATCCACCGCGCCCAGGGCGAGCAGCGCCCGAGCGGCAGCCCCCCGGACGTCCGAACTCGAGTCGTCGAGCGCGGCGCGCAGGGCGGTGACGACCTCCGGCTGGTCGAAATGGCGCAGGGCCCTGGCCGCCTTGACGCGCTCCCACTCCTTGCCGCGGCGCAGGCGCTTCAGCCTCTGATCCACGCCGCCCAGCGAGCGCAGCACGACGACCAGCCGGTCCCTCTCCTCGCCGCGGATGCTGCGCAGCAGGTGCTCGATGACCTCGTTCAACACCCGCGAGTCCCGGGCGTTGGCGGCGAGCTTGACGTCGTCGGCCGGCTCGTCCTCGGCCAGGTAGTCGAGCAGCCGGGACAGCATTTCGTCCCTGTGCGCCTTGAGACGCCGCCGCCAGCGATCCGTGAACACGCGCCGGAGCACCAGGAACATCATCAGCCCCAGCGACAGGCCGCCAAGCCAGAGCGAGCCAAACCAAATGAGAGTGTAAAACGCCAAGGGCCGGCCCCCTCAGAATCGTTGAGAGAAGCCGAGGCCGAACGAGTGACGAATGTAGGACCCTTCCCGGTCCTCATACAGATAATCGAAACGCAGGCCGCGACCGGACGGCAGATCGACCACGACACCGGCGAAATACGAGCGGGTGTCGACCGTTTCGCCCGCCACGGTCTCGCCGGCGTCGGCGGCGCCGATATTGAGCAGGAGCTCCTCGGCCGCCTGCCAGTCGAGCCTGGCCAGCCAGCCCGTGGTCCAGTCGTTGTCCTCGTTGAAGGTGTTGATCCAGCGGCCGGTCAGCCAGATGCGGCCCGCATAGAGATACTGCTGCAGGCCCGGCGAGATGGTGTCCACCTCGCCCGTATCGTAGCTGCTGCGCTTGGTATCGAGGGTAAGCAGCGTGGCGCCGAGGTCCCCTAGATCCGGCCAAAGGCGCGCGCTGGCGCCCCCGGAGATGAACCAGTCCTCGCGAAAATCGGCGTCGGGCGTGCCGCCGAAGAGGAGGTAGCCGCTCAGCCACTCGGTGAGCCTGTGGTCCGCGCCGGCGGCAAGGACGACATCCTCCTCGTCGAAGCGATGACTGACCTCGACGCGGCCCAGCAGGCCGGTCTCCGGAGTGATCCCGTAGCGCAGCTGAACGAAGCCTTCGTGCCAGTCGTCGCGGTTCTCCCGGGAGAAGTTGCTGTAGCTGTAGCCGGTGTCGAACCGCCATGGCATCGGGCGGCTCTGGTCCAGCTTGCGCCCGATCCCCGGCGAATTGGGCGCGATATCGAGGGCCCGGCGGTAGAAATCCCGGGCGATCTGGGTTTCCCCCGCGGCCATCTTGACGTCGCCCATCAGCTCCAGAGCTTCGAGGCTTTCGGCCTCGCGCTCCAGGATCGCTACGAGGGTTTCCTCGGCCGCCGCGAGGTGACCCTGGTAGTACGCGAATCGGGCCTTCAGGAGTCGCGCCTCGCTATTCTCGGGCCGGCGCTCGAGCACGACGGAAACTTCCCGTTCGGCGGCGCCGGTCTCGCCCGACCACCCCAGGACGCGTGCCAGGCCAAGCCGCACGTCGTCGTTCGCCGGATCGAGTTCCCTGGCCCTGCGCAGCTTGGCGAGCGCCTCCGGATTGCGGTCCTGGTAGGCCAGGACCATGCCGAGGAGATAAAGCGCATCGACGCTGTTCGGCCGAATCGCGAGGGCCCGCTCGAGGGCGGCCGCCGCGGATTCGAAGTCCCCGTCCTGACGCGCCTGGCGCGCGGTCTCGTAGAGCCGGCCGTAGTCGTCCTCCGCCGCCTCGAGCGGGGCTCCCGCGGTACAGACCGACCATGCGACAAGGGCCCCGCAGAGCACACGCACGAGGGCCTGGAAGTTTCGCGACATCTCGATTTCTAGGACCCGACGGCCGCCTGCGCGGTTTCGAAGGCGCGAACGACCCGGGCCACGAGCTCCTTGGCCTTGAAAGGCTTGACGATGTAATCGGTGGCACCCAACGACAGTCCGAGGACGATGTCTTCCTCCCGGTCCTGGGCGGTCAGCAATATGACCGGGATATCCTTCACGGCGCTGGATTCCTTCAGACGCCGCAAGATCTCGAAGCCGTGCATGCCGGGCAGCATGCAGTCGAGGATAACGAGATCGGGCTGCGCGGCCTCCGCGATCTCGATCGCGGACTCGCCGTTGTCGACCGCCTGGACCTCGAATCCGCCGACCATGAGCAGGCGCTCCAGGACCCTGACGAGCATCTCGTCATCATCGACGACCAGAACCGAATGCATGTGCAAACCTGTAGAAAAATACGCCTGTCTATTGGTAGAGAGCCTCGGTAAATAAGCTATTAAGACTAGCTTCTTAGGTATAATCACGCACCTCGATCATAAAACAGGCCACCGTGATTTTGCCGTTCAGTGGTTCGGCCGAGCTGCTCGGTTCGGTCGCCGCCGGTATTGAAGGCTCTCGTTAACAACGTTTTAGTTGAATATCGCTAATCTAATTAGACTACAATCGAGGCAGGTTGCGGGCTGGCCGAGCTGCCCATCCCCAAGCTGCCACGTTGCTTGGCGGGGTCGAAAGCAGCATCACTCGTCTTGGAAGGCGCACTATGGTAACCGCCCGCGTGAGATACCTCCTGCTCTGCCTGGGTGTTCCCGTTGCGCTGGCGACCGCCTATGCCGTGACCCAAGAAATCACCAAGCACAGGGTCCATGAGTTTCCCGGAGTCGCCGGCCCCTCCGGAAAAACCGTCGTGGCGCCCAAAGCACGGACCTCTTGGCAACGCTATGCCGAAGGCTCGCACGGCCGACTGGCGGTGCTCCTGACCGACAGCGACTCGTCATGGCTTGGCCTTGCTCACGCCCTGAAGTCCTTCGGCGTACCGTTCCGCATCACGACCTCCGTCGAGGAGGCGCTGAAGCATAAGGTCGTCCTGATCTACCCGATCGTTTCCGGCAAGGTTCTCTCGCAGGACGAGCTCAAGGCGCTGGCGTCCTTTCCGCGCGAGGGCGGACACCTGATCGGCGTAAAGGTCCTGGGCGGCGGCATGAACGAGGTGTTCGGCTTCAGCGAAACTCTGTCGTCGCGCCAGCGCTTCGGTATTCACCTGGACCCGGCCAGCTCGCCCCTGCTGGCCGATTTCACCGAGCAACGGGAGCAGACCATCCGCTTGGGCGATCCGGTTCGATTCGCCGAGATCGTCGGGACCTTCGGCTATTCCGAGCCGCGCAAGGCGCTGGCAGTCTACGGCGACGGCAGCGCCGCGATCACCGAACGCGCCTATGCCGAAGGCCGCGCCTATGCTTTCGGCTTCGACATCGGCGACTACTTCTTCAGGGGGCAGCACGCGCGCCACCACAGGGCGCACCGAAGCTATGTCAACGCGTTCGAGCCGGCGGGCGATGTTCTGGCGCAGCTGATCAAGAAGATCTATCTGCGCGGCAATCCGGACGCCGCGACCCTCGGCACCGTCCCCGAGGGCCGGGACCTCTCCGTCGTTTTTTCCTACGACGTGGATGCCGAGGAGTCCTACGAGACGATGCTCGACTACGCCGCGTTCCTGCGGTCCGCCGGCATCCGCGGCACCTTCTTCATACAGACGAAATATATCAACGACTACAACGATATCATCCTGTTCGGCGACGAGGCGGTCGACTACGTTCGGAAGCTCGTGCAGCTGGGGATGGAGGTCGCCAGCCATACGGTCGCCCACGCCAACGCCTTTTCGTCCTTCCCGTTCGGCGACGGAAACGAGCGCTATCCCGACTACCGACCGATCGTGCTCGACTTCGACTCGGCGCGCGGCGGCACGGTCCTGGGCGAGCTCCGGGTCAGCAAGTTCCTGCTCGAGAGGCTGGGCGAGGCTCCGCCGGTGATTTCGTTCCGGCCGGGTTACCTGTCCTACCCCATCAGCCTGCCCCAGGCGCTCGAGGCCACCGGCTACCGCTACAGCTCCTCGATGACCGCGAACAAGGCGCTCACCCACCTGCCCTTCCAGCTCAACTACGGCCGCGAAAGCGGCCAGGAGGTCGAGGTCTTCGAGTTCCCGGTCACCGTGGAGGACGAAATTCCGCCGCGGATGGGCGACCGGGTCGACGACGCCATCGCCCTGGCCCGCCGGATCGCCCGCTACGGCGGCAGCTTCGTTATCCTGACCCACCCGAACGAGCTGGGCCACAAGTATGCGTTCCACGAGACCTTTCATGCGGCGGTCAAGGACTGGGCCTGGTTCGGCTCCCTTTCCGACTACGGCGCATGGTGGGCGGCCCGCGACGCGGTCGAGGTCGACAGCGTCTGCACCGAGTCCGGGCTGCGCTGCACGATACGGCTGCACGCGCCGCACCCTATCGCCGGGCTGGCGGTGACCCTGCCCGAGCACTGCCGCTTTGAGGCGGAAGGCACCGCCGGCGTTCGGCCGACGCCCGAGGGCGTCGTGTTCGACGAGGTCGCGGGAACGGTGGAGATCACCTGTCGGCGGCGGCGCTCGGCCCCGTCGATCGCCGACTCCACAGGGCCGGGCGGCACCCGTTCCGGCGCGGCCGACCCGCCCTAGGGGTGCAGGCCGGCCGGGGCCCGGAAATACCCTGCGTCGCGGCAGGTTATGGCACCGGCGGCGAAGCCGGGCCCAGCGCGCGCCGGCCCTCGCCGCGGTTACTCGATCTCGTCGCCGTCGTCGCCGTCGTCGTCGCCGTCGTCCGGCGAGGATCCGCCATTGCCATGGCCGAGGCCGTTGTTGTCATCGTCGTCCTGCAAGTCGCTCGCCAGGTCGGCGATCTCCTGTTCATCCTCCTCGTCGACCTCGAGGCCGAGAAGATCGTCGACCGCGCCCACCACCGCGAGGTCGATGTCCTTGTTCGCCGCCGCGGCGAGCGCGGCTGCCGCCGCCTCGAGGTCGTCGGCCTCGACGGCATCGACATATTGGCCCAGCAGGCCGACCGCGGAATGGGGCGCGGCGTTGGCGCGCGCATTCGGCGAGGCGTGCGCGGCGTTCAGACGGCCGAGCGACGAGGCGCTCAGGCCGCTTTTCTTGGCGCTCTTGTCTTTGCCGCGACCGACGCCGCTCACCGCGTCTCTGTCCTTGTTCCGATCCGCCTTCTCGGCAGCCTTGGCGTCAGCCTTGTCGGCCTTGGCGTCGGCCTTGTCGGCCTTGGCGTCGGCCTTGTCGGCCTTGGCGTCGGCCTTAGCGTCGGCCTTAGCGTCGGCCTTGCCGGTCGCCTGGTGGCTGTCTTTTCCGTGACCGCCGCCGTGACCGTTGCCGCCGTTACCGGTACCGCCGTTACCGTTACCGCCGCCGTTGCCGCCGCCGTTACCGTTACCGCCGCCGTTACCATTGCCGTTGCCACCGCCGTTCTTCGCCAGCGCCGCCGCGCTGTCGAACCCGGCCGTGCCGAGATCCGGTGTCACCGGCAGCGCCGTCAACACCAGTGCCAGCCCAGCCGCAACCGGGCCCAGTATGAGCCTTCGCTGAATCATCTGCCTGCTCCCCATTATGCCGGTACCTCCGGCCAGCATCCGCCTCATGCGGACCTCAACCCTGTCAACTACTCTAGACCGCCGCGGGCCAGACGGGTGGGGTAATTTTGTGTCCGTCCGCGCTTACAACAACCGGCCTTGCGCGGCGGCGGCGTCTTCGGGCTCCTGCTCTTCGAGCGGCGCGATCACGCCGGGGTCGTCGTTGGCGACCTTGTTGACCCGGGTCGAGACCGGGTAGGCGACGAGGACGGCGGCCGGACAGGGGCGCAGGAGGGCCTGCGCCGCTTCGGGCGAGGCGGCGGCGTCCAGCCAGGCCGCAACGTCCTCGGGCGCCAGGATCACCGGCATGCGGTGGTGGATCGGCGTCAGGAGCTCGTTGGCCTCGGTCGTCACGATCGTGCAGGTCTCGACGGTTTCGCCCGAGCCCTTGTCCGTCCAACTCTCCCAGAGGCCGGCGAATCCGAAGGGGCCGCCGTCGGCAAGCGCGATTCGATAGGGCTGCTTCGGGCCCTCGGGGCACTTCTGCCACTCGTAGAAGCCGTCGGCCATGACGAGGCAGCGGCGCTGCCGAAAGGCCGAGCGGAAGGCCGGCTTGTCGGCGACGCTCTCGGCCCGGGCGTTGATCATGCGCGCGCCGATCGAGAGGTCCTTAGCCCAGGCCGGCACGAGGCCCCAGCGCAGCCGGGCGAAGTGGCGCATGCCGTCCGCGCCCAGGCGCAAGACCGCGACCGCCTGGGTCGGCGCGATGTTGTAGGCGGGCGCCAGGTTCGGCTGCTCGAGGAAGCCGAAGACCCGGCGCAACGCCTCGGCGGGCGTGGTCAACGAATAGCGTCCGCACATGGCGCCATCCTGGCCCAGGACGCCGCGCCAGCCAAGCGGCCCGTCGGTCTCCCCGAACGCGCTACTCGCCCAGCGCGATCCAGGTCAGCGGGCCGACGATGGCGTCGGCATCCAGCTCGTTGTCGGTCTGGAAGCGCACCACGGCCTCGCGGGTCATGACGCCGAAGATGCCGTCGGCCGCGAGACCGGCGCCCTGGGCGTTCAGCAGCTCCTGCAGCCGCCGCGCGGCCGGTCCGCGGTCCATCAGGCGCACGGTCGGCGTGTCGGCCTGCGTCAGCGGCGTGGGGTCCTGCGGGAGCTCCATGTTGCCGTGGGCGTCGAGCCCCAGAACCTCGCGGTAGGGAAACACCGGGCAGGCCTTGGACGAGACCTCGCAGTGGCCGTGAAACGTGACCATGCCGTCGTAGGCCGCGTTGACCTCGTTGCTGAGGCCGATGACGCTGCGGTACTGCGCCTCGGTGAACCGCTCGACCGCCAGGCCGTGCAGGCAGACCGCGATCGTGCCCGTGTTGTTGCCGGCCTGGGCCGCGGGAATGACCTCCAGGTCGCGGCCGGCCTGGACATGGCCGTCTTTCTTGACGAAGAGGTGGTAGCCGACGTCGCTCCAGCCCCGGGCAAGGTGCCAGTCCCGCATCACGCCGACATCGTCGTGCTCGGGCCGGTCGCTGGCGCTGCAGTGCAGGAACAGGCGCTCGACGAAACGATCGGGTTTCTCGAAAGGCATCTTTCCGCTCCTCTCTCCATTATTTCAGGAAAGTCTACCTGCACGCGCGGCAACCGGCTGTGGCAATTGCCACACTCGGACGGCCTCGGGTCGGCCCTGTGCGAGCCAGCCGCGCTGCGAGTGAAAATGGGGACTGGCTCGATGTGTGCCTGTCCCTGTTTCCCTCCGGCTTTGCGGGGCGATCCGGGCCGAAAACGGCCTCAGCGCACCTCCCAGTCCGAGTTGAGGGTACCGGCCGCCCCCGAAGCCACCTTCGTGAAGCCGCTCATGCGCCAGACCAAGGCGACGCCGGTCTGCGTGTTCCGCCAGAGGATATCCGCGAGGCCGTCGCCGCTGTAATCCCGGAGCTGTTCGACGGTCCAAGCCAAAGGCGGCGCACCGATCGAGGCCGCGGCCAGCCTCTCGAGACCGTTCATCTTCCAGAGAATCGTGTTGCCGGTGCTGGAATTGCGCCACAGGATGTCGGCCTTGCCGTCGCCGTTGAAGTCGCCGGTGCCGGCGATCGCCCAGGCGGCGGGCACCGTGCCGATCGAACCCTCGGCCAGCCTGGTCCCACCGTCCATCAGCCAGACGATCGTCTGGCCGGTCGTGGTGTTGCGCCACAGCACGTCGGCCTTGCCGTCGCCGTCGAAGTCGCCCGCGACCCGCTCCGCGCCACCGAAGCGCCGGGCGAAGACGCCGTCTCTGTCCCCGTCCCACTTGGGCCACGCCACGACGAAATCGCCGTCGGCGTCCATGGCGACGGACGGCCCGACCTGCGTCGAGGTGGGGAAAAGGTTGACCTGGAACTCGCCGCCCTGGCGCAGACCCTCGGCGCTGAAGCGCTGACCATGGACACCCCAGACACTTCCCGTGCCGTAACCGGTCCAGGTCACGACGAAGTCGCCGCCTCCATCCATGGCGACCTTCGGCCAATCTCCCACCCCAACCTGAAACGTGCTCCCCCTCGGTTCGCCGGCCGCGCTGTAGCGTTGCCCAAGTACGCCAAGACCTTGCCCCCCGTAGTCTGAAGATTCCCAGATCACGACGAAGTCTCCGTCGGCATGCATGGCGACGGCTGGACGGGCGGCGGCAAGAGAAGAGTTCCAGCTGCCGGTGTTAAACACGCCGCCCTGCGCCACGCCGCTGGCGTCATAGCGTTGGCCCCCGATAACTCTTCTATTTTCCCAGGCCACGACGAAGTTGCCGGCGGCGTCCATGGCGATGTCCGGGTCCCACGGTGCCGTCGAGTATAGGGATAGGGTGGTCGCGAGAACGAACTCTCCCCCCTGGGGCTCGCCGGCCGTATTGTAGCGCCGGCCCAGGACGCCGGTTCCGGAGGCTGACCACACCACCACGAAATCACCGTCGGCGTCCATGGCGACGGACGGCGCCGCGGTCGGGGTTTCGGTGGTGTTGACCTGGAACTCCGGCCCTTGGGGCTCGCCCTCGGCACTGAAGCGCCGGGCGAAGATCCCGTAGCCTCCGCCCGGGCCGTAGCCCCACCACACGACGACGAACTCGCCGTCGGGGTCCATCGCGACATCCGGCAGGAGTTGCGCCTGGCCGACCGTGGCATTCACCAGGAACTCGCCGCCTTGGCGCGCGCCCGCCGGGTCGTAGCGCTGGGCAAGAACATCGCAGCCGTCCCGGATGACCAGGCCGTCGACATCGACCGGACAGCTCTGCCACGCCACCACGAAATCGCCGTCGGCGTCCATCGCGGTGGTCGGGTTTCCCTGATCGTCCACGGTCGTGGTGTTGACCTGGAACTCGTCGCCCATTGGATCTCCCGGCGCGGCCCGGGCGGTTGCCACGGGCGTCAGGCAGACGGCGGCGAGGAGGACGAGGGCGAAGCGCTTGGGGGTCTTTGTCTCGAGCATGGCCATACCTTTGCGTTGCTGCGAACCTTTGGAGGATGGAGACGCGCGCCTAGTGCAGGTCCCAGTCCGAGTTGACGCTGCCGATGGGATCGGCGGCCACCTTCGTGAAGCCGCTCATGCGCCAGACCACGGTCCTCCCGGTGCCGGCGTTGCGCCAGACGATGTCGGAGAGGCCGTCGCCGTTGGTGTCGCGCAGCTGCTCGACGGTCCAGGCGGTCGGGACCGCGCCGATCGATTGGGCGGCCGCCGTCTCGAGCCCGTTCATCTGCCAGACGACGGCGGTGCCGGTGGCGGAGTTGCGCCACAGCACGTCCGCCTTGCCGTCGCCGTTGAAGTCGCCGGTGCCGGCGATCTCCCAGGTGCTCGGCACGGTGCCGATCGAGCCCTCGGCCAGCTTCGCATCGCCGTCCATCAGCCAGACGACCGTCTGGCCGGTGGCCGGGTTGCGCCACAGCAGGTCCGCCTTGCCGTCGCCGTCGAAGTCGCCCTCGACCCGCTCGGCCCCGTCGAAACGCTGGGCGAAGATGCCGCCGCCGTCGCCGTCCTGGCCGTAACTCGACCACGCCACGACGAAGTCGCCGTCGGCGTCCATGGCGACCGAGGGGTAGGATTGACTGCCTGCCGTCGTGGCATTGACCGGAAACTCGCTG
>JAOUCL010000468.1 GCA_029859805.1 Rhodospirillales bacterium | reverse complement strand
ACGAGCTGCCCTGGCGCGAGACCATCGCCGACGTGGTCGAGATCGACGAGGACGCGGACGGGCACATCGACCTCAAGCACCTCCAGGCGGAGCTCGAGCGCTACGCCGGCCGTCCCCTCAAGCTCGGCAGCTTCTCGGCCGCTTCCAACGTCACAGGGATCGCCACGGACACGCTTGCCATCGCCCAACTCCTGCACAGCCACGGCGCCCTGTCGTTCTGGGACTACGCGGCGGCCGCCCCCTATGTGAAGATCGACATGAACCCGGCGGCGGAGGCGGAGGATGCCCGGCCCGGCCACAAGGACGCGATATTCCTCTCGCCCCACAAGTTCATCGGCGGGCCGGGCACGCCGGGCGTGCTGGTGGTCAAGAAGGCGCTGCTCAAGAACCGCGTGCCGACGACACCCGGCGGCGGCACCGTGGCCTACGTCAGCCCCGAGGAGCACCAGTACCTGGACGATCCGACGCACCGCGAGGAGGGCGGCACGCCGGCCATCATCGAGTCGATCCGCGCCGGCCTCGTCTTCCAGCTCAAGCAAGCGGTGGGCGAGGACGTGGTGAGAGAACTGGAGGAATCCTTCATCCGCCGGGCCATCGCGTTCTGGTCCCAGAACCCCAACATCCAGCTGCTCGGCAACCTCGAGGCTGAGCGGCTATCCATCGTTTCCTTCATGGTCCGCCACGGCGAGCGGTATCTGCACCACGACTTCGTCGTGGCGCTGCTCAACGACCTCTTCGGCATCCAGTCGCGCGGCGGATGTTCCTGCGCGGGCCCCTATGGGCACCGCCTGCTCGGCATCGACCAGCCGCTGTCCAAGCGCTTCGAGCAGGCCATCGTGTCGGGCTGCGAGGGGGTCAAGCCGGGCTGGGTCCGGGTCAACTTCAACTACTTCATCGACGAGGCGGTCTTCGACTTCATCCTCGAGGCCGTCGCCTGGACGGCCAACGAGGGTTGGAAGATGCTGCCAGACTACCGCTTCGATGCGCCGAGCGGCCAGTGGCGTCACCGGCGAGGGACACCGGCCTCGGTGACGGGGCTCGACGACCTGGCCTATGTGGACGGCAGGCTCCACTATCCGAGCCGCCGCGAGAGCGCCCCCGTTTCGGCACTCCGTGGCTACCTCGAGGAAGCTCAACAGCTGGCCGACGGGATGTCGCGCAGGACCGGGGACCGGGCGCTTGAGGATCCGGCGCTGGCCGAGGATCTGGAGGAGCTGCGTTGGTTCACGCTGCCCGGCGAGGCCCTGGCCGAACTCGGAAGCGGTACGCCTGGATAATCGTTACCGATAGGACAGATGTTCGCTACTGGTGCCGCGGGTCGAGCTGCGGCGCGGCGGGCGAGGTCGGCGGCACGTCGACGAAGCTCTCCGGCTGCACCAGCGGCACCTTCGGTCGCTGCAGCGCGCGGTAACCCAGGAATCCGAGCAGCACGGCTGCCACGGCCGCTTCGTAGCCGAACAGGCCGGTGGGTCCGAAGGCCCCCATGGCCGCCGACGCGAGCAACGGCCCCAGCGTCGCGCCCGCCGAAAAGAACAGAAGAAGCCCGCCCGCGGCGGCGACGTACTGCGCGCGTGGCAACTGGTCGAAGGCATGGGCGGTGCTGCTCGGATAGATCGAGGTCAGGGTGCCGCCCAGAAATAGGGCGAGCAGCAGCAAGGCGGGGAGCGAAGCGCCCAGGTGCGCCAGGCCGATCATCGCCAGGCAGCCGAGCAGCGCGAGGCCGACGGATCCGCCCAGCACGATGCGCCGGCCGACCCGGTCCGACAGGCGGCCGATCGGCCACAACAAAAGGAAGGGGCCGAACACGACGGCCCCGGTAAAGAGCGACACGTGGAACACGCTCAGCCCGGTGTTCTGCGCGAAGACGGCGGCCAGGCCGTGCACCGCCCCGATCATCATCCCGCCGAGAAACACGCCGACCACCGCGAGCGGCGAGCAGGCGTAGAGCGCGCGGAGCGCCATGGGCCTGACCTCCGCGATCTCCGGCGCGGGCGTCGAGGTGAGCGCTATCGGGACCAGCGAGAAGGTCACGAGAATCCCGGCCATGATGAAGGCCTCGAGCCCGGCCAAGTCCCACAGGTTGACCATCAGCTGGCCGAAGCAGAGCGCCAGGTAGTAGCTGCTCATGTGGAAGGTGAGGACCTGGCCGCGGGTCTCGTTCGTGCTGCGCTCGTTGAGCCAGGACTCCATCACCGTGAACAGCCCGGCCAGGCAGAAGCCCTGGACGACACGCAGCAGCGCCCAGACCGGCGGGCTGAACACCAGCGGATAGATCAGCACGGCAACCGCGGAGATACCCGCTAAGGCGGCGAAGGTGCGCACATGACCGACCCGCCCGACCAGCCGCTTGGCGTAGAGGCTGCCGAGCATGAAGCCGCCGAAGAAGGCCGACATGGTGGCGCCGATCAGCTCCGGCGCAATTCCCGCCTCGTTGAGCTTCAACTGGATCACGATGCCGAGCAGCGAGTTGCCCAGCATCAGAATGCTGGCGGCCAGCACGACCGGCGCGACGGAGAGCAGAATGGCGATCAAGGCGGGACGACCTCGCGAAAAGAATGACCGGTCCCTTCTCGCCCAGCCAGAGGCGCCGCGCAAGGCCGCCGTGCTCAACTGTCACGTCGACCGGAAGCCCAAGAAAGACCGCGGGCCCTACTCCCGATAGGACGCGCCGGCCATCCTGGTCGGGTGAGAGGCACACGCGAACTCATGGTCGCCAACAGCAGCTACATCGTGCCCTGTCGCGTGCGCGGAAAAACAGTCCAGGGCCTGCGCGTGCTCCACGCCGCCCGCGGGTAGCCGGAA
>JAOUCL010000022.1 GCA_029859805.1 Rhodospirillales bacterium | reverse complement strand
TACACCTGGGTCGAGCAGCAGGGCGTGAGCGTCGAGGATTTCGGCGCCCGCCGGGACCCGACCTTTTGGGACGATCTCATGGAGTATGTGCCCGCGTGGGACGCCATGATCGACGCGTTCAACGGGCCCCCGGCCGGCGCGGATGCCGGCGGGACTGCCTAGGCGGGTCCCAGGCCGCCGTCACTTCTTATCGAGCGAAACGCTGCGCCCGGCCCACTCGGGCGGTTCGCTCGCTCTTGCCTCCCTCAAGGCCGCCTGGACGGCCTCCGGCAGGGGCGCCGTCCGGCCCGTCTTGGTATCGAAGTGGAGCGCCACGCATTCGAAGGTCGCCCTCAGGACGCCGTCGACCGTCATGACATGGGCGAAGCGAAGCCGCTTGGCGTCCGAACCGAGGATCATGGTCTCGATCTCCATCATCGCCGGCGCGCGCACCTCCTTCAGATACTGCAGGTGGGTCTCGACCGTGTAGATGGCCCCGCCGGTGCGCTCGAAATAGTCGATGCCGATCCCGAAATGGTCCTGAAGCGCCCAGGAGGCGTTGCTGAAGGGAACCAGATAATAAGCCTCGTTCAAGTGCCCGTAGGCATCGAGCCAGTCGTCCCGCAAGGGCTCGGCGTGCAGTTTCAAGACAGTCATGAGGGCCTCCTCGCTCAATCGGTCACCGGCAGCCCCGCCTTGCGTAACATTTCTGCTAAGTGATCGAGGTCGGCGGGGTTCCTGAAAGGCCAGGCCTTGGACACGTGAGCCTGGGTTATCCTGGGGCTGATCTTGAGGGCTTCCGTCATCTCGGTCTTGGCCTCTTCGATCTTGCCGAGGGCGGCGCGTGTTGCGGAGAGGATCAGGCGCGCCCACGGCCAGCCCGGGTTCATGGTCACGACCCTTTCGAAGGCCTTTTCCGCCTCCTCATAGCGGCGCTGCGTAAAATAGGCACGGCCCAGATACTGCAGATACGATTCCGGGTAATGGGGGTTGAGCCGCATCGCCGTCTCGAGCTCATCGAGCGCCTCATTCCCGTGTCCGGCGAAGACGAGGAGGTTGGCGAAAACGGCATGGCTATCGGCATCGTTTGGATTGAGCATGATCGCCCGCCGCACGTTGGCGACGGCTTGATCATGCCGCCCGAGCCACGTTTCGCAGGCACCAAGACCGAGGTAGGCATAAGAGTTGTGATCATCCAGGGAAACCGCCTTGGTGGCCGCATCGTAGGAATCCCGGAGCGCCTCGTCCGGGTCGTCAGACCAAAGGGATGAAAAGTCCATCAGATGGGTCCACGCAACAATGGCATGAGCGCGGGCATAACCGGCGTCCAGCTCGACAGCCGCCTTGGCCAGACGCCGGGCCTCGAGGTTGTCTTCCCTGTTGAACCGTTTGAAGTACGACCAGGCCTGGAGGGTTTTGTCGTAGGCGTCGAGACAGCTCGGGTCCGTGCGCAGGGCGCGCCTAACGCTCGTTTCCTGGAGCGTTTCGCCCAGGGCGCCGACGATGGTCCCGGTGATCTCGTCCTGCACGGCGAAAATGTCGTCCAGTGTGCGATCGTAGCGTTCCGCCCAGAGATGCGTGCCGTTCGAAGCATCGATCAGCTGGGCGCTGATCCGCACGCTGTTGCCGACCTTGCGGACGCTGCCTTCGAGCACGAACTGGACGCCAAGGTTCCGAGCGATCTGTCCAAGTTCGACCGTCTTGTGTTTGTAGACGAAGGTGGAGTGGCGCGCGATCACCAGAAAGTCGGGATAACGCGAAAGCTCCGTAATGATGTCCTCGGTGACGCCGTCGGAGAAGTACTCCTGCTCCGGATCGCCGCCCATGTTCTGGAAGGGGAGCACGGCGATCGAGGGTTTGCTTCCCATCCTGGGTGTCGCGGCGGCATCGGCGCCGAGACGGTGGTGTGGGTCGCCATTCCTTGATCCCCCCTCCGACCCCGCCCCCTCCGACCCCGTCTCCCGCCTCTTGATCGCTTCGAAGACGCGCGTCGTTTCACTGGCCGGCGTCACGTCCAATTCACGCTCGAGGATCTCCGCGCAGATCCGATACTGCCTTAGTGCGGATGGTCGATCCCCGGTCTCGTGATAGAGCCGCATCAAATCCCGGTGGGCGTCCTCGCGCAGTGGATCGAGCGCCACAAGGCGCTTTGCCACATCGATGGCCTCGGCGAGCCGTCCTTCCTCGACACATCGCTCACGCTCTGCCTTTAGGGCCTCACAAGCCAGGCTATGGAGTTCCGAGCGTTGGTTGGACAGCCAGTCGTCGAAAGCGGCCTCCCTTATTCCGAGTCCTTCAAGGAAAGGGCCCTTGTATGAGGCCACCGCCGCCCCTGGACCTTCGGCAACGAGCTCCCGGAACTTCAGGACATCCACATCGATCGGCCCCGGAACAAAGGTGACGCTTTCTCGGTCGGACTGCAGGAATCCGCCCTCGGTGCCCGGCACCGCCTTGCGGATCTGCACAAGCGTTTGATTCAGGCTGTGGCGCGACTGCTTGTCGGATCGCTCGCCCCATAGCAGCGTCATCAGCTTTTCGCGGTGCTGCGGCCGGCCCGGCTGGACTGCGAGGTACGCGAGTAGCGCCCTCGCATTCTTAGTCGGCAAACGAACACGCGCGCCGGATGGGTCGTACAGCTCAAACCCACCGAACAGTTTGAGCGACCAGCGCGCCGTGTGTTTTTTTGCCATCGCTTCTATGCCGAAACCGGCGACCAAATCATTCCGGGCGCGAATTATACGATTTTTGACCGGATTTTGATCGTGGTTTCATCGCCGTGTGACGGCGCCTCGCTACGCTGTCGGCATGATGATCCTTGAGGCAGCAGCCTTGAAAACAAGGAGGTTCCCATGAAACGACTGGATATGGCGGCGCTTGGCGTCGCGGCAATGCTCGCCCTGTGCCTTGCGTCGCAGAAGGCCGAGGCGGCGGACGCCCTGCACAAGTGGAAGATGGCTGCAAGTTGGGGCGGAGGGCCGCTCATGGAGATCGGGTCCAAGGCGTTTGCCGAGAAGGCCGGACTGCTTACCGACGGGAGAGTACAAATCGAAGTCTTCCCTGCCGGCAAGCTCGGCCCGCCCCTCGAGGTGACCAAGACCGTGCGCGAAGGGGCGGCCGAGGTCGGGCACACCTGGATGGGCCTGGACTGGACCCAGGACAAGACCGCGGTGCTGTTCGGCGGTTTTGCCGGCAGCATGGACCCCGAGCGCACGATCCACTGGCTCTACGAAGGCGGCGGTCTGAGCCTGTGGCGTGAATTCCGGGAAGAGAAGTTCGGCGTCGTATCGATGCCAGGCCTCATGCGCACGGCTGAGGTCTTCCTGCACTCGCGCAAGCCGGTGCGGAGCCTGGCCGATCTCAAGGGGCTGAAGGTTCGCACCGCCGGAGCCTGGCTGGAGATCGTGGTAAGCCTCGGTGCTACATCCGTCTCCCTGCCGCACTCCGAAGTAAAAGGCGCGCTGGCCGCGGACGAGATCGACGCGGCAGAGTGGGGCACACTATGGGAAAACGCCGGTCTCGGCGTCAGCCAGATCACCAAGTACGTGATCGTCCCAGGCGTGCATCAGCCGGTCGCCCCCTTCGAACTGCAGTTCAACAAGGCGGCTTGGAACGCGCTTTCGGAGCGTGATAAGCGGCTGATCGAGGTTGCGGCGAAGCTGGTCACGCTGGAAAGCTGGATCCGTTTCGGCCAGGAAGATGCCAAGGCCCTCGATCATTACCGCCAGGCCGGCAACGAGATACTCGCGCTCGACGACGCGTTTCAGGCCGAAGCCAAGAAAGCCGCTAGGGCCTGGGCCGAGGAGCAGGCCAAGGAGAACACCTGGTTCGCCAAGGTCTGGAAGTCGCAGCAGGACTTCGAAGCGCTCTGGAAGGATGCGCCGCTTTACCGCGATCTGAGGAGTTGAGCGCGCGCAGACCGGCGGCACCTCATCCGGCGGCCACGGGCCAGGTCAATCCAAGTAACCGTGCTTTCGCCAGAGTGCATACTGAGTGCGGAACGCGGCGAAGCTCTCGTAGATCCGCTTGAACAGGGGGTCCTTGGCGGACTCTTCGTCGACGACCTCCTGCCACTTCTCTTCGAACCGGCGGAGCATGCTGTCCGGCCAGCGATGGATCGCCACGCCCTTCTCCTGCAACGTCTTCATTGCCTTGAACTGCAACGCTTCGCTACGTACGAAGGACCAGTTCAGGCTCTCGCCGCAGGCGACCTCTATGATCGCCTTGTGCTGGTCGGACAGTGCCTCCCACCTACCGAGGTTGATGAGCAGTTCACCGATGGTCGCCTGCTGGTGCCAGCCCGGGAAGTAGTAGTGCTTGGCGACCTCATGGAGCCCCAGCGCCAGGTCGATCACCGGCATGGAGAATTCGGTGGCGTCGATGACGCCGCGATCGAGCGCCGAGTAAATGTCGCCCGGGGCGAGGAGCTGGGTGGATGCTCCCATCTTGGCCATGACCTCGGCGCCCAGGCCGCCGTAGCGCACCTTCAATCCCTTGAGGTCGTCGGCCGATCCTATTTCCTTGCGGAACCAGCCCGAGGCCTCGGGCGCCAGGATAACGCAGTGGAATCCCTTCAAGCCGTGCGCGGCATAGATCTCATCGTAGATCTCGTCGCCGCCCCCGTATCGCAACCACGCCAAATACTCGCCCGCCCGCGGCCCGAACGGCACCGCGGTGAACCACGAAAGAGCCGGAATTCTGCCGACGTGATAGGCCGAGGCACCCCACATCGCGTCGATCGAGCCTTTCGTGACCGCGTCGAATCCCTCCAGCGCCGGCACCAGTGCGTTCGGCTCGTAGACTCTGATATGCAAGGTGCCGCCTGACATCGCCTTGACGTTTCTTTCGAAACGCCGAACCACCTCGCCGATGATCGGGAGCTTGCTGGCGAAGGCGCTTTGCATCTTCCAAGCGACACGCTGCTGCGCTTCAGCCGTACCGCTCGAGCTCATGGAGATGCCGGCGACCACGCCGATGAGAGCTGCTGCCCTGAAGACCTTTGCAAAATTCATGGCTCCACCTGCAAGTCTGCTCTGAATCCCTGGTGGTTCCACGATGCCCTCGGAAGATCGTAGAACACGCACGAGTTGAACTCGGGACCAGTTATGTACTTTGACTACGTGGGCCCGAGACGGTCAATCGGCCGGGGCGTCCCGGTCAGGTCAGTCCGCCAGCGATGCGCACTTGATGCACTGTGTGGCGTGCGGGATGGCTTCCAGCCGCTTCTCGCCGATGGGCTCGCCGCAGGTCTGGCACTCGCCATAGTCGCCCGTCTTCATGCGGTCCAGCGCCGCGCGGATCTGTGCGATTTCCGAAAGACCCGAATTCTCCAGGCCTTCGAGCACCTCGTCCGCTTCGCCCTCGGTGGCTTGCTCCTCGAAATCGGGACTGGGGCGCGTCCGCAGCTCGCCCTTTATGTCCTCGATCCGTGCACTCAGGATTTCCACCCGCTGCTCGAGTTGTTTCTTGATCTTGTCAACGTCCACCATGGTCTGCACCCGATTCTTAGACTGCTCGAACGCCCAGCCCCGCAGCGCTCGTGGGAGGCCTCGGGGCGCTTTACGGAAAAGCCTAGCGCGAATACGGGGAACAATCTACCTGTGCTTGCGCCGCGATGCCGGATGCCTTGCCGAGGGGCAAGGTGGAGCCGACCGCTCCGGTGCCCAAAGCCTCTCCGCCCCTGATATTACCAGCTTCGTCCGAGGAACTTCACCCCGATCCGATCCCGCACCCTCCAGCGAATCGTGCAGGTATGGGCCGTGCCGCAGTCGAGCTCCAACAGAAAGCTCGGCGGGAGATCGATCTCATCGTCGGGAAGCCGTATCGCGGCGCCGCCATGGGACATGTTCAGAATCTTGCAGTCGATGCCCTGTGCGAAATCTATCCTTGCGGACTTGATGGTCCTGAAGCGCCGGTGTTTTCTGCGCTCTACGTCAATCCTCTGCGCCGCCGCCTGGCACGGCGGGTCGTCCTCCAAATCCGCCGGTTCGGTCAGGTTCGAATGCGCGACCGCTGATTTCACGCAGTCGAGCAACTCGTCCTTGGTGAACGGCTTGGCGAGGTAATCGCCGCGACCGAAGGCCAGCGCGCCGAATTCACTTTCCCGGTCCACAAGACCCGACAGTATCAGGTAGGGCGTGCGCACGCCCGCTGCGCGCAGGCGCCCTATGACCTCGTAGCCGTCGATGTCCGGCAGCATCACGTCCAGAAGGATGAGGTCGTAGGGCGTGCGCCCCGCAAGCTGCAACGCATACTCTCCGAGGGCGGTGGTTTCGTATTCGTCCACCACCCCCTGAAGCATCAGCTCGACCTCCTTCACGGAGGCGGGGTTGTTTTCGATGTGAAGTATCCGCACGGCTAGATCTCATCCCTCACGGCGAATAGCGCACTGCTATAACGGCAAGTTATCATTAGGCTATTAACAATTTGAGGTTTACGAAAGGTGTATATCGAAAGGACTGCTATACACTGGTTTCGTGTTTTTCTTATAAATTTTTCGCGTAATTGCAATCATTGCCGACTGACCGTGATCCAAAGTTTGGTTTGGGGGGCTACCCCCCGGGGCGTGGCGCAAAAGCTGGTTCGGCGACCGCAATCGGCGGAGCCACCAGAGAACTCGAGCGGCCTGCGCTCGGCTCCGGGAAAAACCATGACGCGCCGGCGTCCGGACGCTAAATAGCCTCATCGTTGGTGACGGGTTCCGCGCCGGCGCGCGCCACGACACGCTAGGGGAAATGTGGCATGAACGCGGCCAGCAAGGCCGAGCTTCTGTTCGAGAGGCGTGGGGCGCTGGCGCTGGTCACGCTCAACCGGCCGCGGACCCTCAACGCGCTGACGCTCTCCATGTTCCGTGGACTAGCCGTCCAGGTTGCCGCCTGGGCGGCCGACCCCGAGGTCGCCGCCGTGGTCATTACGGGCGCGGGCGAGCGCGCCTTCTGCGCGGGCGGCGACGTGATCGAGGTCTACGACTCGGCGCGCGGCGACCGCAAGCTGGCGGCCGAGCTGTTCCGCGTGGAATACAGACTCAACCGCGACCTGTTCCGGTATCCCAAGCCCACCATCGCGCTGATCGACGGCATCGTCATGGGTGGCGGGGTCGGCATCTCGCTGCACGGCAGCCACAGGGTGGCCACCGAGCGCACGCTCTTCGCCATGCCCGAGACGGCGATCGGCCTGTTCCCCGACGTCGGCGGGTCCTACTTCCTGCCGCGCCTGCCGGGCGCGCTGGGCCTGTACCTCGGTCTGACCGGCGCGCGGCTCCAGGCGGCCGACTGCCTCTATGCGGGCATCGCCACGCACTACGTCGAGAGCGCCAGGCTGCCGGCTCTGGTGGACGCGCTGGCGGCCGCCGACTGGTCGGGCGACGCTCGGGCCGTGGCGAGCGACGCGATCGCGGCTTTCGCGTCCGCGCCCGGCGACCCGCCTTTGGCCGTACAGCGGGCGGCGATCGACCGCTGCTTCTCCAAGGCCTCGGTCGAGGCGATCCTGGCCGCGCTCGAGGCCGAGGAGGGCGCCTGGGCCGAGTCGGCGCTAGCGGCCTTACGAAAATGCTCGCCGACCAGCCTCAAGGTCACCTTCCGCCAGCTGCGCGAAGGCGCCGGGCTGGACTTCGAGGACGCCATGATCATGGAGTACCGCCTCAGCCAGGCCTGCGTGGCCGGGCACGATTTCGTCGAGGGCATCCGCGCGGCGGTGATCGACAAGGACCGCGCGCCGAGGTGGTGCCCGGCCAGCCTGGACGAGGTCGACGAGGCGCTGGTCGCCGCCCACTTCGCGCCGCCCGAGGACGGCGATCTTGTCTTCGACTAGTTGGCCCGGCGTCCGTCCGCGCGAATCTTCCACCCGTCATCGACATAGTTTTGCCACGAAGTCGGCGATTGCGCGCCACGAAGCGCTGCTACTGGCGGTGATGCTCATTTCCATTCATCGCTAGTGGGGGAACATTCCATGAAGAACATTCTTACCACCGGACTTCTAGTCCTGGCCGCGGCGGCCATGGCTGTGCAGGGCTGCGAGACGGCCCCGGAGGAAACGTCGGCCCAGTCCGTCACGCCGGCAGCCGGGCCATCGCCCGGGAGAACACGGGAATCGGCAACCCGAACTGTCCCCATGGAGTTTCATACTGCGCTTCGATTCGTTCCGGGGCCGACCCAGGGCGGCTTGGAGCACCTGCGCCCGCCGTCCGCTCCGCTCGACCGCGAGGCCTACCAGCACCTCGCGGACAATCCGGTCAAGCGAGCGGCCGAGGCGCCGGTCTCGACCTTCAGCGTCGACGTCGACACCGGGGCCTACGCCAACACGCGGCGCTTCCTCGACGGCGGCCTGCTGCCGCCGCAGGACGCGGTCCGCGTCGAGGAGCTGATCAACTACTTCTCCTACGACTATCCCGGGCCCGCCGATTCCCAGCGGCCCTTCGAGGTCACGACCGAGGTCGCGGCGACGCCCTGGAACCCGGACACCTACCTGCTGCATATCGGCATCAAGGGCTACGAGGTGCCGCGCGCCGATCGGCCGCCGGCCAACCTGGTCTTCCTGGTCGACGTGTCCGGCTCGATGAGCCCGCCGGACAAGCTGCCGCTGCTGGTCAAGGCGCTGAGGCTGCTGACCAGGGAGCTGACGGCGGAGGACCGGGTATCCATCGCGGTTTATGCCGGGGCCGCCGGCGCGGTGCTCGAGCCGACACCGGGCGATGAGACGCGCAAGATCGCCGCCGCGCTCGGGCAGCTCTCGGCCGGCGGAAGCACGGCCGGCGCGTCGGGCATCCGCCTGGCCTACGACATGGCCCAAGAGGCCTTCATCGAGGGCGGCATCAACCGCGTCATCCTGGCGACCGACGGCGACTTCAATGTCGGCGTGGCCGACGTGGAGGCGCTCAAGGACCTGATCGAGCGACGGCGCGACGGCGGCATCACGCTGACCACGCTGGGCTTCGGCACCGGCAACTACAACGAGGCCCTGATGGAGCAGATCGCCGACGTGGGCAACGGCAACTACGCCTATATCGACAGCCTGAAGGAGGCCCGCAAGGTGCTGGTCACCGAGCTGTCCTCGACGCTCCACACCATCGCCAAGGACGTCAAGGTGCAGATCGAGTTCAACCCGGCCGTGGTCGCCGAATACCGGCTGATCGGCTACGAGAACCGGGTCCTGCGGCGCGAGGACTTCAGGAACGACAAGGTCGACGCCGGCGACATCGGCGCCGGGCACACGGTGACCGCGCTCTACGAGATCGCGCTCGCCGGCGGCAAGGGCGAACGGCTGGACCCGCTGCGCTACGGCGAGCAGGCCGTTGCCGAAGAGGTGGCACCGGACAGCGAGTTCGCCTTCCTCAAGCTGCGCTACAAGCTGCCGGAGGAGGACACCAGCCGGCTGATCGAGGTGCCGCTGGCCGGCGCCATGCTGGAGGATGCGCCCAACCGGCCGTCTGAGGCCTTCCGCTTCGCCGCGTCGGTGGCCGCCTTCGGCCAGTTGCTGCGCGGCGGGACTTATACCGGAAGTTTCGCCTATGCCGATGTCGAGGCGCTGGCCCGTGATGCCCGCGGTTTGGATGCCAACGGCTACCGTTCCGAGTTCCTGAGCCTGGTGCAGTTGGCCGGGTCGCTGAACGGCTCGTAACCACGGCCTCCTTGCGTTAGGCTACGCGGCTTTCGCGAGACGCTAGCAAAGGGGGAGGTCATGGCTGACATCGGCTTTATCGGGCTCGGCAATATGGGCGTGCCCATGGCGGCGAACCTGGTCCAGGCGGGCCACCGGGTGAGGGGCTTCGACCTCGTTCCGACCGCCGTCGAGGCGGCGGCGGCCAAGGGGGTCGAGACCGCGGCGAGCGCGGCCGAGGCGGTTCAGGGCGCCGAGACCATCGTCACCATGCTGCCGGCCGGCGAGCAGGTGCGTGCGGCCTACCTGGGCGAGGCCGGCGGCGAGGGCGGCCTGATCGCTGCGGCCGGGCCGGACAGCCTGCTGATCGACAGCTCGACCATCGACGTCGCCAGCGCCCGCGAGGTGCACGAGGCGGCTGCCGCGGCCGGCCACCCGATGCTGGATGCCCCGGTCTCCGGCGGCGTGGCGGGCGCCGAGGCCGCGACGCTCACCTTCATGTGCGGAGGGCCCGATGCGGCCTTCGCCAGGGCCAGGCCGCTGCTCGAGGTCATGGGGAGAAACATCGTCCATGCCGGCGGACCCGGCAACGGCCAGGCGGCCAAGGTCTGTAACAACATGATCCTGGGCATCTCCATGCTGGCCTGCGCCGAGGCCTTCACCCTGGGCGAGAAGCTGGGGCTCGACCCAAAGACGCTGTTCGAGATCAGCTCGGTCTCTTCGGGCGCCTGCTGGGCGATGCTCAACCACAACCCGGTACCGGGCGTCGTCGAGACCTCGGCCGCGAACCGGGACTACCGCCCCGGCTTCGCCGCGGCCATGATGCATAAGGACCTGAAGCTGTCCCAGACCGCGGCCAGCCAGGCCGGCGCCGCCACGCCGCTCGGCGCCGCAGCCACCGCGCTCTACACGGTCTTCGTCAATGCCGGCAACGGCGCCCTGGACTACTCGGCGATCGTCAAGTTGATCCGTGGCGAGTAATGCTTTTTCAGAGTATTACGGGCAAATTTAGCAAGCTTAAGCGGTCATTAACCTCCTGGCCGGTATGATGCGGGCCGCACAGATTTTTGTACTATCATAAGTTGTGGGGGTCCGCTGTGAAAGCCGCTTATCTAGAGACAATCTCGCTCATCGAGCGCCTGCACCGTCAGTGCCTCGAGGTCGTCAAGTCCGAACTGGACCGTGTCGGCGTTCGCGATCTGAACAACGTCCAGGCTCTGATCCTGTTCAACATCGGCGAGGAAGAGCTGACCGTGGGCGAGTTGACCCAGCGCGGCTACTACCTCGGCTCCAATGTCTCGTACAACGTCAAGAAGATGGTGGAGAACGAGTACCTGATCCAGGAGCGCTCGCCCCACGACCGCCGGTCGTTCCACGTGCGCGCCGCGGAGAAGGGGCTGGAAATCTCGCGCCGGCTCGACGCTCTGTTCCAGGCCCAGTCCACAAAGCTCGACGACACCCAGCTGTCGCGCGAGTCGCTGGGCGAAACGAACAACATCCTGCGCCAGCTCGGCCAGTTCTGGTCCACGCCGCAACGCTACGGGAATCTCAGCTCCGCCGCTTGAGCCGCGGCGACGCAGCTCGGCAACGCCTCGGGTCCATTACCCGGGCGCCGAAACGGCGCCCGGGCCGGCCTGTGCCTGCCAAGAAAGTGTCAACACCTCCTCTTCCGGGCGACCGGGGCGCTGGCGCCCTTAGGTGAACGCCTGAATGCCCGTCTGCGCGCGGCCGAGGATCAGCGCATGGATGTCGTGCGTGCCCTCGTAGGTGTTGACCGCCTCGAGGTTCATGACGTGGCGGATGACGTGGTACTCGTCGGCCACGCCGTTGCCGCCGTGCATGTCGCGGGCCGTGCGCGCGATGTCGAGCGCCTTGCCGCAGGAGTTGCGCTTGGCCAGCGAGATCGCCTCGGGCGCCAACTTGCCCTCGTCGAACAGGCGGCCCACGCGCAGGCAGGTCTGCAGGCCCAAGGTGATCTCGGTCTGCATGTCGGCCAGCTTCTTCTGGATCAGCTGGTTGGCGGCCAGCGGCCGGCCGAACTGCTTGCGGTCGAGGGTATACTGGCGCGCCGCGTGCCAGCAGAACTCGGCCGCGCCGAGCGCCCCCCAGGCGATGCCGTAGCGCGCCCGGTTGAGGCAGCCGAAGGGCCCCTTGAGGCCGGCGACGTTGGGCAGCAGGTTCTCCTCCGGCACGAAGACCTCGTCCATGACGATCTCGCCGGTGATCGAGGCGCGCAAGGAGAACTTGCCCTCGATCTTGGGCGCCGAAAGGCCCTCCATGCCCTTCTCCAGGACGAAGCCGCGGATCCTGTCGTCGGGCTCGGCCTTGGCCCAGACCACGAAGACATCGGCGATCGGCGAGTTGGTGATCCACATCTTGGAGCCGGAGAGCCGGTAGCCGCCCTCGACCTTGCGGGCGCGTGTCTTCATGCCGCCCGGGTCCGAGCCGTGGTCGGGCTCGGTCAGCCCAAAGCAGCCGACCAGCTCGCCCGTCGCCAGGCGGGGCAGGTACTTGCGGCGCTGATCTTCGGTGCCGTAGGCGTGGATCGGGTGCATCACCAGGCTCGACTGCACGCTCATCGCCGAGCGGTAGCCGCTGTCGACCCGCTCGACCTCGCGGGCGATCAGGCCGTAGCAGACGTAGTTCACCCCGGCGCAGCCGTAGTCCTCGGGCAGGGTCGCGCCGAGGAAGCCGAGCGCGCCCATCTCGGTCAGGATCTCGCGGTCGAAGCGCTCGTGGCGGTTGGCCTCGAGGATCCGCGGCATCAGCTGCTCCTGGCAATAGTCGCGCGCGGCGTCGCGCACCATGCGCTCATCCTCGGAGAGCTGCTCGTCGAGCAGCAGCGGGTCGTCCCAGGCAAAGGCGGCCTTGGCCGGGAGCGCTTGCGGCCCGGCCTGTGCGGCCGCGGCGCTTTCAGCTGCGGACATTGTTGGTTCCTCGCTCAGCCACGATAGGTGTCTCGGACCTCATCATAGCCCATCACGCCCAGGGGAAAAGGCTGGCCATCGCGCGGCCGCAGGGGGCCACCCACTTGTCGTCCGGAAGAATCGCTTAAGGGTTTCTTTGCCCGGGCCCGGCCATGATCGGCGCATGGCCGGATACCGTGAAACGCTGTTCGAATTTCACCGGGTCGGCGCCTACGTCAAGGTCTCCGCGGTCGACCCCGTGACCTTGACCGAAGTGTCGATCGTCGGCGACCCCTCGGCGGGCGAAACGGCCCTGAAACAGGCCGCGGACCAGAAGCTGACCTATGTTCTGAAGCGAAATCGCGAAACCCGCTGAGACAACAAGACCCTTGGCTGATCCCCGGGGGCCGACCGCCGTCAGCGCTTCTTGGTGCGGCGCTTCGTGCTGTGCCCGAGGCCGATCTTCTTGGCGAAGGCCGAGCGCTGCTTGGCGTAGTTCGGCGCCACCATCGGATAGTCCGTCGGCAGGCCCCACTTCGCCCGGTATTCGTCGGGAGTCAGGCCGTAGGTGGTGCGCAGGTGGCGTTTCAGCATCTTCAGCTTCTTGCCGTCCTCGAGGCACACGATATAGTCGGGCGTCACGGAGCGACGGATCGAAACAGCCGGCTTCTGCGGCTCGGCCTTGGCCTCGCCGCCGCCGTTTAGGACCGAAAGGGAGCTGTGGACCGTTTGAATAACACTGGTGAGTTCAGCGGCCTGCAGTGGGTTGTTTTTGACATAAGCCGCCACAACATCAGAAGTCATGCGCAATAACTCACCCGAGGACAACCCTTCCACATTTTGATCATTCATTTTTAGCTTCCGTTCTTTATAGTCCATAGATAACGTGTAACTTACACAGACATTATCTATTGTCAATTGGCAAAAATGATTTTCTAATGTTCATTTTATTGTCACAAGTGTGATTCCGGCTGAGCCGACACCGGTTTGTTGTATCGCCCTGCCACCCGCGAAACCTTGTGTCAGGCTTTCATGCGCCTGCGACATATGGTAGCTTCGCCGCGCCTTTTCCCTCGGTTTTGTGCGGACCCCCATGCAATGAGCGGAAAACCGATCGCCGTAGCCTCGGACCACGCCGGTTACGAGCTCAAGGCCGCCCTTGCCGAGGCGCTCGTCGCCATGGGCTACGAGATCGTCGACCTCGGCACCGACGGTCCGGACTCGGTCGACTATCCCGATTTCGCCAAGGCCATGATAAGGGCGATCGTCGAGGGCCGGGTCGAGCGCGGCGTGCTGGTCTGCGGCACGGGCGTCGGCATTTCGATCGCGGCCAACCGGCATCCGGGTATCCGCGCCGCGTTGTGCCACAACGAGACCACGGCGCGCCTTGCCCGGGAGCACAACGATGCCAACGTGCTGGCGCTGGGCGCCCGCATCGTTGGGGTCGAGGTGGCGAAGGACTGCCTGAAGGCGTTCCTGACGACGGAGTTCGCCGGCGGCCGCCACGCAAAGCGCGTGGCCAAGCTCGCCGACGGCGGATAGGCCAAGAAGGTGACTGGGAAAGGATCGCCATGACAGGGGCGGACGCCGGGGCGATTGTGGAGGACAGATTTTTCACCGCTCGTCTGGCGGAGAGCGATCCGGAGCTCGCGGCGGCCATCGGCGACGAGCTGCGCCGTCAGCAGGACAAGATCGAGCTGATCGCCTCGGAGAACATCGTATCGCGGGCCGTGCTCGAAGCCCAGGGCTCGGTGCTCACCAACAAGTACGCCGAGGGCTATCCGGGCCGGCGCTACTACGGCGGCTGCGAGTTCGTCGACGTGGTCGAGCAGCTGGCCATCGATCGGGCGAAACGGCTGTTCGGCTGCGAATTCGTCAACGTGCAGCCGCATTCCGGCGCCCAGGCCAATCAGTGCGTGTTGCTCGCCCTCTGCCGGCCCGGCGATACCATCTTGGGTCTCGCGCTCGCCGCCGGCGGACATTTGACCCATGGGGCGCCGCCCAACCTGTCCGGCAAGTGGTTTAATGCCGTGCAGTACGGTGTGCGCCGGGAGGACGGCCTGATCGACTACGACCAGGTCGAACGCCTGGCCCGCGAAAAAGGGCCCAAACTGATCATTGCCGGCGGCTCCGCCTATCCGCGGACCATCGATTTCGAACGCTTCCGGCGGATCGCCGACGAGGTCGGCGCCTATTTCCTTGTCGACATGGCGCACTTCGCCGGCCTGGTCGCCGGCGGCGTGCACCCGAGCCCGCTGCCCCATGCCCATGTCGTGACCAGCACGACGCACAAGACACTGCGCGCCGGCCGCGGCGGCATGGTGCTGACGAACGATCCGGAGATCGGCAAGAAGATCAACTCGGCCGCCTTTCCGGGCCTTCAGGGCGGGCCGTTGATGCACGCCATCGCCGCAAAGGCGGCGGCCTTCGGCGAGGCGCTGAAGCCCAGTTTCAAGTCCTACTCCCGCACGGTGGTGGAGAACGCCCGCACCCTGGCCGCGGTCTTGATCGAGCACGGCTGCGACATCGTCACGGGCGGCACCGACACCCACCTCATGCTGGTCGACCTGCGGCCGAAGGGCCTGACCGGCAGGGTCGCCGAGCAGAGCCTGGATCGCGCCGGCATCACCTGCAACAAGAACGGCGTGCCCTTCGACCCGGAAAAGCCGACCGTCACCTCGGGCATCCGCCTCGGCACGCCGGCGCCCACGACGCGCGGCTTCGGACCGGCGGAGTTCCGCCA
Organism: Rhodospirillales bacterium; assembly: GCA_029859805.1. GTDB lineage: Bacteria > Pseudomonadota > Alphaproteobacteria > Kiloniellales > JAKSDN01 > CAMYKD01. The sequence continues at coordinate 12,665 of JAOUCL010000022.1, read as the reverse complement.
GGTAGGTACGCTGATCAGCCGCGTGCTGGACGGCTTGGCGGCCGGCCGGGGTGACAACGCCGCGGTGGAGGCCGCGGTGTGCGGGGAGGTGCGGGCGCTGTGCCGGCGCTTCCCGATCTATCCGGAGCTTTAGAGAGCCATGGCACGGCCGGCCAGATAGGGGGACAGGGAATGCGTTGCCCGTTTTGCGGAAACGAAGACACCCAGGTCAAGGATTCGCGGCCGACCGAGGATAACTCGGCGATCCGCCGCCGCCGGCAATGCACCAACTGCGGCGCCCGGTTCACCACCTTCGAACGCGTGCAGCTGCGCGAGCTGACCGTGATCAAGACGACCGGCCAGCGGCAACCCTTCGACAGGGACAAGCTGCTGCGCTCGATGAACATCGCCCTGCAGAAGCGGCCGGTCGAGCCCGAGCGGATCGAGCGGATCGTGAACGGTATCGTCCGGCGCCTCGAGAGCTCGGGCGAGAGCGAAATCAAGACCCAGTTGATCGGCGAGCTGGTCATGGACGCGCTGGCCAATCTGGACCCGGTCGCCTATGTGCGCTTCGCCTCGGTCTACCGTAACTTCCGCGAAGCGCGCGACTTCGAGGCCTTCATTGAAAAACTCGGCGCCGACGAGAGCGGCTGACCCGGCCGACCGCCCCCACATGCAGGCTGCGCTCGCGCTGGCGCGCCGCGGCCGAGGGCGGGTCGCGCCCAACCCGGCGGTCGGCTGCGTCCTGGTGCGAGACGGCCGCGTGCTGGGCCGCGGCTGGACCCAGCCGGGCGGCCGGCCCCATGCGGAGACCGAGGCGCTCGACCGCGCCGGGCCGGCGGCGCGCGGCGCGACGGCCTACGTCACGCTCGAACCCTGCGCCCACCACGGCCGGACGCCGCCTTGCGCCGAGGCGCTGATCGCGGCGGGGATCACCCGCTGCGTCGTCGCCCTCGAGGACCCGGACCCGCGGGTCGCCGGTGGCGGCCTCGATAAGCTGCGCGCGGCGGAGATAGCAGTGGACCTGGGCCTCCTGGCCGAGTCCGCGGCCGAGGTGAACGCCGGCTACCTGATGCGCCTTGCCGCGGGCCGTCCCTTGGTCACGCTGAAATTGGCCACGACGCTGGACGGGCGCATCGCGACCAAGAGCGGCGAGAGCCGCTGGATCACCGGGCCGGCGGCGCGCGCGCGCACACACCTGTTGCGCGCCGCGAGCGACGCCGTTCTGGTCGGCGGCGGCACGGCCCTGGCCGACAACCCGCGGCTCGATGTCCGCCTGGCCGGGCTCGAGGATCGCGCGCCGCTTCGCGTCGTGCTGGACGGCCGGCTGCGCCTGCCCCTGACCCACGACCTGGTGCTGCGCGCCGGCGGTCAGCCGACCTGTCTGGTGACCCGTCCGGGCAACGACCGGGCGCGCCTCGAGGCCTATCGCGGCGCCGGTCTGGAGGTCCTCGAGACGCCCGATGACGCGGAGGGCAACCTGTCGCTGGAGGCCGCGCTGCAGGCGCTGGGCGGGCGGGGGGTCAACGACCTGCTGGTCGAGGGCGGCGGGCAGGTGGCGGCCGGTCTTTTGAGCCAGGGGCTGGTCGACCGGCTGGTCTGGTTCCGCGCGCCCCGGGTGATCGGCGGCGACGGCCTGCCGGGTGCCGGTGGCTTCGGTCTCGATCGCCTGGACGCGGCCCCGCGCTTCGAGCGCGTCTCCGTCGCCCCGGTCGGCGAGGATTTGATGGAAACCTACCGCCGCGTCCCGTAAGTTGCCGGCATGTTCACCGGCATCATCACCGACCTCGGCCGGGTCCGACAGGTGGAGCGGCAGGGCGACGCCCGTTTCGTCTTCGAGACCGGTTACGACACGGCGGAAGTCAGTCTGGGTGCCTCGATCGCCTGTTCCGGGGCCTGCCTGACCGTGGTCGACAAGGGACCGGGCTGGTTCGCCGCCGACGTCTCGGCCGAGACGCTCTCCAAGACGACGCTGGGCGACTGGCAGGCCGGCGCGCCGGTCAACTTCGAACGGCCGCTCCGGATCGGCGACGAGCTGGGCGGGCATCTGGTGTCCGGCCACGTCGACGGCGTCGCCGAGGTGCTGACCCGCACGCCGGAAGGCGATTCGCAGCGCTACACCTTCCGGGCGCCGGCCGGCCTGGCGGGCTTCATCGCGCCCAAGGGTTCGGTCGCCCTGGACGGGGTCTCGCTGACGGTCAACGAGGTCGAGGACGAAGGGTCCGGGGCGGTCCGCTTCGGCGTCAACATCATACCGCACACCGCCCGGCAGACCGCGTTCGGCGCGCTCCGGCCCGGCGGCCGCGTCAACCTGGAAATCGACCTTCTGGCGCGCTACGTTCAGCGTCTTCGTGAAAAGGCGGAGTGAATGGCAACGCCCCAGCAGGAGCCTTGGCGCATGACCTTCCGGGAGATGCTGTCCTCGATCGAGGACGTGATCGAGGAGGCGCGCAACGGCCGGATCTTCGTCCTGGTCGACGACGAGGAGCGCGAGAACGAAGGCGACCTCGTGATCCCGGCACAGATGGCCACGCCCGAGGCGATCAACTTCATGGCCAGGTACGGGCGCGGCTTGATCTGTCTGGCCCTGATGCGCGAGCGGGTCGAGCAGCTCGACCTGCCGCTCATGGCCAAGCACAACGAATCCCGGCACGAAACCGCTTTTACGCTCTCCATAGAGGCGCGCGACGGCGTGACCACGGGCATCTCCGCGCCGGACCGCGCCCACACCATCGCCGTGGCGATCGACCCCAGCAAGGGCAAGTCCGACATCGTCACGCCGGGTCACGTGTTTCCGCTGGTCGCCCGCGACGGCGGCGTGCTGGCCCGCACCGGGCACACCGAGGCGGCGGTCGACTTGGCGCGGCTGGCCGGTATGATCCCGGCCGGCGTGATCTGCGAGATCATGAACGACGACGGCACCATGGCGCGGCGCGACGACCTGATCGCTTTCGCCCAGCGCCATGGCTTGAAGATCGCCACGATCGCCGACCTGATCGCCTATAGGCGGCGCCACGACCGCATCGTCAAGCGCAGCCTGGAGACCCGGTGCCGGAGCCGCTATGGCGGGGACTTCAAGATGGCGGTCTATGTCAACGAGGTGGCCTACGCCGAGCACCTGGCGCTGTGGAAGGGCGACCTGACGACCGACGAGCCGGTCCTGGTGCGCATGCACGCGCTCAACGTGATGGACGATGTGCTGGGGGTCGGCGGGGGCGACAAGGGCGGCGAGCTGCACCAGGCCATGCGGATGATCGCCGAGGCCGGCCGCGGCGTCGTCGTGCTGATACGCGAGCCGACCCCGACCAGCCTGTCGGACCGGGTGAGCGCCCAGCTCTCCGGCGAAGCCGCGTCGCCGGGCGAGCTGCGCGATTATGGCGTCGGCGCCCAGATCCTGCTCGATCTCGGGGTCAGGGACATGGTGCTGTTGTCCAATACCCAGCGCACCATTGTCGGGCTCGATGGCTACGGCCTCAAGGTCGTCGGCCAGCAATCGATCGACGTGAGCGGAGATTAGGCCGTGTCGGACCAGCCCCACGTCTTGATCGTCGAAGCCCGCTACTACGCCGATATCGCCGACGAGCTGTTGCGCGGCGCGGTCGCCGAGCTGGACACGGCGGGAATCGGGTACGAAAGCGTTGCGGTGCCGGGCGCCTTCGAGATTCCGGCGGCCATACGCGTGGCTTTGCGCTCCATGGATTTCTTCGGCGGGCAGCGGCGCTACGACGGCTATATCGCGTTGGGCTGCGTGATTCGGGGCGAGACCACCCACTACGACTATGTCTGCGCCGAGAGCGCCCGCAAGCTGCAGGACCTGGCCTGCGAGCACACCCTGGCGCTGGGCTATGGAATCCTGACCTGCGAGACCCGTGAGCAGGCCTGGGAACGCGCCAGTGTCGCGGGCCGCAACAAGGGTGGCGAAGTGGCGCGCGCCTGCCTCCAGATGATCGAGCTCAAGCGCCAGTTCCATCTGTTTCCACGGTAGGGGTCTCGAGCGATGTCTGTCGGTGCGAAACCAGGCCGTGCGGCGAACGGGCCGAACCCGAGAGCGTCCGCCAGGACCCTCGCCGATACGCCGCGCGGCGCCGCGCGCCTGGGGGCGGTCCAGGCGCTCTACCAGATCGAGCTTTCCGGCGGTTCGCCCGAGCTGATCCTGCAGGAGTTTCTCGAACACCGCCTGGATGAGGCGATCGACGGGCTGAGCCTGGGCAGGGCGGACCGCGCGCTCCTCGGCGATCTGGTCGAGGGCGTGGCCGCGGAGAGCGCGTCGCTCGACGATATGCTGGCCGCAGTGCTGGCCGAGGACTGGCCGGTCGAGCGGCTGGAGACCTTGCTCAGGGTGATCCTGCGCGCCGGCGCCTACGAGCTGGGCTACCGGCCCGAAATTCCGGCGCGGGCCACGATCACCGAGTACGTCAATCTGGCGCAGGCGTTCTTCGACGGCAAGGAGCCGGGCATGGCCAACGGCGTGCTCGACCACTTGGCGCACAGCCTGCGGCCGGAGGAGTTCGAAGACCAAGATCGGAAGCCGGACGGGCCCGGCGGCGGCTGAGCGGCGCGGTCGTGTCCGACGAGTTCGAGCTGATCCGGCGTTATCTCGCTCCGCTCGCGGCCGGCGCGCCCGGCGCCCTGGGTCTCGAGGACGACGCGGCCCTGCTCGCCGCGCCGGTCGGCGAGCAGCTGGTCGTCACCGCCGATGCCCTGGTCGCCGGCGTCCATTTCCTGCCGGACGATCCGGCCGACCTGGTGGCGCGCAAGCTGTTGCGGGTCAATCTCTCCGACCTGGCCGCGATGGGCGCCCGGCCGCTCGGCTATGTGATGACCGCGGCCTGGCCGCTGCCCCCGGACGAGGCCTGGGTGGCGCGCTTCGCCGCCGGCTTGGCCGAGGACCAGCAGATATTCGGCTTGGCGCTGCTGGGCGGCGATACGACGGGGACGCCCGGGCCGCTCACCCTGTCGCTGACGGCGATCGGCGCGGTCGCCCCGGGACGGGCGTTGAAGCGCTCCGCGGCGCGGGGCGGGGAGTCCGTCTATGTCTCGGGCAGCATCGGCGACGGCGTGCTCGGGCTCGCGGTTTGCCGAGGCGAGGGCCCGGCGCTGTCCGAGCCGCGGCGCGCCTATCTGGCCGACCGCTACCGGCTGCCCCGGCCGCGGCTCGCGTTGGGCCGGGCGCTCGCCGAGGGCGGGCTGTCCCGGGCGGCGATCGACGTTTCCGACGGGTTGGCGGCCGACCTCGGGCACATCCTGGAGGCCTCCGGGCTCTCAGCCGTCGTCGAGGCCGCGGCGCTGCCGTTCTCCGAGGCGGCGCGCGCGGCGCTTGCCGCCGATCCCGCCCTGCTCGCCGGCCTGATCGGCGGCGGCGACGACTACGAGCTTCTGTTCACCGCGGCGCCCGAGCGGGCCGAGGAGGTCGCCGCCCTGGCCGCCCGGCTCGACCTGCCGCTGACCAGGATCGGCCGCCTGGCCGAGGGCCGGGGGCTCGCGGTTCTCGACGCCGGCGGCGGCGAGATGTCACTGGAGACCAAGGGTTGGACCCATTTCTAGCTTCTATGCCGCCAGGGCGAACCGGCGGCCGCAAAGCGCCGGAGGCCCACTCTTGCCTCCACTATGGCCCCGCCGCCCGTCTGCTCTTTTGGGCAATCCAATGGTCCGGGCCCGGCGTATAAGGCTAGGAGATGATTGTCCTTGATCAAATGCGGCGCCTTCACCTCGTCGGGGTTCTGATTGGCGCCGCCGCGGTGGCCGGCGTTGTCTTGGCCGGTCCGCTCAGGGCGGCGCTGCCCGGAGCGGAGCAGATCGTCTTCGAGGTCTTCCGAAACGGCGCGCCCCTCGGGCACCACAAGGTCGTCTTCCGGCGCGAAGCCGGCGATCTTCATGTGGAGATCGACATCCGCCTCGAGGTCAAGCTGTTCTTCATTGCGGTCTTCCAATACCGCCACCGGAACCACGAGGTCTGGCGTGACGGCCGCCTCGTGGCGATCGACACGGAGACCGATGACGACGGCGAAGCCTTCTGGCTGAGCGGCCGGGCCACCGAGGACGGGCTCGCGATCGAGGGATCGAGCGGGAGCTTCCTGGCTCCGGCCGACGTGATGCCGACCAGCTATTGGAACCCGCAGACCGTGGAACGGGCCCGGCTGCTCGATACACAGCGGGGCCGCTTGATCGAGGTAGCGATCGCGCAGGCGGATATCGAGGAAATCGAGGTGGCGGGGCGCCCGGTCGATGCCCGGCGCTACAAGGTGACCGGCGACCTGACCCTGGACCTGTGGTACACCGCCTCTGGGGAGTGGGCCAAGACCAGCTTTCAGGCGCGGGGCGCGGAGGTCGTGTATGCGCGCCAGGGTGAACCCGCGGCGCTCGCCGAGATCGAGGCTTCGGCAAACGACCGATGACTACGGGACAGGCCACGGCGGGCTGCGCCTGGATCACCGGCGCCAGCTCGGGACTGGGTCATGCCCTGGCGCGGCGCATGGCGGCGGACGGCTGGCGCGTGGCGGCTTCGGCCCGCAGCGCCGACCCACTGGCCGAGCTGGCGAAGAGCGCCCAAGACCTGAAAGGGGAGATCCGCGGCATTCCACTCGATGTCACCGACCCGGCGGCCGTCACGGCGGCGGTCGCGACCATCGAACAGACGCTGGGCCCGATCGACCAGGCCGTGCTCAACGCCGGCAGCCACCAGCCGGTGCGCGCCGCGGGGCTCGCGGCCACTGCCTTCCGCGACCTCGCCGAGCTGAACCTCATGGGAACGGTCCACTGCCTGGAGGTCCTGCTGCCCGGCATGATCGCGCGGCGCGGCGGGCGCATCGCGGTGGTCGCCTCGCTGGCCGGCTACCGGGGCCTGCCGACCTCGGCGGCCTATGGCATGACCAAAGCCGGCCTGATCAACATGGCCGAGGCGCTGAAGCCCGAGCTGGACGGCTACGGCATCCGCCTGCAATTGGTCAATCCGGGCTTCGTGCGCACGCCGCTGACCGACAAGAACCCCTTTCCCATGCCCTTCCTGATGGAGACGGAGGATGCGGCGGAGGCCTTCTACCGGGGGCTCGGATCGAAGCGCTTCGAGATCGTCTTCCCGCGGCGTCTCGCCTACCTGCTGAAGATCCTGCGCTGCCTGCCGGCCCCGCTGGCCTTCGCCGTCACGCGCCGCCTGGTGCCCGAACCATGACCCCGAAGCCCGGCCTCGAGGCGGCTGTCTCGGCCTATATCGCTTTCTACGAGGAGCTGACGCCGGACAGCCTGGTCCAGCTGGAGGCGCTCTGCGCCCCGGCGGTGCGGTTCCGCGATCCCTTCAACGACGTCACCGGGGTGGCGGCCTACCGGGCGATCCTGGCGCGCATGTTCGAGGATGTGGCCGCGCCGCGCTTCGAGGTGATCGACCGGGCACTCTCGGGCCGGGTCGCGTATCTGCGCTGGGACTTCAGCTTCCAGCCGCGCAAGGGCGGCGCGCCCTGGCGTATCGAAGGCATGAGCGAGGTCCATTTCGACGACCGGGACCGCGTCGCCGCGCACCTCGACCACTGGGATTCGGGCAGCCAGTTCTACGGCCGCCTGCCGCTGCTGCGCCACGTTATCGGTCTGATCCGCAAGCGCCTTTCCCTCAGCCTGACATGATTTATTCGGCGGCGACGCCGGCAGCTTGAGCAGGCGCGCCCGCCACCTTGCGGAACACCAGCGTGACCTCGCCCAGCTTGATGCCGAACTTGGTCACCTCGGCCCGGTTGATCAGCACGCCGTCGGACTGCAGGAACAACCAGTCGTCGAAGGTGACGTTCCAGGTATCGTCCCCGACCTTGAGCGCAAAGCGATAGCGCCAATTGAGCGCATTGCCGTAGGCGAGACCCTCGGCGACGCCGATCACGCCGTCTGCCTGGCCCTCGTACCCGTGATCGCCGCGTTTGGTGATGCGCCAGACCCGCTGCTCGGTCTCGCCGTCGTCGTAGAGAAAATCCTCCACGAGGGTCAGCGTGCCCTCGTCCCAGGCGCCTTCGATCTCGACCTCGAACTGGCGGCGTAATTGGCCGAAGCGGTCCTGGAAGATGCCCCAGGCCTTGGTCCGGCCGGCGAAATACTCTTCGATCAAGAGCTTCGGTTGGCGCCCAGCAAAGTCTTCCGGTTTCATGGAGCTACATCCCGAAATGCCGATCAGCACGGCGAGCAACGCGAGCCTAGGGATCACGGCCGACCTCCCGGAGTCAGTCCCAGGCGGTGCGCGCGGCGCGCGCCTCGATCAGGCGGCGGATGCGACGCAGGCGCGCCGCGGTGATCGGGTAGCCGGCGACCAACGCCACGGCGCCCAGCTTGATCGCCGCCGGCAGCAGGCTGTAGAGCGCCGCCAGGACAAAGAGAGCCGAAGGCGAGGCGGTCGTCTCCTGGCCCGTCTCCAGGCCCGCCAGCGCGAGCACAGGAAAGGCGATGCCGACCGCCAAGGCCAGGGCGAGCTTGGTGGCCACGCCCCAGAGCGCGAAGTACAGGCCCGCACGGCTTTGCCGGCTGCGCAGGGTGTCGAGGTCGACCACATCGGCCTGCATGGAGGCCGGCAAGGTCAGGTCCGCGCCGAGGCTGATCCCGGTCAGCACGCAGACCGCCAGGAACCAAAGGTGGTCGCCCGGCCCGAGCAGCGGCACGAAGGCGAAGACCACGGCCGCCCAGACCATGGCGCCGACCCAGGTGCGGTGCTTGCCCCAGTGCCGGCTGAGCCGGAGCCACAGCGGAATCGCCGCGATGCCGCAGAGGAAATAGACGAACAACAGGACGCCGGACCATTCCGGCGTCTCCAGCACCCGCTCGACGTAGAGCAGAAAGAGGGTTGCCGGCAGGCCGTTGGCGATGCCGTTGAGGAAGTAGGCGGCGATCAGGCGCCGGAAGGGGCCGTTGCGCCAAAGCACCTTGAGCCCCTGACGCCAGGCCAACCGCGCCTGCGGGGCAACAGCGTGTTCCGGAACGAATCGGACTGCGATGATCAGACATACGGGTAATACGATCCAGAGCGACCAGGCGATCACTTCCAAGGCGACGGCGCGCTCGGCGCCCACCACCGCCGGCAGGCCGGCGGCCAGCAGGGTGCCGACCACCACCAGACCTTCGCGCCAGCCCGCGATCCGGCTGCGCTCGTCGTAATCGGAGGAGAGCTCGGCGCCCCAGGCGCTGTAGGGCAGGACGATCATGGTGGCGCCCAGGTAGAGCGCCATGGTCCAGACCAGAAGCCCGCCCCAATCGGCGCCGGGGCCGGGCAGGAAGAGAAAGCCCGCGCTCACCATGACCAGAGGCGCCCCCGCCAGCAGCCAGGGGCGGCGGCGGCCGAAGCGCGTCGTCAGGCGGTCGGACAGGGATCCGATCAGCGGATCGGTGACCACGTCCCAGAGCCGGGCCAGGAGCAGCACGACCCCGACCGCGAAGAACCCCAGCCCCAGATCGACGGCATAGAAGGCCGGCAGGGTCACGTAGAGCGGCAACAGGAACGCGGCCAGAGGCAGGCCTGGCAAACCGTAGGCAAGCAGGACAGACCGGCCCAGCCGGTCCGAAGGCTGCGGCACCGAGGTCATGGCAGGCGTCAACTCTTTGCCAGGGCCGCCTGCAGCACGTCGATCCGGCCGGTCTTGAAGCCGGCCTCGCAGTAGGCGAGATAGTAGCGCCACATGCGCCGGAAGCGCTCGTCGAAGCCGAGGGCGCGGACCTGGGGCCAGGCCGTCTCGAAGGCACGGCGCCAGATCTTCAGGGTGTGGGCATAGTGCAGCCCGAAGCTCTCGCAGCCCTGCCATTCGAGCCCCGCACCGCGCACCTGGTCGCGCAGACGGCCGGGCGACGGCAGCAGGCCGCCGGGAAAGATGTAGCGCTGGATGAAGTCCACGTCCTTGCGGTAGGTCTCGAAGAGGTCGTCGGCGATGGTGATGACCTGAAGCGCGGCCCGGCCGCCCGGCACGAGGCGGTCGCGCAGCGTCGCGAAGTAGCGCGGCCAGTACTTCTCGCCGACGGCCTCGAGCATCTCGATCGAGACGATTTTGTCGAAGCTGCCGTCGAGGTCGCGATAATCCTGCAGGCGCAGGTCGACCTGCCCGCCGAGGCCTTCGGCCTGCAGACGCCGGGCCGCGAAATCGTACTGAGCCGGAGAGATCGTGACGGCCGTGATCCGGCAGCCGATCTCGCGGGCCGCCCAGCTGCAGAAGCCGCCCCAGCCGCAGCCGACCTCGAGCACGCGGTCGTTCGGTCCGATGGCGGCGAGTTCGGCCATGCGGCGGTACTTGTTGTCCTGCGCCGCCTCGAACGATTCCCCGGGCCGTTCGAAGACCGCCGAGGAGTAGGTCATCGAGGGGTCGAGCCAAAGCGCGTAGAAGTCGTTGCCCAGGTCGTAGTGCCGCGCGATGTTGCGCCGCGAGCCGCGCTTCGAATTGGGGCGCAGCAGGTGGCCGAGCCGCTGCAGCGCGCGGGTCCAGCGCTGCCCGTCGAGCGCCGTCAGCAGGGCCGCCTCGTTCCGGATCACGAACTCCACCAGCGCGGCCAGGTCCGGGCTGTCGCAATCGCCCTCCATGTAGGCCTCGGCGAAGGCCAGCGTGCCGCCGAGCAGGATGCGGCGGAGGGCGCGCGGGTGGTGAACCCGCAGCGCCGCACCGGGTCCCGCTTGGGTCCCCTTGAAGAAGCGTTCGCCGCCATGGGGCAAGGTAATGGCAAGCTCGCCCGTATTGACCCGCGCGGCCAGCGCCAGGACCAGGCTTTCGGCGAGGCCGCCGCGTTGAAAACGCTCCGGGTATTCGATATCGGCTTGCATGGGGGTTCCGTTTTCAGGATTGGACGTAATACAAGGCGTCATTCGGCGGCGCGGCCGAGCGGCGGCCGCACCAGGGTGACCGCGTGCTCGGGTGCGGGCGGGCGCGGCACGAGCTTGGCGCCCTTGCGCCAGAGCTTGAACGCGTGCCAGTGGATTCCGGCGATCACCTTCAGGGTCATCAGTGGGTAGGCTAGGAAGGCCCTCAGCAGGGTCGCGTCATCCAGGGGCTGCCGCCGCCCGGTCTGCGACGTCACCAGGAGCGCGCCTTCGGGCGTCCACTGCCGAATCACCACGGCGAGGCGAGTGTCCGGCTCGGCGAGGCGGAAGTGGTAGGTCGCGGCCATGCCGATGAAGGGCGAGACGTAAAAGCCCTTGTCGCAGCTTTGCAGGATGGGCCTGTCCGGCGCGCGCGCCGGGTCGACAGGGATGAGATAGCAGTGCTGCTCGCCGAAGGTGTTGCGCACCTCGTATAGCACGGCGGTCAGCCGGCCGCTCTTGTGATAGCAGAACCAGATGCTGAGCGGATTGAACACGTAGCCCAGCAAGCGCGGGAAGCAGAGCAGGCGCACGGCGCCGCCCTCCAGATCGATGCCGGCTTCGGCGAGGCGTGCGTCCAGCCATGGCCGCAGGGCCGTGCCGTCGCGCGCGCCGTGATCCCGGTCCAGGAAGCCGAAGAGGTTCCACCGGTTGTGCGAGAAGAACCGCAGGCGCCGCGACAGGGCCGGCAGCTCGTCGAGATCGAGATAGAGCGAGAAGATCCGAAAATCGAGGCGATGGCGAAAGGGCAGCAAGCGCTTATGCATCACTCGGCCGAAGTAGAGGCTGGAGGTAGTCACCGCGGCATCTTTCATTTCGAACCCGGAACCCTGCCTGTCCCTATTCGGCCGCCATGGCCGGTGTGCTCGGCGTCACCGCGCGCCAGGCCGGGCTCATCGGCGTGACGTCGGCCGCCCAGGGCGCGGGCTGACCGAGCGCCGCCGCCACCGCGAGACCGGCCTGCAGGCCGTCCTCGTGAAAGCCGTAGCCGCAGTAGCTGCCGCAAAACCACACGCGGTTCAGACCCTGGATCGAGGGCAACCGCTCCTGGGCCAAGAGCGCCGCCCGGTCGAACTGCGGATGATGGTAGGTGTAGTCCCCAAAGGTCAAATTCGGCGCGGGCTCGTGCAGAGGGTTCAGAGTGACGAACACGTCCCGCGTGGTGCCGAGCCGCTGCAAACGGTTCATCCAGTAGCTGACGGCGACCCGGCGCGTCGTCTCGGCGCTGCCCTCGGCCAGGTAGTTCCAGCTCGCCCAGGCACGCCGGCGCCGCGGCATGAGCGCCGGGTCGCGATGGAGCACCGCGCGGTTCTCCTGGTATCGGAAGGCCCCGAGAACACGGCTCTCCTCGGCGGCCGCGTCCGGACCCAACATCGCCAGGGCCTGATCGGCGTGGGTTGCGATGACGAGTTGATCGAAACTCTGTTCCCGGCCGGCAGCGTCGCGCAGGAACACGCCGGCCGGGGTTCGCCAAACCGCGACGATGGGCGAGGCGAGATGCACCCTGTGCCGGAAGGGCGCGCAGAGGGCATCCACGTATCGGCGACTGCCGCCCAGAACGCTGCGCCATTGGGGCCGCTCCCCCAGGTTGAACAGGCCGTGGTTCTCGAAGAACCGCACGAAGGTCTGGGCCGGAAAGGCGAGGATGTCGTCCAAAGTCGAAGACCAGATCGCCGCCGCCATGGGCAGAAGGTGGCGGTGCGCGAAAACATCTGAATACCCGCCTTCGGCCAGGAGCTCGCCCAGCGTGACCCGGTCCAGATCGCGGCGGGCCACGAGGCGCGGCGCCTCTCGGTAAAAGCGCAGGAGGTCGCGGAACATGCGCCAGAAATCCGGCCGCATCAGATTGGCCGGCTGGGCGAAGAGGCCAGGTGCGCTGCCGAAG
>JAOUCL010000183.1 GCA_029859805.1 Rhodospirillales bacterium | reverse complement strand
CGTATCGAGTCGCCGGGGGGCGTTGCGGCGCTTGCCCGATGCTAGGCATGGCGCTGCGCACCGCGCCTACCCGGGCGACCCGATACGCTCCCATGAAATGAGTCATTATCTATGACCTTTGGTATTTGGCCATGACAAGCGCCCCCGAGACAACGGCCAGCAAAGGGACCAGCGGTGGGGCCAGCGACATCCGAAGCGGGCACTGGAGCTACCGCCTCGCCCCGGCGCCGGTCCGGCCTTACCTGAAGCTGGCGCGCATCGACCGGCCGATCGGGACCTGGCTGCTACTGTTCCCCTGCTGGTGGGGGCTGTCCCTGGCGCTTGCGGCTTGGGGCGAATGGCCGGATTGGCGCCTGCTGGCGCTCTTCGCGGCCGGGTCCCTGATCATGCGCGGGGCGGGGTGCACCTATAACGACATGGTCGACCGCGATTACGACGGGCGCGTCGCGCGCACCGCGGGCCGGCCGATCCCCAGCGGCCAGATCAGCATGACGCGGGCCGCCGTCTTCCTGGCCCTGCAGCTCCTGGCCGGCCTCGCGGTCCTGCTGCAGTTCAACGGCTTCGCCGTCGCCCTGGGCATTGCGTCCCTGGCGCTGGTGTTCACCTATCCCTTCATGAAGCGCATCACCTATTGGCCGCAGGCTTGGCTCGGCCTGACCTTCAACTGGGGGGCGCTCCTGGGCTGGGCGGCGGTGACCGGCGCGCTGGCCTGGCCGCCGGTGCTGCTCTACCTGGCCGGCCTCGCCTGGACGCTCGGCTACGACACGATCTACGCCCACCAGGACAAGGAGGACGACGCGCTGATCGGCGTCAAGTCCACCGCGCTGAAGTTGGGCGCCGCGACCAGGCCCTGGCTGGTCGGCTTCTACGCGCTCGCCGTGCTGCTGATGCTGGCCGCGGGCACCGCCGCCGGGCTCGGCTGGCCCTTCCTGGCCGGCGTCCTGGGCGTCGCCCTGCACTTCGCCTGGCAGATCGCCACCCTGGACATCGACGATCCGGCCAACTGCCTGCTGCGCTTCCGGTCCAACCGTTTCGTCGGCTGGATCCTGTTGGCCGGCATCGTCGCCGCCGGCGCGCCCTTGTGAGCGCGCCCGACCCGGCCGCCTTCATCCGCGCGAACACGGCGGTCGGCGCCGCCCCCCTCGTCCCCGAAATCGCGCTGCACCTGGCCAGCGAGGTCGTGCCGCTGTGGCAGGCAACCGAGGCGGACCTGGCCCGGACCGGCCTGCCGCCGCCATTCTGGGCCTTCGCCTGGGCCGGCGGCCAGGCGCTGGCTCGTTATCTGCTCGACCATCCGTCGGTCGTCGCCGGCAAGCGCGTGCTCGACTTCGCCGCCGGCTCCGGCCTCGCGGGCATCGCCGCGGCGCGGGCCGGCGCGGCCCGCGTCGAGGCCGCCGAGGTCGACCGCTTCGCCGCCGCGGCGATCGGCCTGAACGCGGCCCTCAACGGCGTGGCGCTCGAGGTGGTCGAGGACGACTTGGTCGGCATCGCGAACCCGGGGTGGGACTTGGTGCTGGCCGGCGACGTCTGCTACGAGCGCCCCATGGCCGAGAGCGTCGAGACCTGGCTGAAGACGCTGGCCGCGAAAGGCACCGAGGTACTGCTCGGCGACCCGGGACGCAGCTACCTGCCCAAGGCGGGCCTCGAGCGCGTCATTGCCTACTCCGTCAAGACCTCGCGCGAGCTGGAGGACACCGACGTGCGCAACGCCGTCGTTTGGCGGATCGGCGGGTGAGCATCCGAAACCAGTAGCGTCAAATTCCCTTTCCGCCGATCTCTTAAATCCCTCTTATCTTTCGCAAAGCTAGTCTCGCTCCGGATATGGCCCGAGCCGAACAACCGGCCGCCTGGCGGTTGATCTCAAAGGACTTATGCGATGGATTTGGCTGCAATCCTGGCCCTCGCCGGCATCACCCTGGCGATCGGTGTCCCTGCCTTGGCGTTGCTCGCTTTGTTGCGCCGGTTCAAGCGCTTCGTGGTGCAAGATCACCAATGGGGGTTGCTCTACCGCGACGGAAGATTCCAGAAACACTTGGAACCGGGGGCCTACAGACGCCTCTCGCCACCCCACCAGGTCGTCACCTTCGACAAACGCCGCTCGCTCGAAATCGTCGCCGGGCAGGAAGTTCTCACCGGCGACAACATCGGGCTCAAGCTGAGCCTGGTCGCCGAGTACCGCGTCGTCGATCCGCTGAAGGTCAGGTCCGAGGTGCAAAGCATCGACCAGCAGCTGCACCACACGATTCAGGTCGCGGCGCGGAAGGCCGCCGCCAAGCGGCCCCTAGATGAACTCTTGGCCGACCGGGAGCCGATCGCCGCCGAGGTGCATGAGGAAATCGCCCAGTCGCTCGCCGTGGTCGGCCTGGAGGTGCTCGCGGTATCGCTGCGCGACTTCATGCTGAGCAAGGAGCTGCGGGCCGCCTATGCTGCTGTGCCGACCGCGCGCAAGGAAGGCGAAGCCGCCCTGGAAAGGGCGCGCGGCGAGCAGGCCGCGCTGCGCAACCTCTCGAACGCCGCGCGCATGCTCAAGGACAACCCCGATCTGCTGCAGCTTCGCGTCCTGCAAACCATGGCGCAGTCCGACGGTGTGGCGCGCACCTTCGTCCTCGGCGTGCCGTCCGGCAGCTTCGATCTGTCCGCACCCCAAGCCGCGGCCGATCGATCGAAGTGATCGACCCGGCAACAGCAAGATAGCCGTTCGGATTCACGATTTCGCAGTTTTCCGCTGCTAGTGCTGGAGCAGCAACCGGAAGGCGCCGCCGCCGGGCATCGCCCGCAGCGGTCCGCCATAGGCTGTCGGGGGTTCGACTCCCTCCATGCTGGGTGGTTTCAGACGCATCCTTCCGGAGCCGGCGCTTCGGCGCAACGCGCAGGCGGCCCTGCGGGTTCAGACCCCCGCCGCATGGGCGTGGTTTCGGGAGGATGCCACCACCACCTTCGCAGTGGTCTGGCGCGTGAAGGCTAAGCAGAGGTCAGCCAACCGCTCGTAACCACTACGCACCCTACAGCGCGACGGCCTCGAAGTGCGGCGCCTCGGGCGGCAGCGCCGTCCGGCGCAACTCCTCGATCAGGGCGCGGCGCCGGGCCGGGTCGCGGATCTTGGCCAGGACCATGGCCTCGACCTCCCGATCGGGCCGGTGGCGGTCGCGCACCAGGGCGAGCACCGCCTCCTGGTGCAGGCTGTCGTGCGGCCGTCCGACAGCCGCCACCGCCGCCAAGCCGATTGGTGCACCGCCCTCCGCCAGGCAGCCGTAGGAGCTGAGGTAGACGCCGGCCTGCTCGATCTCCCCGGAGGGCCCGGTCTCGAGCGCGATCGCCACGTTGTTGAGCTCGCCGTAGCGGTAGATCTCGGTGCCCAGCTCGGTCTCGTGCATGCGGGTGAGCTGAAGCTCGGTCAGCCAGGTGATCCAGACCTCGACGTGCATGCCCGGCACGTGCCGCAGGTTGGCGGCGATGGCGCCGTAGCGGGTCATGTGCGCCGAATAGACCACGTCGTAATCGCCCAGGCGGGCGCGGGACACCGGGATCTCGGCGGCGCCGCCGAACTTGCGGGCGAGCTGCTCGGCCGAGCGGTTCGAGCCGTGAGCGACGACCGGCACGCGGCCGCGAAACAACTCGGGCGCGTCGGTGCCGGCGGCAAGCGGCCGCGCCGCGCCCTCGACGAAGAGATACGAGCCCGGCGGCGGGCGATAAGGATAGCCCTTGGCGAGCTCGAGGAGCTCGTCGTCGCTCTCGGGCAGTTTCCAGGGCACCGGGCGCGTCTAGTCGGTACAGGGCGGCGGCGAGTCCGGATCGATGTGCTCGATCCGGTAGCGGGCGGCGCTGCGCGCTTTGGCGCCGTTGCTCGAGCGTCGCTGCCATTCTTCGCGGGCCAGCTCGTAATCGCCGAACGGGCCGATCCATCGCTCCCTCCGGCCGAGGGCCTGCCCCGATTTCGTGCCGGTGTGTTCGCCCCCGACCACCCAGAACTGCGCCATTGCTCCTACGCCTCTCGATGCCTCGAACGTACCGATCCCCCGCCGCGCTCTTTGGCTGATGCGTGGTGCGGACCGATCGAAATCACGCTACTGTACGAATGCTAACGAATCCTGAGAAAATATCCGACCCCGTGAAGATCCGGGAGCCGGGCCCGGGAATCGCACATACATCGGTATTCCCGGCAGAGAGCGCAAGACCCTTCGCCCGCTGTCCGCGCCGGCAATTCCTGCTCACGTAGAGCGATTGTTTACCACTATACTGCTAGCGACTTCGGGATTATCCCTTTCGACCATGAGCCATGATCCGGCTTGTCACCTCGGGGACAGGATAGGCCCCGCATTGCTGTTGGAGGCCATCCATGCCTTTCGAACTGACCGATTTCGGCATTTTCGCGATCGTTGTCCTGGTGCTGGGCGTCGTCGTCCTGTTCATGGGCGTCAAGGCGGTGCCCCAGGGCCTGGAGTACACGGTCGAGCGTTTCGGCCGCTACACGGTGACCCTGCGGCCGGGCCTGCGCCTGATCGTCCCCTTCATGGACCGCATCGGCGCCAAGATGAACATGATGGAGACGGTGCTCGACGTGCCGTCCCAGGAGGTCATCACCAAGGACAACGCCGTGGTCCAGGTCGACGGCGTGGTGTTCTACCAGGTGCTGGACGCCGCCAAGGCGGCCTACGAAGTGCGCAACCTGGAACGCGCCATCCTCAACCTGACCATGACGAATATCCGGACGGTCATGGGCTCGATGGACCTGGACGAGCTGTTGTCCGAACGTGACCAGATCAACGCCAAGCTGCTCACCATCGTCGACGACGCGACCGAACCCTGGGGCGTCAAGGTGACCCGCATCGAGATCAAGGACATCAGCCCGCCGCGCGACCTGGTCGACTCCATGGCCCGCCAGATGAAGGCCGAGCGTGAAAAGCGCGCGGTGGTCCTGGAGGCCGAGGGCGCGCGGCAGGCTGCGGTCCTGCGCGCCGAGGGCGAGAAGAAAGCCGCGATCCTCGAGGCCGAGGGCCGCCGCGAGGCCGCGTTCCGCGACGCCGAGGCGCGAGAGCGCGAGGCCGAGGCCGAGGCGCGCGCCACCCAGTTTGTCTCGGACGCCATCGCCGCGGGCGACGTCCAGGCGATCAACTACTTCGTCGCCCAGCGCTATGTCGACGCGCTCGGCCGCTTCGCCAACTCGCCAAACCAGAAGATCCTGTTCCTGCCGCTCGAGGCGAGCAGCGTGATCGGCGCCATCGGCGGCATCACCGAGATCGCCCGCGAGGCCTTCGGCAACAACGGTCCCGACGGCGGCGCCGGGCCAGGGGGCGGCGGCGCGAGCGGCGGCGGCAGGCCGAGGCCCCCGAGCAGACCCCCGAGCAGGCCCACGACCGGCGGACCGGCGGGCGGCGCAGGCGGAGACAGGCCTGTCTCCGGCGGACCGATGGCCCGTCCAAGCGCTCCCGGGCCCTGGGGCCACGGTTCCGGAGGCGACCAGGCATGAACTTCCTCGAATTGGCCGAGTTCTGGCATTGGTGGATCGCGGCGGTCGTCCTCATGATCATCGAGGTCTTCCTGCCCGGCGCGGTCTTCATCTGGCTGGGCGTCGCCGCCGGCGTGGTCGGCTTGATCCTGCTGATCTTTCCGGAGACCGTTTGGGAGATCCAGTTCCTGGTCTGGTCCGTGCTGTCGGTCGGCGCGGTGGTCGGCTGGCGCGTCTATCTGAGGCGCCACCCGACCGAGACCGACCTCCCGACCCTCAACCGCCGCGGCGAGCAGTACGTCGGCCGCCACTTCACTCTGGAAGAGCCCATCGTCAACGGCCAGGGCAAGATCCGGGTCGACGACTCGACCTGGAAGATCGAGGGCCCCGAAGACCTGCCGGCCGGCGGCAAGGTGCAGGTGATCGCCGTCGAGGGCACGGTGCTCAAGGTCGAAGCGGCCTGAGGTCCGATCGGCGGCTTGACGGCGGGCCCTCGCCCTGGCGTCAATAGGGCTGGCCGCAACCGGGGGACAGCCCGCCCATGCCCTACGACTCGCTGCGCGACTTCATCGCCCGCCTGGAACGCGAGGGCCGCCTCGTGCGCGTTGCCGCGCCGGTCTCGCCCGATCTCGAGATGACCGAGATCCAGACCCGCCTGCTGGCCGAGGGCGGGCCGGCGGTGCTCTTCGAAAACGTGGTTGGCTCGGGCGGCACGAAATACCCCATGCCGGTGCTGATCAACCTCTTCGGCACGGTCGAGCGGGTCGCCTGGGGCATGGAGCGCGAGCCGTCGGCACTGCGCGAGTTGGGCGAGACGCTCGCCTTCCTGCGCCAGCCCGAGCCGCCCGGCGGCCTGAAGGACGCCTGGGACAAACTGCCGCTGCTCAAGCAGGTCATGGCCATGAAACCGAAGTCGGTCGGCAAGGCGCCCTGCCAGGAGGTCGTGCTGACCGGCGAGGCCGTCGACCTCTCAGCCCTGCCGGTCCAGACCTGCTGGCCCGGCGAGCCGGCGCCGCTGATCACCTGGCCGCTCGTCGTCACCAAGGGGCCGGACAAGCGCCGGGAGGACGACTTCAACCTGGGCATCTACCGCCTGCAGGTGATCGCCCGCAACCAGACCCTGATGCGCTGGCTGAGGCACCGCGGCGGCGCCCAGCACCATGCCCGCTGGAAGCAGGCGAAGCGGGAACCCCTGCCGGCCGCCGCCGTGATCGGCGCCGACCCCGGCACCATCATCGCCGCCGTCACGCCGGTGCCCGACACGCTTTCGGAATATCACTTCGCCGGCCTGCTGCGCGGCCGCAAGGTCGAGCTGGTCGACTGCAAGACGCAGCCGCTCAAGGTGCCGGCCCAGGCCGAGATCGTGCTGGAGGGCGAGGTCAGCCTGGAGGACACTCGCGACGAGGGCCCCTACGGCGACCACACCGGCTACTACAACGCGGTCGAGCCCTTTCCGGTGTTCACGGTGACCGCGGTGACCATGCGCCGCGAGCCGATCTACCTCTCGACCTTTACCGGCCGGCCGCCGGACGAGCCCTCGATCCTGGGCGAGGCCTTGAACGACGTCTTCGTGCCGCTCCTGCAGCAGCAGTTCCCGGAGATTCGCGACTTCTGGCTGCCGCCCGAGGGCTGCAGCTACCGGGTCGCCGTGGTCGCCATCAAGAAGGCCTATCCGGGCCATGCCAAGCGGATCATGATGGGCATCTGGTCCTATCTGCGCCAGTTCATGTACACGAAATGGGTCATCGTGGTGGACGACGACATCGACGCGCGCGACTGGAAGGACGTGATCTGGGCGATCTCGACCCGCATGGACCCGGGCCGTGACATTACTGTGATAACCGATACGCCGATCGACTATCTGGACTTCGCCTCGCCGGAGGACGGCCTGGGCGCCAAGATCGGCCTGGACGCCACCGACAAGTGGCCGCCCGAGACCAAGCGCACCTGGGGCACCCGGATCCGCATGAAAGAGGACGTGATCGAGGAGGTCACCCGGAAATGGGCCGACTACGGCCTGCCGGGCAGCGGCAAGCCGATCTGGAAATAACGAATGGTTAAGAAATTGGTGCTGCGGAGGGCGGTTCGCCCCCTGCTAGCCGCCATTTTCCAGGGATCGCCACAGAATCTCCGCATTCTTTATGTTTAACCCTTTCCATACCTTTCGCCGTGATTATGCGACGCAGGGATGAAAGCCGTACCCGGGGGTCGCCCGGGGGGCTTTCTCGGAGGAACGATATGGAAGAGAGGCCGCCATGCAGTTAGCGGACGCATTTTCGCTGAATTCACCCGCCTCGTGGGTGCTCTGGTTCGTCGTGTTGACCCTGGCCATGTATTTCGCCAGGATCCCGGCGCACCGCGTCATCCTGACGCTGACCCGCGCGATTTACCGCGCGCTCAGAATGTCCTCGAGGTCCGTGCTGCGCGCCGCGGAGAAGCTGGTGCAGCGCAACAGTGAGGTCCTGCTGGCGGCGGGCCGGGAAGCGGCCGAGCGCATCGTCGAGCGCGAGTTCGAACGCGTCGACGCCGGCGTACGCAGAGACCTGTCCGAGTGCCCCACGCTCAATCGCAGGCTGAGCGAACAGGTCACCAAGATGGAAGAGGACCACGACCAGAGCAAGGTGGTCCCGCCGACCCCGCCCGGGTGGGTCAACGCGGTCAAGGCGGTGGCCGACATCGACTCCAAGGGCGACCCCATGGTGGCCAAGATCCTGGAGTCGATCCAGACCTCGCTGGTCAAGGCGCAGGAGCAAGCCCGCAACGACTACCGGACGGCGACAGAGTCGCGCCATCAGCACCTGAAGAACATGATCCCGGCCTGGCGCAAGGCGATCCAGCTGCTCGGCCAGGTCGACGGCAAGGTCACCAGCCTGCTGCAGCGCACCCAGATCATCGACCGGCACATGGACGAGTACGAGAACATCATCAAGAAGTCGGACCGTGCCGAGCGCATGCTGTCGTCCTCCTCGCTGGTCCAGTTCTTCATCTCGCTCTTCGTGCTGGCGATCGCCGTCGGTGGCGCGCTCATCAACTTCAACCTGATCGCCCGGCCGATGGCCGAGATGGTCGGCGGCGGCAACTACATCGGTGGCTTCAAGGTCGCCGACATCGCCGCGCTGGTGATCATCCTGGTCGAGCTCTCCATGGGCCTGTTCCTCATGGAATCGCTGCGCATCACCCGCCTGTTCCCGGTCATCGGCGCGATGTCGGACAAGATGCGCATCCGGATGATCTGGATCACCCTGACGATCCTCACCAGTCTCGCCTGCGTCGAGGCGGGCCTCGCCTACATGCGCGAGATCCTGCTGCAGGACGAACTCGCCACCAGTGCCCTGCTGAGAGGCGGCGACGGAACCAGTTATCAGGTTCAGTTCCAGTGGATCACCACCGCCGCGCAGATGGGCATGGGCTTCGTCCTGCCCTTCGCGCTCACCTTCGTCGCCATCCCGCTCGAGACCTTCATCCACTCGCTGCGCACCGTGCTGGGCATAGCGACGGTCGGTTCCCTGCGCGGTCTTGCGGTGCTGCTGCGCACCGTGGGAGACGGGTTCCGGTACGTCGGCAAGGCCCTGGTCGACATCTACGACGTGGTCATCTTCCTGCCCCTGTGGCTCGAGTCGCAGGTCAAGTCGCATTCCGGCGGCGTCCGCAAGCCCGCCCGGGGACAATCGTGAGAGGGACATTGTCATGAAACGCTTTCTATCGCTCGCGGGAATCGCGCTGGCGCTGGTTCTCACCGGTTGTGATGAGCCAATCCCGCCGGGCCGTGGTGTCTACATGCTGATGGACACCTCGGGCACCTATACGGGCGAGCTGAAGCAGGCCCAGCGGATCATCAACGCCATCCTGGCGCGCCTGGACCCCGGCGATTCCTTCGCCGTGGCCCGCATCGACACGGGCAGCTTCAGCGAGAAGGACATCGTCGCCAAGATCACCTTCGACGACCGCCCGTCCATGGCCAACCAGCAGAAACGCAAGTTCCGGCAGCTGGTCGACGACTTCGTGAGGAAGGTCAAGCCGGCCGCCTTCACGGACGTCACGGGCGGCGTCCTGCAGGCGATCGAGTACCTCAACGAGAAGAACCCGGGGCGCAAGACCATCCTGATCTTCTCGGACCTCAAGGAGGAGCTGAAGAAGGGCTACAAGAGGAAGAACATCCCCTTGCAGGTCGACAGGTTC
>JAOUCL010000466.1 GCA_029859805.1 Rhodospirillales bacterium | reverse complement strand
TCGGTATGGACGATGTCGGCGTCGCCGAGATCGATGATCCGGACCTGGTCGATGGGCAGATAGGTGACGTCGTCTTCGAAGTCGTAAGCCCCCCCGTGCCCGAAGGAGAAGAGCGTCGAGGCCTCGCGAATCGCGCGCGGCCCGAAACGCGCGCCCGAGCGGTACTGCGTGCCCATGTCGAAGGGCACGCCGAGGACCGCGACCTCGGCCTCGATCCGGTCCCAATCGAGGCAGACCGGCTGCTTGGCGAAGGTGCTGTGGCCGACAAACGGCAGGTTCAGGCGGCCGGTCTCGTAGGTGTTCCCAGTCATCCATGCTCTCCTCGCTCGCGGGCGAACCGCGGAGTGTCCGAGGCTCCCTTTCAAAGGCTAACCCCGGGACGGGCCGTTGGAAATAGACCACGACTCGTGACCGCCTACGGCGGCCGAGGTGCCGTTTCGGCCATTTGACGTGCCTCAATGCGCCGGCGCCAGTTTGGGCGCTACGATTCGAATGGAAAGGTCGACATCCGATGACAACGACCTCCGGCATCGAGTCGTCGCGCGGCGCGCGCCTCGGCCGACCGCCCCTAGGATGCGCGAAGCGGCTCCTGACGGCCACCCGGCCCATGTTCTTTCCGGCCTCGGCCCTGCCGGTGTTGCTCGGCACGGCCTGGGGCGCCCGCCTGGACGGGACGCTCGACCCCGGGCCTTTCGCCCTGGCGCTTGCCGCCACGCTCGCGGTCCATGCCGGGGTGAACATTCTCAACGATGTTTACGACGACCTAGGGGGCACCGACCGGATCAACACGGGGCGGATCCCCCCCTTTACCGGCGGCTCCCGCCACATCCAGGACGGCATCATGACGGCGCGCCAGATGTTCCGCTGGGGCGTTGCGCTCCTGGTCTTCGCGGCCGTGCTCGGGATTACGCTTTTCGCGACGAAAGGTTTGGGGGTCCTCCTGTTCGGAGCGGTAGGGGTCACCCTCGGGATCCTCTATTCCGTGCCGCCCGTGCGGCTGAGCGCGCGCGGTCTCGGCGAAGCCGCGGTAGGGGTCGGTTTCGGGGTCCTGCCGGTGACCGGCGCCGCCTGGCTGCAGAGCGGGTCGCTCGATTGGGGAGGGCTGCTGCTCTCCCTGCCGGTCGCGCTTTGGGTGGTCAACATCCTGCTCGTCAACGAGATCCCGGACGCCGTGGCCGACGGGGCGACGGGCAAGCGCACCCTCGTGGTTCGCCTGGGGTTGACTGGCACGCGTGACCTCTATGTCCTGATGAATGGCCTGGCCGCGCTCTGCGTCGCGGCGGCGGCCGCCGCGGGCCTGGTTCCGCTCCCCGATAACGTAAAAGATCTTTCGCACATTTGAGGTGGGGCTGGTGGCCCCCGAATCTGGTTAGGCTGGTTTTGCCGAAATCAACCGCCCCAGAAGGAAGGAGCCACCATGGTAGAGGATAGCACGAAGGGTTTGTCGAACGTCATCCGGATCGACGACGAGCGGATTCAAGATCATCTGAAGCACATTGTGCGCGGCAGCGTGGAGGACACGTTGAACGCCTTGCTGGATGCGGAGGCGGACCGGCTTTGCCAGGCGGGTCGCTACGAGCGCACGGAGGCCCGTCAGGACACGCGGGCGGGGTCGTATAGGCGCAAGCTTCACACGACGGCCGGCGAGGTCTCGTTGCAGGTGCCGAAGCTGCGGCGCCAGACGTTCGAGACGGCGATCATCGAGCGCTACCGCCGGCGGGAGAGCTCGGTCGAGGAGGCCTTGATGGAGATGTACCTTGCCGGTGTCTCGGTCAGGCGCGTCGAGGACATCACCGAGGCCTTGTGGGGCACGCGGGTGAGCCCTGGGACGGTTTCCAACCTCAACAAGAAGATCTACGCCCAGATCGAGGCGTGGCGGAACCGGCCGATCGAGGGGACGCATCCTTACGTCTATCTGGACGGCATCGTCTTGAAGCGCAGCTGGGCCGGCGAGGTGCGCAACGTCTCGCTGCTGGTGGCGATCGGCGTGAACCAGGAGGGTTTCCGCGAGATCCTGGGGATCGTGGAAGGCGCCAAGGAGGACAAGGCCGGCTGGAGCGCGTTCCTGGGGCACCTCAAGGAGCGCGGCCTCTCTGGCGTCGAGCTGATCGTCTCGGACGCCTGCCTGGGGCTGGTCGAGAGCGTATCGGACTTCTATCCCGAGGCCCGGTGGCAGCGCTGTGTCGTACATTTCTACCGCAACGTTTTCAGCCACGTGCCCTCGACCAAGGTGCGTGAGGTTGCTCACATGCTGAAGGCCATCCATGCTCAGGAAAGCCGTGCGGCGGCCTCCAGGAAGGCCGCGGAGGTCGTTGCCAACCTCAAGGCCAAGAAGCTCTCCAGGGCCGCCGAGCTGGTCGAGAGCCACATCGCGGAGACCTTCAGCTTTTATGCCTTTCCCGACCAGCACTGGATCAAGCTGAAGACCAACAACCCGCTCGAGCGGATCATGCGGGAGATCAGGCGACGGACCCGGGTCGTGGGGGCCTTCCCCGACGGTCAATCGGCCCTCAACCTGGCCGCGGCCAGGTTGAGGCACATCGCCGGCACCAAATGGTCCCTCAAGCGCTACATGAACATGGACCTGCTCAAGCAGCAAAGGATGACGGCCTGACCAGATCAGCCACCAGCCCGAAAACAAAAGTGCGAAAGATTCTGGACACTACCCAATACAGCGAATTTGAATTATTTGTATTCACGATTTTGTTGCCCGTATTAGTAATGAATCCGTTGCTGGATTGGGGGTGGCAACATGTACTTTGCTAAGGAGAATAAGAGAGAAAAGCTCGGTAGCGATTCGTCGACCAGGGCTCTTGATA